>PDUC01000002.1 GCA_002747255.1 Acidobacteriota bacterium | reverse complement strand
AAACCCCCTGCAGAGACAGAGAGTCGGCAAGGATCTTGAATGTGCGAATGGCATGCCTTGCCTTCTGGGATTTGGAGAGTTGTTGATTCATCTCTTCTTCTTTGGAAAAGGACTCCAGTTTATCGCAATAAATCCGGGCGAAATTATCGCAACGACCAGTTCTGCCTGATCTCACCTGTCGCCCCCTCCGGTCAACTTCCCTTCAAGGGCGGTTGGCAGCAAACCGACTACTGCTGACACAAGTGTTTATATGCAGTTTTTACAGATAACAATCCTGTCTGCATCAACACATTATATCATAGAGCAATATATTATTCTATTGTTATCAGAGCCTTATTCATATTTTTAAGAACCCCTAAATATATCTGCCTCAAAAAAACCCTTACACGCAATTACATGCGAGGTTAACAACGTATTGGCATTACTCTTTTTTGCTGGGAACTGTTCAGGTGCTCCAGATTTGAACAAGCACAATTCCCCGCAATAGTAAACCTATGCGGGGAATCGTGATCGTGCAAAGATGGGGTGCGTGAGCAGTTACTCTCACACCTTGAATTTTGCGACCATATTCTTCAGCTTATCAGCAACAGTCGAGAGCCCTTCCGCCATATCCTTAACCTCCCTGCTGTTGGTTGTCATCGTATTGGTGCTGGTGTTAACTTCTGAAATTTCTGCCGCTATTTCAGCAGATACAACGGTACTTTGCGCCACATTCTCATTAACTTCTGCAATTCCCTGAGATACCTGGGTAACATTTTCCACAATCTCTCCTGTTGTCGCCGACTGCTCTTCAACAGCGGTGGCAATAGTGGCAACAACCTGATCAACTTCGGCAATAACCGTGCTGATCTCATTGATTTCCTTTACGGTGACACCTGTAGCCTGTTGAATTCCCTGGATTTTTTCCTGGATATCAAAGGTTGCCTTTGCCGTCTGCCCGGCAAGATCCTTAATCTCGTTGGCAACCACAGCAAAGCCTTTACCCGCCTCTCCAGCCCGGGCAGCCTCAATCGTTGCGTTCAGGGCGAGAAGATTGGTCTGCTCAGAAATTTCTGTAATGGTTTCTGTCACTTTATTAATCTCATTTGCCGCCCTGCCGAGTTCATCAACCCGCTCTGAAGCAAGCTGGGATTTCTCCACCGCCTGAGAGGTTATCTCTTTTGCCCGCCCGGAATTATCAGAGATCTCGGTAATAGTTGATTTCATCTCCTCTGTTGCGGTGGCAACCATATTAACATTGACCGAAGCCTGTTCCATTGCCGCAGCAACCGAGTTCTGATTGGTACTCATCTCTTCTGCCGCGGCCGCTACCTGATTCGAACGACCAGCAGTATCTTCCGCCCCGGATGCCATCTGATCGGAAATAGCGGCAAGCTGGGTTGAAGAATTATCCATCAGGGTAACTTCCTGACCGATACCAGCCAGCATTCCACGTAAATTCGAAGCCATATTATTCAAGGCGCCGGCCAATACGCCAATTTCATCTTTCTGATCTATATCAAGAGTTCTGGTCATATCCCCTTCAGCCATCACTCTGGCGAGTTCAACACCTTTTGACAGAGGTCGAGTGATAAACAGGGTCAGAACAACGCCCAGAACCAGAGCGAAAATCACTCCCACAGTAATACCGATAAGGGTTATCGTTCTTCCTGTATGGGCGGTGGCTTCAGCATTCTCACCAATTTCTTCCGCATATTTTACAGCTTTTTCAACAATATCATCCAGAGCCTGAAAGGTATCAAGCTGATACCGGGCGGCATCGACCAGTAAAAGTCTGTTCATCTCTTTAATTTTTTTCTGATAGCTATCAGCCAGGGTAAGCATTTCACTGATACCTGCAAAAAGTTGCCTGGAAAGCGGCCGCAGAACATTTTTCTGCACCACCTTTCCCTGTGCAATATTCCCCTCGGCAACCAGCTCCTTGATCTGACCGACTGTCTGATGCAGCTTGGTATGAACAGGTTTCAACTTCTGCATTGCCGCAACAATTTCCGAACTGGAGCTGGGCATTTCCTTTAACCACGCTCCCACCACGCAGGTGCCTGCATCCGTCCCTCCGGCAAAGGAACCGCCAAATGCCAACATGGTGCTTACCTTGTTCAATAATTTATAATGAGCTGCTTCAAAAGTGATCATATCCTGCTTTAACTGTTCTGGATTGAGTATACCTGTGGCAAGCAGCTCATTTGAAATTTTGGTCGCGGTATTGTTTGCTTTTATCCACTTACCACTGCTGGTAAGAAACTGCTGCCACTCCTCAGACACTGTGTTAGAAAAGGCGAGCCTGGAAAACTCATCTTTCGCTCTGCCATATTTTTTTCGCGCTTCTGACAACTTCTGCCCGGTCTGCTCACGCTGCTCCCTGGTGGCATAAGGGGTAAGGAGCGTCCGCATGATTGTTGCGATACTTCCGGCCTCATTTTTAATCGTCATTATATGCTCAACAGCTGGAACCGCGTCCTCTTCCATTAATTCCACTTGCTTGTCAAGTTCGCCCTGCTCAAAAAGGGAAACAATGCCAACGACAAGGATGATAATTGCAGTAAGGGCAAATCCGCCGATCAGTTTTACTCCGAGCTTAAGGTTTTTCATCTTTTCTCCTTAAAAATCTGGTTTATACGACCTCCGTTATCACGCTTTTATCATCTGTAAAATATTTTTTGTTGAAAAGAGTATCCGGTAAATCTCGACAAAATTCGTATCGGCGGCAATCCCGCAACTCTTTATTTTATTTTGCGAAAATAACATGTTTCATCATTGACTATCAGAAATCAGATAAACCAGCGTGGCTGGACCAAATAGCCTCCAGCCATAATAAAATATGAAACACGAAATTTTGGGGAACTAACAGATGTCTTCGAACCGGGTTTCGGATAAGACTCTTATTTTACCCAGAACTTCTCCGGCATATCGGCAGCAATAGAAAGGATTTTCATTGCCACTGTTATGGATCAAGCATCTTCTGCAGTATACTGATCAACTGCTCTCGCCCCCTGCCATTCAGCGATGAAAACAGCACTCTCTCTTCCGGTTGAATACAGTGCCCTTTATCCAGCCGACTGGCATTTTTGCCAAGGGTGCTGCCTGAAACCTTATCGGTTTTGGTATAGACCGCAATAACCGGGATATTATGGCTGCGCAGCCAGTCAATAAGCTGGCTGTCCTGCATTTTCGGTTCATGGCGGATATCGATCAGCACCACCACACATTTCAGATTCTGCCGCTGCTCAAGATAGCCGGTTATCAGCTCCTGCCAAGCATGCTGCATTTTCTTTGGTACTTTGGCATAACCATATCCGGGCAGATCGACAAAACGGCAGCTATCTCCCACCTGAAAAAAATTAAGCCCTTGAGTCTTACCTGGTCTTGCCGAGGTTTTT
>PDUC01000001.1 GCA_002747255.1 Acidobacteriota bacterium | reverse complement strand
CCCAAAAGTGTCTTTAACACAAGCCATCCCGATGGAACTTGTCGGGATGGCTCTGACACACTGTTCCAAAACCACCGGGATGCCTGCTGCAGGCATCCCTTTTTTTAGTGCGCCCGGCAGGGCGCACTCAATTGGAGGAGTAAGTCCTCTACTAGCCCGACAGGTGGAATTGTTAGCTGGACGGCAAGGGTGTCGTGTCCATCGTGAGGTGGAAACTGAAGGTAGCCGCAGGCAAAAGGCTGCCCTGACGAACAGGAATCGCACATGAGGCGCGATGGTCGGATGAGAAGGCTCATATCTTTAAAGTCCCATACCTGTACGGAAGACTGTTACGTAGGGCGGGGATAAGCGGGAAGGTTAGTGCGCATTACCCGGGGAGGTTTCATGATCTGTTTTGTGTTCCACATCGTATTTTCGAATTAATGTACAGACAAATGCCTGTTAGGTTTACTACTGACTTTGTAAAGAAGAGCAGAAGGAAAAAAACATCTTGAAAAACGGCTAATCCACCTGTTCACGGTTCTATTTCAATAAATTCAGCATTCATGTGTCCTATTTCTTTTCTGTAAGTACAGTTCCTTTTGAAACACTCTATTACTCAAAACAGGAGACCCGGAAGATCACTTAGAGATAATATGTGACCAATTTCACTTTTCGCTTTTCAATGTAATTGTATATTTTTATCAAAAATTGGAGAGGAGTTTTGTATGCGCGCACTTGTATTCTTGCTATTCCTATATCTTCCCGTAATGGCACAGATTGAGCCTTGTGGGTTTTATGAAATTAACGGTTTACCGGGATTCGATTCTCATGACCTGCATTACGCTGCCACGCGATGGCGTACTTCCGAACAGGAAACCGACTTTAACTCCGATGGAGTCAATCGCGTTGACGACTTGGTTCAAATGATGAATTGTGTCAATCGTCTGACCCACGGCCTGGCTGGATCGTATTATGGTTTCCATACAGGTGATGATTTGGCAATCACCTACCCTGATTTCAGCTCACTTCCCGATCCTGTGGTTGTGAGGGCAACTGAAAGACTCGATCATGAACCCTATAATTACAATTCATTGCTGGATTCTGGGATGGGACCAAATACAGCAGCTCTTTTTGAAGGTTACATCTTTGCTCCCGGAGAAGGCACTTATTATTTTCAGTTGTTTGGCTATCGAGGCATCAAACTCTTTATTGACGATCAACTTATAACCGGTTTTGAAAGCGGTTGGGCCATAACAACGCCCTTTGAAGGCGCGGCTGATCTCACCTACGGATTGCATTCCATAAGAATCGAGCACTTTAATTCAGACCACTTAGGAAGTATCGTTGTTAAATGGCTGCGTCCCGGTGGGTCAGATTTCAGAATACTCGATCAAGAGTATCTCTACCACAAGACAGCTTACGTTCCCTCTTATGCAAGTACGGAGCTGGAAAGCTTATTCGAGCCCGCCTCTGGTTCGAGGACGAATTCCAGAAACATATCTTTTTCAGTTTATTTTATGGGTCCGAATTCGAATATCAAAGCCTTCCTTGATGGTGAAGAGCTGGTGCTGCAGGATGGGTTTTGGTCGGCTGATTTGTCACTGGAACCGGGATTAAATGAAATGGATTTCCATATTATCGACAGTCAGGGCCGCAGCAAGGAAGTCACTTACTATATTTACAGCGACACCGAAAACTTGAATCACAACGGCTTGGTAGCCAGTTTATACGGTGAGCAATTTTCCAATGCCCCTATCCCCCGAATTGATAATCTACATCCTTTTGCACAAGTGGCTGTGCCGGGGGCACAAATTGACGACCCCATGCTCGGATCCATCTACACAGGCAATTCGACTCTTTGCCATTTAAACGGAACATTGGAAATACAGCAAGGGGGAACCTATGAATTTAACATCAAGACGGTGGGTTTATTGAAGATAAATGGTATGACGGTATGCGGCAGACACGGTGAGTACCGCGGTCAATATAAGCCTACTGGATCAATTTACCTTGAACCCGGAAACCATCATTTCCATTATGAAACAGGTCAGACTTGGAATTACCCCGAAAGTGAAATCTACTGGAGTTATAACGATGGAGATGAAACACTCATTCCCGACCATCGCTTCCACCATTCGGACAGTTATTTCCAGAGTGGACCTGTTTTCGATGCTCCGGACAATAATAACAGGGTCAGAACGGGCTTGGTTTCAGAGTATCTGCTCAGACAAGGTGATTATTTAAGAGATTCAAGCGGTCGCAATTTTTCTTTAGAAGACGACATGAGAGTCGAAAAACAGGGTGTTGGCGGAATTGATATTTCAGTAGGTGGAGGCTATTTCTCCGAGCAGTCTGGTGTTCATGCCACACATGAAATCGTCCAGAACAACGGAATGACTTTTGAGGCGGAATTCACCTGGGAAGGCTTGACACCAGACGATTGGAGTACCAGGAACATATTGACACTCATATCGCCATCGGGATCAAGAAAAGCGGGGTTGGCCATTAGAAACCGGTACCTTGTTTTCTTTATTGTGGATCACGATGATTGGCAATTAAATACCAATTTGAGTATAGATGACTTTGTCAGTACCTATGAGGGTCAACGCGTTCATGTAACTGGAACATGGGACGGCCAGACAGCTCGTCTTTACCTGAACGGTCAACTCGTCAATTCGGAGACAACCCAATGCCGAATTGATCAGTGGGCAAAAGTCTCCTGGTTAGCCATTGGATCGCCTTCTTTATTTTATAACTGGGGAGATCCCACTCCCAATGACTACACCTTCCACGGTAAAATTTTAATGGGCGCAGTCTATAATCGACCGCTTTCCAACTCGGAAATACTCAACAACTATCAGATAAACCAAACCCTTATCGCGTCTCCAGTGGAACCTGTTATCTCCAAAGCCGCATTCCCGCCCACGGGAACTACGCAAGCTGAACTGGAAGAAGCTCATCATATACTGAACAGATTGACCTTCGGCCCCGATCAGGCTTCCCTTGAAAGCATTTTATCATCGGGAGTAGATGCCTGGATACAAAATCAGTTAAATCCAGATGGAATTGATGATTCCAGATTGGAAAATTTCCTGTTGAATAAGAACTTCAGACAAGTGACCGGCTACAGGGGGTTTGTAAATGAGATGCTCTATCGGTCGGTTTACTCCGAACGACAGCTTCAGGAAGTCATGACCCAATTCTGGGAAAACCACTTTAATACCGAACTGGATAAAGTAGACTCCACCCATGCAGAATGGATAGAAAATGGTGTATTCAGAGACAACGCCCTTGGCAATTTTAAAGATCTTCTGACGTCTTCGGCAACCAGCTACAACATGAACAAGTACCTGGACAACATCTACAACATAGTCGGTTCTCCCAATGAGAATTATGCCAGAGAAATACTTGAGCTGCACACCTTTGGTGTCAACAATGGTTACATTCATGAAGATATT
>PDUC01000094.1 GCA_002747255.1 Acidobacteriota bacterium | reverse complement strand
GAAAATATCCGTTTTGTTGAAATGTTTGAAAAGTGTTTGGGAGAGTCCGGTTATGGCAGCCATTGACAAAAAGCAGCAGATTATCACTATTGACGGTCCTTCCGGGGTTGGTAAATCAACTGTTTCGCTGCTTACGGCCGAAGCTACCGGTTTTTCGATACTTGATACCGGAGCAATGTACAGGGCAGTTGCCTTTTATTTGCAGGAGAATGGTGTCGGCCTTGAAGATGAAGCGCAGATAGCAGCCGCTCTTAAACAGATAAAAATAGAGCTTTTCCCGGCCGCAGACAGTGCAGGCTATACAAAGGTTATTGTCAATGGCAGAGAGATAACCAACAGGATACGCTCGGCGGAGATATCGATGCTGGCATCACGATTTTCAGCCCTTTCCTGATGCCGCGTGGAAATTTTATCTTGACGCGGAGCTTGAAGTCCGTGCCCGCCGCCGTTGCCAGCAGTTTGCCGAAAAAGGTGAAAATGTTGATTTTAATGAGATGCAGGCCTTGATTTTACAACGGGATCAAAATGACAGTAACCGCAAGCTGGCACCACTGAAAAAGGCAGAGGATGCGATCTTTATTGATACGACCAATCTGACCAAAAAAGAGGTTTTGACAAAGATTCTCAACAAAGTGCAGGGCTAAAAAAGCCGGCTTTTCTCTATAAACCAGCATCGCTGGACCAGGAAGTAAAGAAAGGCCGGCTCTTTTGCAGAAAAACCAGCTGGCTGGACCAGATAGCCTCCAGCCACAATAAGGAATGAAACACAGAACTTCGGGACACTAACGCCTGTTTTCAAACCGTATTTCGGATAAACCAGCATGGCTGGACCAGACAACCTCCAGCCACAATAAGGAATGAAACACAGAACTTCAGGACACTAACGCCTGTTTTCAAACCATATTTCGGATAAACCAGCATGGCTGGATCAGACAACCTCCAGCCATAACAAAGAATGAAAATCGTAACTTCGGGGAATTAACATCTGTCTTCGAACCGATTCTCGGATA
>PDUC01000036.1 GCA_002747255.1 Acidobacteriota bacterium | reverse complement strand
AATATCTTCATGAATGTAACCATTGTTGACACCAAAGGTGTGCAGCTCAAGTATTTCTCTGGCATAATTCTCATTGGGAGAACCGACTATGTTGTAGATATTGTCGAGGTAGGTGTTCATAGGGTAACTCGTTGCCGAGGACATCAGAAGGTCTTTAAATTGTCCAAGGGCGTTGGTTCTGAACAAATTATTTTCAAGCCATTCTTCTCGAGAGGAGTCTACTTTGTCCAGTTCGGTATTAAAGTGGTTTTCCCAGAATTGGGTCATGACTTCCTGAAGCTGTCGCTCGGAGTAAACCGATCGATAGAGCATCTCATTTACAAAGCCTTTGTAGGAGGTTGCCTGTTTGAAGTTTTTATTCAACATGAAATTTTCCAATCTGGAATCATCTATTTCATCAGGATTTAACTGTTTCTGTATCCAGGCATCCACACCTATTGATAAAATGCTCTCCAGGGAAGCCTGATCGGGACCGAAGGTCAACCTGTTCAGTATATGATGAGCTTCTTCCAATTCGGCTTGCGTGGTTCCCGTGGGCGGGAAGGCGGCTTTGGAGATAACAGGCTCCACCGGAGACGCGATAAGGGTTTGATTTGTCTGGTAATTGGTCTGAATTTCAGAGCTGGAAAGCTGTCGATTGTAGACTGCTCCCATTAAAATCTTGCCGTGGAAACTATAGTCACTCGGATTTGGATCACTCCAGCTCCAGAAAGGCGTAGGTGTTCCCAGGGACATCCAGATAACTTTATCCCACTGTGTGATTCGGCACTGTGTTGTCCTGGAATTGACAAGTTGACCGTTCAGGTAAAGACGGGCTGTATTACCGTCCCATGTTCCGGTTACATGGACTCGCTGGCCCTCATAGGTAGTGACAAAATCATCCAATGATACATCAGCATCCAGCTGCCAATCTTCATAGTCATCGATATAGAATATGAGGTATCGGTTTCTAATGGCAATTCCCGCTCTCCTTGACCCTGAGGGGCCTGTCAGTGTTAATATGCCCCTTGTATTCCAGTCATCCGGTGTAGGGCCTTCCCAGATGAATTCAACCTCAAATGACATTTCGTTGTTCTGGACGATTTCATGAGCGGCATGAGTACCCGACTGCTCGGAGGAATAGCCTCCACCTATTGAAATATCAATACCGCCAACATCTTGCTGCTGGACTCTCAGGTCTTCCTCTAAAGAAAAATCGCGACCGCTTGAATCTCTTAAATACGCACCTTCCCTGAGCAGATACTCTGAAACCAAGCCCGACCTTACCCTGTTATTGGGATCCGGTGTACCAAAAGAAGGAACGTTTTGTAAATAGCTGTCGGAATAGTGGAAGCGACTGTTGGGAATAAGTGATTCAGGTCCTTCATTGAAGCTCCAGTAGATGGCACTCTCGGGATGTCTCCAGATATTGGCTGTCTCAAAATGGAAATGATAATTTCCGGGTTCAAGGTAGATGCTTCAAGAAGGCATCCATTGGTCGAGGTATTCTCCTCTCAGGCCGCATAAAATGTGACCGTTTAACTTCAACAAACCCGTGGATGTGATTCTGAACTCATAGGTTCCCGCTTGCTGGATTTCCAAGGTTCCATTCAAATGGCAAACAACCCCATTGCTCGTGTAGACTGAACCTAACATGGGATCGTCGATTTGAGCACCTGGCAAGGCGACTTGAGCAAAGGGTTGCAGATTATCGATGCTGGGGATGGGAACGGCACTAAATTGTTCGCCGTACAAACTGGCTACCAGCCCGTTGTGATTCAGGGTTTCGGTGTCACTGTAAACATAGTAAGTGACTTCCTTGCTGCGACCTTGACTGTCTACAATTTGGAAATCCATGGCATTTAATCCCGGTTCCAGTGACAAATCGGCCGACCAAACCCCATCCTGAAGTACCAGTTCCTCACCACCTGAGAAGACTCTGATACCCGAATCCGGACCCATGAAATAGGCTGATAACGACAGGGTCTGAGAAGTCGTCCTCATACCGGAGGCGGGCTCGAATAAGCTTTCCAGTCCCGTATTTGCATAAGCGGGAACGTCCACTGTCTCGTGGTAGAGATATTCTTGATCGAGTACACTGAATTCACTTTCAGGAGGTTTCCATTGAATAACGATACTTCCCGCGTGGTTCGCAGTAAAATACTCAACTCTTATGGGATGTAATCCATAGCTGAGATTCGCTTGGCCTGTGTAGGGCGATGATGTAACCCAATCGTTTTCAAAACCGGTTACCCATTGGTTGTCAATAAAGAGCTGAATTCCTCGATAACCCAGTATTGAAAATTCGTACACACCATCTATGGGTGCGAACAGATAACCTTCAAAGAGACCTGCCGTATTTTCTCGCATTTCAGAGTCCATCAATGGATTCCAGTTGTCAATTTCATGGTAGAGCCTTTCAGTTGCCCTCACAACCACAGGATCGGGAAGTGAGCTGAAATCAGGGTAGGTGATTTCCGAACCATCACCTGTATGGAAACCATAATACGATCCAGCCAGGCCGTGAGAAAGACCGTTGACACAATTGATCATTTGAATTAAGTCGTCAACGCGATTGGCTCCATCGGAGTTAAAGTCGGCTTCCTGGTCGGAAGTATGCCATCGTGAAGCGGCGAAATGTAAATCCTGAGAATCGAATCCCGGTACATCGTTAATTTCAAAAAAACCACAAGGTTCAATCTGTGCCCATACGGGAAGATACAGGAATAGCAAGAATACATATTTGCGCATATAAAACTCCTCTCCAATTGTTGGATAAGAATAAACAATTACATTGAGAAATGCAAAGTGAAATGGATCACATATTATTCTTCAATGATCTTCCAAGTCTTCTGTTTTGAGTAATAGAGTGTTTCAAAATGAAGTGCATTTACAGAAAAGCAATAGGGAACAGGACGGTTGAATTTACCGAAATAGAGCCGCGAACAGGTGGATTAGCCGGTTTTCAGGATGTTTTTTTACTCTTCTGCTCTCTTTACTTAAAGTCAGTGGTGAGCCTAACAGGCATTTGTCTGTACATTAATTCGAAAATGCGATGTAGAACACAAATCAGATCATGTATGATTGAATACAGGCAGATCAGTCCATTTGAATGGGAGTTGAACAATGACAGTAAGAATAGGAATCAATGGATTTGGTAGAATGGGGCGGCTTGGATTCAGAGCGGCCTTTGAAAGGGGCTTGTCGTCTGTTTTTGAAATAGCCCATATCAACGAAGCCCACGCGGACGCCGAAGGTTCGGCTCATTTATTGAAATTTGACTCTCTGCACGGACAATGGACGCGCGATGTTCGAGCCGAACGGGACTCCCTGCTTGTTGACGGGAAACGAATTGCCTATTCTCAACAAGAAGAACTGGATGTTTCATTTCTAAAAAGCCTGAACCTCGACATCGTCCTGGATTGCACGGGCGTTCACAGGAAACCGGAACTGTTACAACCTTACTTTGAGGCCGGTATTGAAAAAGTGGTGGTATCTGCTCCCATAAAAGGTGGGGGGCTGAATGTTGTGGTAGGTGTGAACGATGATCTATATCAGTCCGATCGCCATCACATGGTGTCGCCAGCTTCCTGTACAACAAACTGTGTAGCGCCAGTCATTAAGGTTCTTCACGAGCAAATTGGCCTTAAAAGAGGCACGTTCACAACCATTCACGATGTCACGAACACACAAGTGGTTATTGATACGGGACATACGGATCTGCGTCGGGCAAGGGCCAACAACCTTTCACTGATACCCACTTCAACCAATTCTGCCAAAGCCATTGTTCAAATCTTCCCCGACCTCGTTGGCAAACTGTTCTCAATTGCCGTTCGGGTTCCTGTCCTCAATGCCTCTCTCTGTGATTGTGTGTTTGAAATGCAGAAAAATACAACCAGGGAAGAAATCAACCGGCTTCTGAAAGAAGCGTCAGAGGGGGCACTGAAGGGCATTTTGGGGTATGAAGATCGCCCTCTGGTTTCAGTAGACTACCTGAACGATACACGTTCGGGCATTGTCGATGCTCTCAACACCGAAGTTATAGAGGGAAACATGGTTAAACTTCTCGTTTGGTATGACAACGAAATAGGCTATGTCCATCGCATGATGGAATTGGTGAGGACGGTTGCTGAGAGCATGTGAGGGATTGTGCTTCAGTGACAGTCTGGAACGATAAGGTCTTTTCTCTTTCACCTGCAAGACTGGGCTTCTCTCCATTTCCTGATGTACCAGCAGCCTCGAGTAACAAGCGTTTTTATACCGGTACCCTGTTTTCATAAAAGCAAACTCAAACTTTTTCAAAAAAGAATCCCATGGCAGTTCACCCCAAAGCTGTCATGAAGTAGAATACCCCAATACAAGGAGGTTGAGATGAGAAATGTTCATACGGTTGTTTTAGGTGCCGGGCCAGGAGGCTATGTTGCCGCTATTAGACTGGCTCAACTAGGTGTGGAAACACTGCTGGTAGAACGGGAATACATGGGCGGTGTGTGCCTGAACGTAGGCTGTATTCCTTCTAAAGCCTTAATTCACGCGGCCAAAACCTACGAATCCGTCTCCAAAATGGATCAACTTGGCATCACAGCCGATCTGAAGGGGATCGATTTTGAAAAGACACAAAATTGGAAAAACAAAACCATTGATCAGCTCACCAAGGGTATTGAAATGCTGGTTGTGAAAAATGGCGCTGATATTCTAAAGGGTTCCGGTCATTTCACCAGTGAAAACACCATGGATGTTACCACTCTTGAAGGAAACGTTGAGCAGATAACATTTACGAACTGCATTATCGCAACGGGTTCCCTGCCCATTGAAATACCGGCCTTCCCGACAGGCGGCCGCATTCTCGATTCAACCACGGCCCTGTCATTGACAGAGGTGCCCGGAAAAATGGCCATTATCGGCGGCGGTTACATCGGTCTGGAACTCGGGTTTGTCTACAGGAAACTCGGCGCGGAAGTAACGGTAATCGAGATGATGGATACAGTTCTTCCCGGTTTTGACAAAGACATCATCAAGCTGATGCAGAGAAAGTTAAAGAAAGACAAGTTCGTGGTTCACACCAATGCACGTGCTGAAGCTTACAGGGAAACGGAAACAGGTATCGAGCTGGATGTGACCGCGAAAAACAAAACGATCACGATCGAGGCAGATGTGCTCTTTGTGAGTGTGGGAAGAAAACCCAACTCAAGGGGCTTTGGCCTGGAGAACACGGGAGTGGCCGTCAACGAGCAGGGTTTCATTGCCATCGATGAGCACATGAAAACCAATGTTCCCGGCATTTACGCTATCGGTGATGTCACAGGTCAACCCATGCTTGCCCACCACGCCTCTTATCAGGGAGAAATAGCAGCCGAAGTCATTGCGGGTCATGCCGCTATGGATCAAAGTAAAGTCTGTCCGGCGGTTGTTTTTACCGATCCCGAGATTGCGGCAGTCGGCATGATGGAAGCTGAAGCCAGAGAAAAGGGTCTCGATGTTGTGGTTGGGCAATTCCCCTTTGCGGCCCTTGGCAAAGCCAAGACGCAAAACACCACAGAGGGCTTTGTGAAACTGGTTGCTGAAAAGACAACTGAGGAAGTGCTCGGAGTCGCCATTGTGGGACCTCACGCCAGTGACTTAATTGGTGAAGCCACTTTAGGCATTGAAATGGGCGCTTTTCTCGACGACTTCTCGTTGACCATTCATCCTCACCCAACGCTTACCGAATCGCTGATGGAAGCTGCCAAAAAAGCCAAGGGCGCAGCCATTCACGTGTTGAACTGATGCGGATGGTATTGGCTCTGACGGGAGCCTCGGGAGCGATCTACTTTCAACGCTGTCTGGAGCGTCTTCGGAATTCCGATCTGAGTTTGGAATTAATCAGCTCCAGCCATGGGCGGTCTGTTCTGGAATACGAAACAGGCAAAACCTGGGACGATCTCTCAGCTGGATTGACCGTTCACGAGGAAACGAACATGGCGGCCTCTGTTTCATCCGGATCAACGCCCACCTATGCCATGATTGTGGTTCCATGCAGCATGTCTTCACTCTGCCAGATTGCCAGCGGTATATCGGAAAACCTGATTCACAGGGTAGCGGCAGTTCAACTTAAAGAACGCAGAAAGTTGATTCTGGTTCCGCGAGAAACGCCTTACTCTCTCATTCACCTGAGAGCGATGACCGCACTCACCGAAGCGGGAGCCCTCATTCTGCCGGCCTCGCCCGGTTTTTATCATCGACCCGCTTGTGTTGAAGAAGTGGTTGACGGGGTGGTTGATCGCATTCTCGATCACATTGGTTTACCCGATACCAAAATCAAGAGGTGGCAATCTTGAAGGCCTTTTTTGAAACCCTCAGAATGATCAAAATAGAGCACAGCGTTTTCGCACTTCCCTTTGCTCTGGTAAGTGCTTTCCTGGCGGCAGATGGCATACCCGATCTGAAAACACTGATCCTGATTCTGGTTGCCATGGTCTCGGCCCGGTCGGCGGCCATGGCCTTTAATCGCTATCTGGATGCGGAAATCGATGCCAGGAACCCGCGCACCCAAATTCGAAGCATACCCGCCGGACGTCTCAGCAAGTCGTATGTGCTCGCGTTCACCATCGGCTCCATAGTTGTTTTCGTTGCCGCATGCTACTTTCTGAACTTTTTGTCATGGGTTCTTTCACCAGTAGTGATGCTGGTTCTGCTTGGCTACAGCTATACCAAGCGGTTTACACCTCTGTGTCATCTGGTGTTGGGTCTGGCTCTGGGTCTGGCGCCCGTGGGCGCGTGGGTCGCGGTGACAGGAACCCTGGATTGGATTCCCGTCCTGCTGGGTGTCACTGTGATGTTCTGGACGGCGGGCTTTGACGTGATCTATGCCTGCCAGGATGAGGCTTTTGATCGACAGCACAAGCTACATTCTATTCCCGTCATCATCGGTGTTTCCAACAGTCTTTGTCTTTCGCGTTTCCTGCACCTGCTCACTTTTATCTTGCTGATGGGATTTGGTTACCTGTTGAGCTTTATGTGGATTTACTGGGCGGGTTTGGTTCTCGTGGGAGTCACCTTGTTTTACGAGCACTACCTGGTTCGAGGTGATGATCTTTCAAAAGTGAATATGGCTTTTTTTACCATGAACGGTGTGGTCTCGCTGGTGTTTGGCGGAATGACCATTGCCGCTCTGTTAGTTGCCATTTAGGATGAACCAATGAGTACTTTATCTTTCCCCTATGAGTTTGGTATTACAGCGATCGATGCCCAATATGTCCGTCCCAAGTTTGCGGGCAGCCATTTAATTGTTGAAGGAGACCAAGCTGTCTTTATCGATACCGGCACCAATTATTCCGTTCCGGGCTTTATGGAGGTACTCAAGGAAAAGGGCTTGTGTGCCGAGAAAGTTCGTTACATCATTTTGACGCATATTCATTTGGATCATGCGGGTGGGGCGGGAGCTCTTATGAAGGCTTGTCCCAACGCGGAGCTGGTTGTCCACGGCAGGGGAAGGCGTCACATGATCGACCCAAGTGTTTTAATTAAGGGAACCTATGCCGTTTTTGGCAAGGAAAACGCTGTAAAGCTTTACGGCAACATTTCAGGTGTTCCAGAGTCAAGAGTCTTAACAGCCGAAGATGAGATGACTCTGAGTTTCAATGGCCGGAAACTGCTCTTTATCGACGCACCCGGCCATGCCAAGCATCATATAGCCATTTGGGATGAGAAGAGCCGGGGCTTTTTCACCGGAGATGCCTTTGGGCTGTCCTATCGCGATTTTGATACCCAACAGGGCGAGTTCATTCTGCCAACCACCACTCCCATTCACTTTGACCCCCAGGCCATGAGAAATACCATTGACCACATTTTATCGTATCGACCCGAGGCCATTTACCCCACCCATTTTGGAAGAGCCCGTGAACCGGAGAAACTGGGCGCTCAATTGCATAACTTAATCGACAGGTATCTCGAGATCATAGCGGCGCACGGTGACGAGAGTCCTGAAAGCAGACATGTGAATTTGCAAAAAGAGATGGGAAAGGTGTTGGTTACCGCGTTGCGCAAGCACGCTGTGACCTTGTCTGAAGAGGCATGTCTGCATTTGCTCGCCAATGACATCGACCTGAACGCACAAGGTCTGGCTCATTGGTGGGATACCCGAAACAAACAGAGATGAACTGGCAGCAGCTCATTTTCCCATGACCGAGCGGTGTCCGATCTGTAATGACCGCGAAGTCAGTCGGTTTGTACAGCCTGTGACTTCAACCAAACAGACCTTTCTCCCTCAAACTCAGTACATCGTTTTTTCCTACAACGAAATGGTCGTGCAGTTTCAGACCCAGAGTGGACAGGCTCTTTGCGAGTTTCTTCGTCAGGCCGACATCCTCCCGGGAAGGAGAAACACTTCCGCTTGGATGATTGTGGGCGATGAGGATGCCTGCTGCATTGCAGGCTAGCGCTTCTTTGGCCACTTCCCGTGGGAACACAGCCGATCGATCGTGGGTTCCTCTGAAGAGCCTCTCGTATCGAATGAACCTGTTTTGGGAGTCCAGGAACAGGACCAGAAAATACTCCGCTTCTTCCCACCCTATTTCCCTGATCAGGAACGTTTTAACCTTATCGGGACTGCTGAGTAAATCCCCTGAGCTCAACTTTTCTTCGTTGAGCGTTCGGGTAACTTCTCTAAAAAGGCTCAGGAACCCGGCGGTTCGTTCGCCAACGCCTTCTACCGCAAGCAGAGCAGCTCGAGAGGCCATTAAAACGCCGCTGAAGGAACCAAATTGCGCTAACAGTTCCTTTGCAAGCGGCTTCGTATCTTTTCTGGGGATAACCTGAGTCAAGAGAAACTCCAGTTTCTCGTAGTCATGGTGAAAACCGTCTTTGAATCCCTGGGCTAAATAACGATCCCATAAACGCTTTCTATGGCCGCTGTGTTCTGCCATTAAAACCCCTCATTGATTGTATGTCGGGTTTTGAATATAGAGCATCAAACAGATGAAGTCAATCAGGCGCTCCAAACCTTTTTGGCTTGAGTGAACCAGCCTTTATTGGTTCCGAAGCGGGTTGTCAGGGTTGTTCCTACAGCAAAAATGAAGGCAATGAATTGAATGACCGGGCCCAGGATTGGCAGCATAAACAGAAACTCGCAAAGAAGGACTGCGGCCAAAAACGCATGTACAAAGCCCCATTTCTTCATAATGTGTTTTTTCAGATTGTAAGCGATAGCCTCATAAACAGCAACGAGTCCAAAAAGAGCTGTAAGCATCATCACGCAGCTGAGCGCCACGAATAGAATGGGCCCGATTGGTTCTGAAAAGAAGAACAAGGCTCCAAACAGAGATAAGATAAAGGCAATGGCAAGGAATGAACCCACAAAGAAGGTGGGTATCCAGTCGGTCCGAATTTCAAGACCTGCCGTGCGAATGTTCTTGGGCTTCAAATAGATCAGCAGACTGCCGAACAGGAAGGCGAACATCACTCTGAAGATACAGCGTTTAAGTGACTCAAGAGTGGTTAAGTGTTCAGGATAGTAGGTATCTTTCATGCTGATGTCATACCACTCAGATATGGATTTGGGGCCGATAAACGGAGAGCCGATGGTAATGATCTTGCCGGTAATTTTAGCTTCCGGAGCGACTTCAAGAGTGCCGCTGACCATGGTTATATTGCCCTCGATGCGGCCTGTAACAGTGGTGCGCCCACCCAGGCAGAAGACATCGCCTTCAATGCCGCCCTCGATATGCAGGTTTTTCTTATAGGTAAAGTAACCGTGAGAGAGCTCTTTGTCAAAGGGAATATCAATACGCGTGAGTTCCTGAGAATAGCCAGTCAGACTGAGCGCAAAGCTGAAAACCGCAAGTACGATGAGTGGTGAATATCTCATGGTGAGTCCTCACTTGTTTTCACGGGCCGATGCAGGGAGCGTATCCATTTTCTTACACCCACAAAAACGAAAGCTAAAATGAGAATCAAGCCGAGGAAATGGGGCAGGCCTGCCAGCAGCAGGGAACGAAGGTGTGCATCAGCAATCAGGTTCCAGCAAATGCTGAAGACAAAGTGGAAGCCGTTTAGAAGACCACTTTCAGGTGAAGACAATAGCTTTTCCAGTAAATCCCGCCAGGGGAGATCTGAAGGGGAAAAGAGGTTGAGAACAGAATACGCCATGGCCAAAAGCAACGTGTAGAGGGGAACGTGAACGGATTTGAATTGATCCCTGATATATTCGTCCATTACTTTTTTCATGATATTGGGCAGCATGACGGGAGGAACCTGGATCATGGGGAGCTGGTCGAGTGTTTCAATGAACGGGTCGTCTTCCGGCATGATTTGTGGGTCTTTTCTTTGATCAACCATGGCTCCTCCTTTTCAGTTCTTCCGCTAAGGCGGATTTGAGCATTTCACGCCCCCTGAATATTCTGTTCTTGACCGTGCCGAGCGGTAAATCAACCGCTTTGGCAATGTCGTCGTAACTCAGATGATTGATGTGTCTGAGAAGAATCAATTCCTTGTAGATGATTGGCAATTCATCGATGGCTATCATAATTCGACTCTTCAGTTGACTCATTTCCAGGCTTTCTTGCGGGTTGAGAGCGGTTGATTTCAATTGGTGTTCCAGGGTTGGTGTGTCCTCATTGACAGCCGATTCCATACTGTAGGTGGGGAGTTTCTTCTTCCTGATCCAGTCAATGGTGGCGTTGGATGCAATTCGATGGATCCAGGTTGTGAACTTGTATTCCGGATTGTATTGCTTCAGCGATTTGAATACTTTCAGGAACACCTCCTGGCATAGTTCCATAGCGGTATCCTTCTGGTTAATCATGCGGTAGATGTAGTTGACTAACCTGTTTTGATAGCGATGGACCAGAATCTCAAAGAGATCGACCTCGCCAGCTTTTATTCGCGCGACTACTTCCTCATCAGTGAGGGAATCAATTGTCACCATGGTGGTACGTGCTTTCCAATAACAATGTTTACAACAGCAGAGACAGTAGAAGTCTGCCCGCCTTTTATTCAGGATCCCATTCAATACCATGCTGAAGAGTTACCTGAATCACAAGGTATAACAAATAACCCGATCCCGGTCAATCATCTTCGCAGTAAGGTTGGGAGCAGCGGGAAGCTGCTCTCATTACCTCAGTGCTTCGAGAAATAGACGAGCATCTGTTTGAGGTGCGCGACAGCTGAATCCCTCACAGCAATAAAGTGTCAACTGGTTATCCACAGCCACTTGAAACTGAGAGAAGGGACTGAGCCTGGCCAGGTTTTCCCGGTTCTTTTCCGTTCGCAACAGGAAAACGGATCGCGGATGGAATTGCCTGCCCAGAGCCTGTTTGATTTCAATCCACTCTGCGTTTTCAGTTGCGAGCGAAAAAACCACTTCGCGCGTTGGTCCCAACTCGAAATCCAGAGCACAAAGAGCCTGGCTGTAGCCCGCAGGATAGGCTTTGATTTGTTGCGCAAACGAGGCCAGTGTCGCGCGGCCTTTTGATAGGTAATCCCGATTTCCAGTCAAGTGACCTAGCTTCAGGAGGTTGTCGATTTGCATGGAGTTACCGGAGGGAATGGCTCCATCGTAGTATTCCTTTAATCGCACAATCAGATCGGGTTGCTTTTGGCTTTGGTAAAAGCCGCCCTCTTTTGGGTCCCAGAACAGGTCGATACTGTAATTCATCAATTCAATGGCCTTTTCAAGCGTGTCCAGCTTGAAGGTGGCCTGATACAGCTCGATGTAGCCGTAAATCATGAAGGCGTAGTCTTCCAGCACAGCTTGTAATCCCGCTTGTCCCTTTCGGTACCTGCGGAGTAAACCGCCCTCCTGATTGCGCATGTTATTCCAGACAAAGGCCGCCGCTTTTTGGGCCGCTTTCAAATAAGTCTCGTTACCTGTCACCCGGTATCCACGAGCCAGAGCCGCAATCATGAGACCATTCCAGTCGGCCAGAGTTTTGTCGTCCTTGAAGGGGTGAACTCTCTTTTTTCTGGCCAGGAATAGCGTTTTCCTGATGGTTTGAACCCGCTTCGCGAATGGTTCGTCCTGCATGTTGTACTTCTGTGCCAGTTCAGCGTATGATTGGGCCATGTGCAGGATGTTGGTTCCATTGGTTTGGTGCGTGGATTCTTCGCGGTAATTGCCCTCGGGTTTAATTTGAAAGATATCTGCAATGAACTGGCCGTCCTCCGGACTGGTGAGCGCTTTTATTTCGCTGTCTGTCCAGACATAGAACTTCCCCTCCACGCCCTCACTGTCGGCGTCTTCGGCACTCAAAAAACCGCCTTCCGGGTGGGTGAGATCACGCATGACGTATTCGAAAATTTCTTCAGCGGTGTGCTTGAAAAACGCATCAGTGGTCACTTGATAGGTTTCAAGGTAGAGCATGGCCAGCAGCGCCTGATCGTAGAGCATCTTTTCAAAGTGGGGCACAAGCCACTCGGCATCCACCGAATAGCGGTGAAAACCCAGACCCAGTTGGTCGAAAATGCCGCCCTGTCGCATTTTTCTCAAAGTGGAAGTGACCATGTTCAGGGCTTGTTTGTTTTCTTTTCTCTTGGCATAGCGCAAGAGGAAGCGGTACTGGTGCGGAGTGGGGAACTTGGGCGCTTGCCCAAATCCGCCGTTGGGGATATCAAAACTCTTTTGGAAACCCTCAAACGCGCGCTCAAAGACCTCTTCATCCAGGAGCTCCTGTGAACCGGCATCCTTTTTGAAAACAGCGTCTAAAATCTGGTTGGCCGACTGCTCGACGCGATAGCGTTTGCTGGTCCACGTATCGTGAAGCCGGGGTAAAAGATCCATCATGCCAATCCGATTCATGTAACTGTCCCTGGGGAAATAGGTTCCCGCAAAGAAGGGTTTCAAATCGGGGGTCAACAAGACGGTCAATGGCCAGCCGCCGTGACCTGTCATGGCTTGACAGACACTCATGTAAATGTGATCGATTTCGGGCCGCTCTTCGCGGTCCACCTTGATACAGATAAACCACTTGTTGAGCAATTCAGCCACTTCAGCATCCGTGAAAGATTCGTGTTCCATGACATGGCACCAGTGGCAGGTGGAATAGCCAATGGAAAGAAAGATGGGCTTATCCTCTTTTCGCGCGGCCTCAAAGGCCTCTTTTCCCCAGGGATACCAATCTACCGGGTTGGCGGCATGCTGCAGGAGATAGGGGCTTTGTTCAAAAATGAGCCTGTTGTAGCGGGGACCGCCATCAGGTGGAAGCTTTTCAATGGTTTTCCGGTTTGGAAGTTCGGGTCTGGTGTTTGTCAATGAGAATCCTCCTGAAAGAATGAAAAGAGCGTACAGTACAAATTGGTATGTTTTGCGCAATAGGATCATCCTTTTGGTTGCTTCAATCGTTTCACTGCGAGGTTATTCTAGCAGCACAAGCCGCGGAAAAAGAGCTTGGCAACGCTGGTTTAAAAAAAAATTGGCTTAGGCAATTACTTGCTTTCTCGTTTTCCTCTTTCAAAGCCGCTTTATTGACTTTGCTTGTTTCATGTTGTGACTCCAAAGATCTCATTTCACAATAGAACACCCTGTCTTCCGGGTCTGGCCAGAAAAGAATCGCAATCCAAAGGAATTAACAGACAGCTGTATGGCACGGTGAAGACCGCAATTAATTTCCTTGCAGCGTTTCAGTTTGCAACGCAACCTACACACGCCGCTCCACGCTTATGACGCCTTTTATCTGCTCCAGGGCAGAGGACAGCTTTTTGAGGTGTTCCACGCTTTGAACTTCCACCACCAGAACAATGACACCGAGACCTCGATCGTAGTCTGTATGAGCTTCAAAGTCCTTGATATTGGTTTTCATGGAGGCCACTTTATTGGTTATATCCGCAATCATTCCCTGCCGATCTTCTGTGTGAATCACCAGGCGCGTGTTGAAGTATTGGGTATCGTCCATCTTGCCCCATTGGACGTCTTCAACCAGGCGATCCTTGTCTAAATTGGGATCTTTGAGGCTTTTACAGTCTTTCCTGTGAATGGCGACGCCTTTTCCCAGGGTGATGTAGCCGCAAATGGGATCCCCTTCAATGGGTTTACAGCAGGTGGACAAAAAGACCAGCACATCGTTGAGATCCTTGACAATGACCTGCTGCTTGGAATGCCTGGTGAGATTGCTGATCGCTTTTTTAATGCGGTTTTCCCGCACTTCCTGACTGCTGGGCGTTTTTTCCAGAATTTCCTCTGGAACAAAAGGTAGGATGGCGCGTCTGGGCGTCATGTTTCCTAAACCGATGGCAGAATAGAAGTCATCCATTTTTTTGAAGTTCAATTCACCCAGTTTTTCCTGGATGACTTTATTGGAAACGGTTTTGAGTGGAATTTTCATCTTCTTGATTTCTTTTTCAAAAAGAGCGCGTCCTATTTCAATGGATTTATGGCGTTTTTCTGAGTTCAGCCAATTCCGTATTTTCGATCGTGCCGAGCTGGTAACGGCAAAGGAGAGCCATTCTTCTGATGGCTTTTGTTTTTTGCTGGTTAGAATTTCAACGGTCTGGCCATTCTTTAACTTGGTCCTCATTCCTACTTGAGCGCCATCCACTCTTCCACCCGTTGTTCTGTGACCTAAATCGGTGTGGATATGATAGGCAAAGTCGAGAACCGTGGCTCCGGACTTCAGTGTTTTTATTTCTCCCGTAGGGGTAAAAACCAGAATTTCATTTGGAACCAGATCGCCTTTTATGGATTCAATGTAGTCAACGCCCTTGATATCGGGATCCCGATCGGTAACGAGCTTCTTGAGCCATTTGGAATACTTATGGGTGCCGATGGATTGCAGTCTGCCCTGTTTGTAGGTCCAGTGAGCTGCCACACCATCTTCCGCGATACGATCCATGGTTTTTGTTCGTATTTGTACTTCAAAGGGTTGGCCCTGCTGGCCGGCAAGGGTGGTGTGCAGGGATTGATATAAATTGGGTTTGGGTGTGGCAATGAAATCCTTGATGCGATCGGGAATGGGATGCCACCTTCCGTGCAGCCTGCCCAGGATGTTGTAACAATCGGAAACGCTTTCTGCAATGATACGAAAGGCGTAATAATCGTAAATGCCATCCAGTCCGGTTTTCTTGTTCTTCATCTTCTTGTAAATGGAATACAGACTCTTGATGCGGCTCTTGACATCGGCTTTGATATTGTGTTCTTCAAGGAGTTTAATGATTTTCTTTTCTGTTGAATTGATTCTGGCTTTGGCTTTGGAGTGGCGTTCATTGACTTTGGTCTCAATGTCCACATAGACTTCCGGGTTGATATAGAAAAAGGCCAGTTTCTCCAGTTGAAACTTGAAGTGGCTCATGCCGACCCGATGGGCAAGGGGCGCGTAAATATCCATCGTCTCACGGGCTATGCGAACCTGTTTCTCTTTCGGAAGATGATGCAGTGTTTGCATGTTGTGATAGCGATCGGCGAGTTTGACAATCAGAACGCGAAGATCTTCCGCCATGGCCAGAATCATTTTCCGGTAACTGTCTGCTTGAGCGTGGAGCTTGTTGCGGTACTTTACTTTTCCGATTTTAGTGACACCATCGACGATTTTAGCCAAATTGTGACCAAAGCGCTCTTCAAGGTCCTTGAGCGAAACTTCTTCGCAGTCTTCCACCACATCGTGGAGGAAACCGGAAGCAACGGTTTCCAGGTCCAGGCCATTTTTAGCCAGTATGTAGGCTACAGCGACGGGATGAGAGTAATAGGGTTCACCCGACTTTCGCAGTTGTCCATGGTGATGCTGTGCTCCGAACGCGTAGGCAGAAGCCAAATATTGAATATCCGCATCGGGATGGTGTTTAAGGACTTCTTTCTCAATATCCTCATAGCGAATCATTTTTTCTCTATCACTCCATGGAACTATACTTTTTAGTGCTTTGAGAACGCGTTCTTTTATATCTGCCATAACTCGCTACCGTATGTGTTGTCTTTTGTCTTTCTAATGAATGGTTTATGGTGTGCAGTCTTTATCATTTGATGTGGTTCTGCACCATTAAGTCAGTTGAAAAAGGAATGCCTTGTTCAAACGATACTCTGGGAAACTGTTCAGAAGATAGACAAAAGCGGGACTCAGGTGCAAACGCCACAAGTCCCGCTTTCACAATATGAATCTTCTGTGTCAAAAATTCAAGAAAAAGATCCAGATTTATTTCTCTTTATTGATGGGTTTAATGGTTTTACTCCAGAAAAGCAAGACCGGACTGGCTACGAATATGGAAGAATAGGTACCCACGATAATGCCGATCAGCAGAGGGAATGCAAAGTCTTTCAACGTCACATTGGCTCCGAAATAAATAACAATAACCACCATGAACGTCGTCAGTGAAGTAACCAAGGTACGGCTCAGTGTCTGGTTGATGGAGTTATTCATCACAACCGGCAGCTCGGCCTTTCTGTGATTGCGTATGTTTTCCCTGATGCGGTCAAAGACAACAATGGTATCGTTGAGGGAGTAACCGACAATGGTGAGGAAAGCTGCTACAACCGGATTGGAGAGTTCAGCTCCAACCAGAGAGAAGGCACCCAAGGCGATGACGACATCGTGAATCAATGCCACGACAGAGGCTACCGCGTAACCCATTGTGAAACGCATGCTGATGTAAATCAGAATTCCTATGATTGCAAACAAAATGGCTTCCCAGGCTTTGCTGAGCAGCTCCGCCGCAATAGAAGGCGAGAAGGTTGAATTGGACGTGATGTTGTAGGAACCCAGTGTGAAGTGTCCTTTTAAGAAGTCGTTCAGCTTTTCAGCGTCTTCACCTTCCTGAACCTTCAGGCTGGCGGTGAGGTCGTTCATATCTGTTACAAAGTCGTCGTGACCTTCTCTGTAGGCGACGATCTGATCGGCTATATCCAGATAATCCGCAGAGAGATCCCTGTTGAGTGGATTGAACTTGATAAGCGTTGCGTTAAAGAGATCGCGGGTGACCCTGTTGACGGATGGGAATGCCAATCTGAGGGCTTGCTCCATTTTTGCCGCATTTTCGGGAGCCACTTTACCGGCCAGTTCACCGATGGTGTTGGATCCGGCCAGCTGCTCTTTCATTTTGCTGTAGATATCCTTGTAGGCGGATTCGATGTCTGTATCGGTACCTGTAACACCCAGAATGTTTCCGATGACCAGGCTTTGAACGACTTTTTCTTCCGGAAGGGTGTTCACAAAGTCCAGCAGCTTCTTTTCGTCGTTGTTAATGGATGCAAAGCCGGCTTCCAGTTTGTGCAGTCTCTCAAGAGAGGCTTCTGCTTCCTTGCCTTTCTCTACCTCAGGACTTTTAATCTTGATAGTAAAAGAGGCGCTGGTGTCATCTTCATTGTGATAGACGGTTGCTTTTTTATCAATGGGCTCAACTAAATCGCGAATGGTTTTAGTTTTGATGGAAGAGTCGGCAAAGGTAACCATGACCTGCGTTCCACCGGCAAAATCGACATTTTTTTTGACACCCTTCACTTGAATTAAAACAATTGATCCAACAAAGAGGATCAAAGAAACCATGCCAAAAATCTTTCTGTTTCCAATAAAATCAATTTTTCTCATTTCAGTCACCTCAACCCTTATTCAACTGGACTCTTGGCAAACACGGGCCAAATTGATACTTTCTTGTGTTTCGAGTTCCCAAGATAAGCCAGGAAGAATGTTCGTGAACAGAAGACAGCTGTGAAAATACTGGAAACGATACCGATCATTAACATAACCGCAAATCCCTTGATGGGGCCTTGTCCCATCAGAAGGAGACAGAATGCGGCGATGAAGGTGGTGATGTTGGCGTCCATGATGGTTACATAGGCTGTTTTGAAGCCCGCATCAACGGCTCGCACCACAGAAAGACCCGATTTAAGCTCCTCCTTGATGCGTTCAAAGACAAGCACGTTGGCATCAACCGCCATACCGATAGTTAGAATAAAGCCCGCAATACCTGGCAGAGTGAGAACGGAGCCGATTGCGGAAAGCATGCCGAGAATGAAGATCAGGTTCAGCACTAGGGCAAGGACGGAATAGAAACCGGCCCGGCGGTACCAGACCAACATGAAAATGACAACCAGAATGATACCCAGAGCAGCCGCTTTGGCGCCTTGCTCGATGGAGTCTCTACCGAGTGTGGGACCGATAACGCGTTCTTCGAGAATTCTGACTTCTGCAGGCAGGCTGCCAGACTTGATCTTGACAACCATGTCACCTACTTCGCGGTCTGTGAAGTTACCCTGGATGATGAAGCGTGGATCGGAAAGGTGAGCCATAATTTCAGGTGCTGAAATAATTTTTCCATCCAAAACGACGGCCAGGTTGTTACCGATATTGTCAGCGGTGGTTTTCGAGAAAATTTCGGAGCCCGAGCGATCCAGTGTGATACCGACAGCGGGCATGCCGTTGCGGTCGCGGGAGTGATATACATCGCGGATATTGGATGCGGTTAAAAGCACACTTTCAACCAGCGAGTAAGCTGTTTGACCCGGACGACTGATATTTCTGATGATCTTCGTGCCTTCGGGAGCGACACCGTTGTAGGGTGCGAGCAGTTCCGCTTCTGTAAGAGCGGTTGTCGAACCGGGATGGACCATACGCCATTCCAGTTTGCCGGGCTCTTTGACGATGTTGTGCACGCGTTCAACGTCATCGGCGCCCGCCAGTTCGAGAATAATTCTGTTGGAGTTCAGCGCGCGGGTGATGATGGGTTCGGTAACGCCCAATTCATCGATTCTGTTCTGAATTTTTGTTACCGTTTGGCTGATAGCCTGCTCCTGTACATTGCTTATCAAGCCGCTCTTGGGTGACATGGTTATGCCTTCATCGGTCTGATTGACAGTCCAGTTGACATAATCGTCCTTTATTTTTTCATAAGCCGATTCTTCCCCTTTCGGAGCCTGAACATCTTTTAAAAGAATCTTTTTTTCCGCGGGAAACGGCGTAGAAGCACCCACTTTGAAGTCCGATGTCTCCAAGTTGACTTTAATACTGCCGGCCTGCTCTTCTATGTACTGGCGGACGGCATCATCGGTATCGACTTCCAGCTGCATGAAAATGCCGCCCTGTAAGTCCAAACCGTAGCGAATATTCAGTTCTTTGGAAAAATAGCCCTCTTCTCCTTCAGCCGTTTTAAATAAATGGAAAAGGCTCAAGAGAATGGCCAATAGGATAATGATCCAACGAAATCTCATTTTTTAGTTCTCCTCAAATTGACAGATCAAGAGGCGATCTGTACCAGGAATCTCTCATCATAAGTCAGGAGGGTCCAAATCAGTGTCTTTTAATCAAGAACAAATCCGCAGCAGTAAACTGACTTCCCGCAGTAGGATTTGAAGTAAATTTGGGTTTTCCAGAAATTGATGTTCGGACAGCCTCCCAGGCAACCTGATTCCAGACGTGACGCACAGTCTAGCATAACGTGATGACAAAAGCCAAGAACGCTTTTCACTGTGGAATGGCAATCGTTCAAACCCAATTCAACGGGCCGAACAGCGGCGATAAGTGCGAGCGTGTATCCCGTCTCAGTCCGGTTCCGGTATCGATCAGGATTTTTTGTCTGTTTCCGTTACTTTTGACTGCAAGGCGTGAACGCAATTTCTACTTATGGTTATCTTGACCTTGTCGGCCACCTTCAAGCGAATACGTTGATCGTCGATAGAATCGATGTCTCCCCAGATGCCGCCGTTGGTGATAATTTTATCGCCTGCTTTCAGGTTGCTGAGCATGTTACGCTGCTCTTTCTGCTGCTTTAAGTTGGGCCTCAGATAGAAGAAGTACATCAAGGCGAAGAGGACAAGCCAGGGGATCATTCCATACCATGGCTCCGTTTGCTGCTTGACCGCTTCTTGACCGGCTACTAACAGAATACCGTTTAAGTTCATTTTTCCTCCAGACAGTCGGCGATATCCATAGCGCCGTACTGTTTGATTATTTCTTGTTGTAATGTGTGAAATTCACCAGCTTCAATACTGTTTCGCACATCCTGCATCAGCTTTTGGTAGAAACTGATGTTGTGGAGTGTCATCAGGACAGATGAGAGAATTTCTCCGGCCCGGTAGAGATGGTGAAGATAGGCTCGTGTAAAGGTCCTGCAGGTGTAACAGGAACAGCTTGAATCGAGAGGTGCCTGATCCTCTCTGAAACGAGCCTGTTTGATGTTGAGCGTGCCTGTGTGCGTGAAAGCCTGTCCGTTGCGGGCGTTGCGGGTGGGCATGACACAGTCGAACATGTCCACGCCTGCCGAAACGGCGTTGACCAGATCGGCGGGCGTACCCACTCCCATCAGGTAACGCGGCTTGTCGTCAGGCAGTAAAGGGGCTGTATGTCGTAAAATGCGGTACATAACGTCCTTGGATTCACCGACACTCAGACCGCCAATGGCCATGCCGGCAAAAGGGAGCGAATTTAATTCCGCTGCACTCATTTCGCGCAGTTCTTCAAACATGCCGCCCTGAACAATTCCAAACAACAACTGGTTCTCTGCCTTGAAAGCCTCCAGACACCTTCTGGCCCAGCGATGGGTGCGCTCGGTTGCCTCTTTTGCCTGTTCATAGCTGGCATCGCCGGGTGGACAATCATCAAAGGCCATCACAATATCAGAACCGAGATCCGCCTGGATAGCCATGGATTTTTCCGGCGTCAGCATGTGTCTGGAACCGTCGATGTGCGAGGCGAAGTTGACACCTTCCTCCGTTTTCTTGCTGATACCGGCCAGAGAGAAAACCTGGAAACCGCCGCTGTCTGTCAAGATGGGCTTTTGCCAGCTCATGAAACGATGAAGACCACCAAACTGCCGGATCCTTTCTGATCCGGGTCTTAACATCAGGTGGTAGGTGTTGCCGAGGATAATTTGAGCCCCGGTTTCGTCAATTTGTCTGGGTGTCAGACCTTTTACCGTACCTTGAGTTCCAACAGGCATAAATACAGGCGTTTCAATTTTCCCGTGCGCTGTTTTAAGACAAGCTCTGCGGGCTTTTGTTTTTTTGTCCACGGCTTTCAGGGTGAATGTTTGCAATACACAGTCTCCTTCCTACAAACAAGCCAGAAACTATATCATATACAACCCGGAAACCGTAAAGATAAATTGGGGGAGCTGCTCTGCGAGCAGTCTATTTATAGGGAGTCCTGTTCCCTTTCATTAATATAATAGGACGGAAACCAAGAAGAAAAGCGATTAAAAAGGTGACTTGCTGAAAGTGTTTGTGCCCTGAAAGACACATCGAGACAGTCCGGCTCCAATTGGATTCCCCAAATTCGGTCGGCAATTTCTTTGAGAGATCCAGATCGGGATCATGGCCGTCAGTTTTTTAGTTCATTTCAGTTTTTTTTGCCATAGATGCAGGCGTTTTTTAGATCATGGATTTTTAAAAAATCAACCATTGAGCTGCTTCGTTTTTTGATAAAACATCTCAAGATTTGCATCGCTTTCACCGATGAGGGTAGTATAAGATGAATGAAATACACGATCCATTCATTGCAATCAAAATGAGTCACCTGGAGGGGTTCAACGATGTATGCTGCCACTTATACGGCTAATCAATATCGAAACAACAGCGTCAACACTTCACCGGAGCAGTTGGTTGTCATGTGTTACGACGGTATGATTCGATTTTTAACGACTGCCGAAACAGCCATTAAAGAAGGCGACTTACAAAACAAGATGAAATACGTCAATAAAGTGCTTGCGATTGTTGAAGAATTACAGGCAACGCTGGATTTTGAACGCGGCGGCGAAATAGCGAGAAACCTCGATCGACTCTATAACTTCTTCAGTTCCCAGCTCATGAAAGTCAGTTTACATGAAGACCTGGAAGTATTGGAACAATTAAAAAATATGTTTACGGAATTAAGAGCTTCCTGGGCCAAAGTTGCTTCTGAAATGGCAACCCAGGGGAATGCCAGCGGAAACCTGGCTCTTTCAGGATAAATAACACGTCTTTAACTCCTTTTTTGGCCCCGATGACAGCACGCATGTCATCGGGGTCTTTTTCATTGCGATCAGAGGCGCCACGCATTATTTCCAGCTTCTGGCAGGTGCAGAAGTTGAATATTCATAGAGTTCCCTTAAAAAAGCGGGTAGAATATATTCTTTGTGAACTTTTCCAGGTTCAACTTCGTCTCAACCAATGGTTGGGCTTTCGGGAAAAAGCCACAAAAATAGAGTCCAATAGTGAAAAACAGGAGTGGATCATTTTCCTAAAAGCATGTCAAAGGGCACTTGTTGCAGGTGCTTTTTCATGATTGAGGACCAGGGAGTTGGATTGGCAGCGTAAGTCGACGCCTTTCTCTATCTGGAATATTGAAACGGTGAAGTTGATGAGTCCACTGGCAAACGCAAGGTGGATATCTGGATTGAAAACAATGAATCAGGTGCCGTCCTTAAAGGGATAGGTAACCTGGCTGAGGTAAAAAGTTGGAGCAATTACAGGAAGAATTAGAGAAACCTCGATTTAAGTTCGGGAGAAAAAAGTTCGGAGAATACCTGATCGAGAGGAACAGGATCACTCAGAAAGATCTAGAAAGAGCTCTGCTGTTGCAGAAGGAGTCGGGAACTAAAATCGGCAAAATCCTTGTGGATATGGGTTTTCTGACAGAAAGAGATGCCATTGTTATTTTGAGTGATCAACTGGATGTTCCTTATCTGGATCCGGAACAGTTTCCGGAAATGGGTCCTGAACTGGAATTCATTTCTGTTAAGTTTTTGAAAAGTAACAACATCCTTCCCTACAAACTGGACGAAGAAAAGCGAACCCTTTTTATTGCTCTCGAAGATCCGGCCAACAAGGAGGCACTCTCCATTTTGAGAGAGAAGCTGGGCTTTGAGCTTCATCTCTCGCTTTCACCGCCCACGTCGATACAGGATGCTATTGAGCGTTATTTTGGCTCAGGGACCACTCAGATGGAGGACATTGTTTCCGGTGTGGACTCCATGGATGAAGATTACGATGATGTAGAGCATTTGAGGGATTTGGCTTCAGAGGCGCCTGTTATCAGGCTGGTGAATCTCATTATTTCCCGGGCGGTTGAGATGAGAGCCAGTGATATTCACATCGAGCCGTTTGAACGTGTTCTCAAGGTAAGATATCGGGTAGACGGCGTTTTGAAAGAAATGGAATCACCACCGGTCAATTTGGCTCCGGCTGTTATCTCCAGAATTAAAATTATTTCCAAACTAGATATTGCCGAGAAACGCGTCCCCCAGGATGGTCGTCTTAAAATGAGAATCCTGGGAAAAGAAATTGATTTCAGGATTTCGACAGTTCCGACCCTCTACGGTGAGTCCGTTGTTTTGCGGCTGTTGGATAAAGAGTCCATTTCACTCATCAACATGAGCAATCTCGGTCTCGACAGCAAACTGGAGAGCGAATTAACCGAGCTCATTTCCCAGCCGCATGGCATTATTCTCGTTTCCGGTCCCACTGGCAGCGGGAAAACAACCACACTTTACGCCGCGTTGAACTTGTTAAATGACGAGAAAAAGAAAATCTTGACCATTGAAAATCCGGTGGAGTATCAATTGGAAGGTGTCAACCAGATTCATGTCAACACCAAAGTGGGACTGACTTTCGCATCGGGATTGAAAACGCTTATGCGTCAAGACCCCGATATCATCATGGTTGGCGAGATCAGGGATTCTGAAACAGCTGAAGTTGCCATACAGGCCAGCCTGACCGGGCACATTGTCTTTTCCACGGTGCACACCAATGATGCACCGGGCGCGGTAAACCGGATGCTTGATATGGGAATTGAAGATTACCTGCTCGTTTCAACACTGCAGGGTGTTCTGGCTCAGCGCCTGGTGCGTGTTATCTGTCCGGCTTGCAAGGAACCTTACAAACCGGATTACGGCTTTCACCGACATATTTACAAATTAGTCGATGACCCTACCGAAGCCATGTTTTACAGAGGCAAGGGGTGCAAACTCTGCGGTGAGACAGGCTATTCGGGACGTAAAGGCATCTATGAGCTTTTTCGTCTTGACGATGAGACTCGTGCCCTGATCATGAAACGTCCGGATGTAACGGAGCTGCGTTCTCTGGCAAGAAAAAAGGGCATGAAGACCCTGCGGGAAGACGGCTGGAGGAAAGTGCTTGACGGTGTAACAACCGTTGAAGAGTTGTTCCGGGTTACGCACGAGGCACATTGATGGCTACTTTTTACTATCGCGCAACCAATAGCCACGGGAAAGTGGAAACCGGGCAGCTTGAAATGGAGAGCAAACAAAAAGCACTTGAAAAGCTGGAGAAAATGGGATTGTTTCCCATTCTTGTTTCAGATAAAAACCAACAGCGCAAGGAAATTTCACTGAAGGGCTTTGATTTAGAGGCCTTGTTGCCCTCCAATCGCATCAGCGGTGCTCATGTATTGGATTTTACAGATAAGCTTGCGACCTTACTCAAAGCGGGCTTGCCGCTGGCCAAGGCATTGAGGCTCTTGATCGACACCACCCAGCACACTCCCATGAAGGACGTCATTCAACGGGTCCTCAAAGACGTATCAGCAGGCCAGAGTTTTGCCGAATCGCTAGCCAAACATCCACGTGTCTTCGGCCGGCTTTACATCAACATGGTTAAAACAGGTGAAACCGCAGGCGTGCTTGAAAAAATTCTCTTCAGTTTACGGGACTATCAGGAATCAAGGCAAAACCTGAAATCCTTTCTTGTTTCTGCCCTCATCTACCCTTCCATTCTCTTGCTTGTTGGTTTGGGAACGGTGCTGGTACTGGTTCTTTTTGTGTTGCCGAGGTTTCAGGAAGTCTTTGATCAGGTGGGTCAGGAACTGCCTTTTATTACAAGGTCCCTGGTTGATATAACCAACTTCCTCTCAACCTATAAATGGTTGCTGAGCGCTCTGGTACTAATTATCTGGGTGTGGTTCTCAAGATGGAAATCAACACCTGAAGGCAGGTACAAGTGGGACCGCTTCAAATTAAGGGCACCGGTATTGAAAACCATTATCACGGAGGTTGAAGTAACCAAGTTTTCCAATGCTCTTGGAATTCTTCTCACCAGTTCGGTGTCACTTTTAGAAGCGATGTCCATTGTTCGTGAATTGTTCGATAATTCCGTGTTCATCAAGGCCATGGAACCCGCCATTAAGGCTGTCAAGCGAGGCGATGGCATGAGTGTGGCTCTTTCACAGGCGAAAGTCTTCCCCAAAATGGTTGTTCATCTGATTACCGTTGGAGAAGAAACGGGAACCCTTGGTGAAATGTTCCAAAAAGTGGCTGGCATCTACCAGCAAAATATAGAGAGAAACATCAAAAGGCTATTGGCTATGTTTGAACCTGTCATGATCATCGCCATGTTCGTGGTTGTTGGGTTCATTGTAGCGGCCATGCTGTTAGCCGTCACAAGCCTGAGCCAAGCAGCTATTTAGTATATTAGGAGAACGAAAAATATGAACCAAAATGAAAACAAAACAGGAAGAAAAGTTAGGCTGAACCGTGGTTTTACCTTGGTGGAAATGATGGCTGTTGTCGTCATTATTGGCCTTTTGGCGGCCGTTATTGCACCCAAATTCTTTACCCAGGTTGACAAGGCCAAGGTGACACGTGCCAAAACAGATATCAAGAAACTGGAGCAGGCCATTCAGCTTTACCGCATGGAAACAGGCCAGTTTCCCGAGAAAACACGAGATTTGGTCAAAGAGCCTGATGAAGTACGCGGTTGGAACGGTCCCTATCTTGAAAAAGAACTCAAAGATCCCTGGCAGAACAAGTACGAGTTGACGGTGCCGGGTAATGATGGCCGTCCATATGAAATCATCTGTCTTGGCAGCGATGGCAAAGAAGGCGGTGACGGTGCCGCTCGGGACATCAAGAGCTGGAGTGAAGAAGGGGATGAGGAGTAACCCTCAAGATCGGACTTTTCTTTCCACGATGAATGGAAGAGTCTTCTTGGCATAGAGTCACGGTATGTCCATTTTCAATACCCGACACCCTCACTTATGCGGTTTGAGATACACCCGTTTACACAGCCCCTTTACAAGCCAAAGAGACTTGCTTAAAGTACATGTGGGTTTAAGACATGTCTCCCGTTTGCGTCAATCAAGGCATGCATTCACGCTGGTGGAGCTTATGGCAGTGGTTGCCATTATTCTCATCTTGTTAGGGGGTGCCAGTGTCGTGTTCATGAATGGACGGGAATCCATTCAAGTACGCAATGATGCCAATCATCTGATTTCCTTCATGCGCAGCATGCTGGACTACACCAAGGCTACAGGTGTTCCCCTTGTCATTGAATTTGACACGAAGAAAAAGTCGTTTTCCTACTTAGATCCGAGGCTCAGTGAAAAGCGAACGGCAGAACTTGAATCGTCAGCAAAGGTTCTGGCTATTAAGCTGAATGAAAGACTTCTGACACCTGAGAGACTGGCAACAGCCAATGCCGAAGACGAATCGTCCTATGATGATGAAAGCACAGAGTCTGTTTATATATCAGAAGGTCGGGGTTTGATTACTATGTCCATGTTACTGGCTGTTTACAATGAAGAGAAGGAAGAAGTTGAAACGGCCTTTCTCTCTGAATTGAATCTGATTTCCGGACGGGGTCGAGTTCTCAAATTAAAAACCGAGGAAGTTCAGGCCTTTTTTCAGGAATCGGAAGAACCTGTTGAGGTGGATCAATGAGCAGAAGGGGGTTTACGCTGGTAGAAGTAATGGCTGCTGTGATGATTCTAGCTATTGCTTTGGTCGTGTTAATTGGATCGCAAACGCGGACGATAAATGCCGTTCAGCGCATTCAGGACTATGAAAGGGGTATTTTTATTACCGAAAATCAACTGCACTGGACCTACATCGACCTCAATGAAGCCGATGACTGGAATGAGTATGCTGATTTAAGTGGTGAAGATGGCGATTATATCTGGAACGTCCACATTGAACCTGCAGATACCGAATTGGATGTCGATACCGATATCGTGCTACTCAAAGTCGTTGCAACCACCAGATGGCCTGAGGGTTACGGTGAATCCAGCTATGAGCTGACGACCTATTACTTGTGGGGAGAAGAGATGTGAAAAGGGCGTTTACGCTTATTGAACTCATGCTTGCCGTACTCCTGGGTGCTATGGTGGTGGTCATTATAGCCGGCAGCCTGAGAGCTTCCATTAACGCCTGGGAAGCTGTTGAAAAGACAACAGCCGTCAATTACAACCGACGTACGGTACTGGATCTCATCAAACGACAGTGTTCAAGTCTTTTCTATCTTGAAGATGCTCAAAATTTGAACAATCAAAAACCGGCCAGCAAAAGGAAACAAGCGAAAAAGGCTGAAAAACGCAAAGACAGACAGGGCAAAGTAAATAATAAACGAGACCGTAAAAAGGACAGTAAAAAAGAAGACGCCTTTCAATTGCCCAATGGAGCCAGTTACTTTAAAGGCGAAACCCAGTTACTTGAATTTGTTTCTACGGTTTCATTTTTATCCGACTTTCCAGGACAAGTTTCCGTCAAATACTATGTTGTGCAGGATGAAGGTGATACGGAACAGGACGGAGAGCCCCCTTCCATTGGCGCTGAGGGCCCACCGCCTCCTGAACACAGCGTTGAAGATGGTGAAGATTCAGAGGATGTCGAAGAGCTGGAAGGTAATCTCTATCTCGTTATTCAGGAGACCAATTTATTCATGAACCAAACGGGAGCATCTGCCGATATTGAAAATCGTCCTGAGGACCTTGAAGAGGGTCAGCTGGATGAAGATGAAGAGGAAGACGAAGACGAGAGTGACGATGTTCCTCTGGATGCAATATTTAACGAAGAGTCTGAGGCGACGACTCAGGTGACCCTGTTGGGGCCTTTGAGACGTTTCTCCATTCGCTATCGAAAACCAAATGCAGAGAGCCGGGACGCAGAAGAGGAAGATGAAGAGGAAGACTGGGAAACAAGCTGGAATGTTCGGGGCAACAGCGGAACGTATCCGTCTGCTATCGAGTTCATTCTCTTCTATGAAGAGCCCGGAATCACAGAGGACGTCGATACAGAGGAACTCGACGGCGTTCGAATGGTCATTCCCGTTTACAGCAGTGGGAACCTGGATCGAAGAGGCAGCAAACAAGGGGACTTCTTTGATGGTCAATAGAAAAGGGACCGCCATTCCGGGAAGTAGACGGGGTAATATCCTCTTGACGGTACTCTGGATTATTGTCGCCCTGGTCATCATAACCCTGGGTTTAATTCAGTCCTCCCGAATGGACATCGACCGCACGCGGCTCTTGAAAGAGAAAACAAAAGCCTATTGGCTGGCCAGAGCCGGTATTGAAAAAACCAAATTTGATTTTGCAGCTACCAGGAATCGAGCCGAAGAAGAATTCAAGCCCAAAACGAAGTATGCCTACGAGTTCGATGAAGGCTATTGTGTCTGTTACATTGAGTCAGAATCGGCCAAGATGCCGGTTAACTCTCAGAATCGCGATCTTTGGAATCAAGCACTTTCTCTTTTTACAGAAGATGAAATGGAAAGAGATGCCATGATCGATGCCATCCTGGACTGGACAGACGAAGACGATGAACTCAATCCCATGGGCGCTGAAGGCGAATACTATTCCACCTTGACTCCTTCCTACGAACCGAGAAACGGACCCTTTTTAAGTGTTGAAGAAATCATGCTGGTCAAGGGTATCACGGAGGAGATGTATCACGGCGGATTCAGTGAAGGTGCCAGAGGGCCTGGCTTGAAAGATATTCTGGGTATGAGTCCACCCACGATTACCCATTTCGATATTAACTCCTGCTCCAGGGAAATTCTGGTGGCTTTTCTTGAGGTTAGCGATGAAGAAGCACAGGAAATTATAGATGCCCGTGAAGAAAAGGCTTTTGAGAATGTCCAGGAGGCAGGGTCATTGATTTCACTGGAAGCAACTGATAAGTTGAGCAAATTTTTTACCATAAAAAGCGGAAATCATTTTACAATCAAATCCACAGGGTTTATTTTTGATTCTCCTGTGCGGTACACCGTTGAAGAAGAAGTCCGATATATCGGTGGCCAGAAGGTTTACTCCATAATCAGTCACAAGGACTTCACTCTTGAACACGCAGACGAGGCAGACCCCCGCAATGAAAACGATGATGAATTATGAACTTAACCTGAAAACAAAGGCCTGGGGCCTGGCTTTTTCGGGGCCTAACCTGGTGTTGACGGCAATCGGCAATCGATTCAATCAATTCCAGTATAAAGAAACGGCCGTTCTGGAAAACTATGAGAAACTCGAAGATCAGGAAATACAGGATTTTATTGACGAGTTTGTGTCTCGAGCAAAAGTGAAACGAGCCGATGCCTTTCTTGCCATACCCAGATCGGAAGTTCATCCCTTTGTATCAGAATTCCCAAAAGAGGCCGAAGAATCACTTTCAGATACCATTGAATATCAGATTGAAGCGCTCTATCCCGGGGATCCTCAGGAAATCGATGTCTTTCATCAGATCATCGGCAGGGAGGACCTGCTGAAAGTACAGATTTACTGCATTCCCAAGACATACATCGGTAAAGTGTTTGGACTCATCAGAAAGTGGGGTCTGCATTTAGCCGGTATTACCGTGGAGCATCTGGTTCTCGTCAATGCCTGTTCCAAAATATACAGGAGCCAATTCAAGAAAAAGAATTTGGCCATACTGCATTTTACACCGAATGAAATCGAAGTTCTCGGACTCAAAGAAGGTCACCTTAGCGGTGTCTATTACAGTCAATTGGAAGGCGAACTATCTGAAGAAAAGCTCGGACGAACGCTGGAGGCAGCATTCAGTGAAACTCGCCTTGATCCGTATGAGGTCGATGATTTTATCCTGTCGGGTTCCGCTACAGATGCGCACGTTTTTCTGTTGAAAAAACTGGGGATTGAACTTACGGAATTAAAAGACACCAAAGACAATGTCATTCCTGCGCAAAGCCTGTCAGGCGTTGGTTTGTCTTTGACATCCATCCATGAGAAAGTGCCCTGTAATCTGAATATCCTTCCCGTTAAACTGCAGAAAAGACACCATCAATTACCGGTCTTAATCGGGATTGTCCTGCTTCTGGCTGTTGCTGGGTGGTACATGTCAAGGGAATACAAAGACTATCAGGCGCTGGTTGCTGAACTGGATCGGTACCAATCGAGGAACCATAAACTGGAAGAACAGTTTCAAGAATTGACTCAAGTACGAAATGAATTTGAGGAACGCAAGGAGAAAGTAGAAGCTTACAAGAAGTACATTCATGGCGATAACCTCGTTTTAAAGGTAATGGGGATTTTGGCGCATGAGCTTCCTGACCATTCTTTTCTCACCAGTTTTGCCATTCGGGATGGTTACAAGTTGACCATGCAGATTGAAACAGATGACTTTTTTGAGGTGAGGAACAAGCTTCAAAAATTACCCTACTTTACCAATGTCGACACGGCCAATGCTATCAGTAAAGCCAGGTCGGGCCAGAAGCGAAAAACGAACCTGAAAATGGAAATCGTCCTGGAGGCATTCGATGAGTAGGAAGTTTAGTAAGAGAGAAGGGAAAATCATCAAGTTCATGATTGTGGTCCTGATTATTTACCTGGCAAATTGGGCTTATGAAGCTTATGCCCAAAAGAAACTCGATCTTCAATTTCAAATTGAAACCTCCATGAATGCACAAACTGTGTTACTGGAAAGGTTAAAAGACAATCCCAAAAATTATATCAAGCAGACGAAGGTTTTATCTAAAATCATGGAAGATGCCGAAGAGCGTATCCTGAGAATGAAATCCAAAAATGACGCGCAGTTTTTGTTGCAGGAAGACATCACCAAAGTAGCTGATAAAACAGATATCAATTTAAATTCACTCAACAAAAGGCGGTCTAAGGAACTCTACAAGGGAAGCGAGCTCACGCAGGTAAAAGCCTATTTCGGGTTCAACTGTCCTCTCGTCAATCTTCTTGATTTTCTGGGAGAGACAAGTCAAAAAGAGTACTTCATGGCTGTGGATACCTTGAACATCAATGTCAACAAAAAGAGAAAGAGAAGACGCCGTGACAAGAAAGAGGAAACCGATGAAGAGGTAACGGTTCGCGGCTCCTGTGTTTTAGCGACGCTTTATCAAGTTAAACAAGGTGAAGAACATAACGATCCCGTAACAGAGGAAGAAAAGGCTCTTGATGTAACTCAAGTCGATACTCCTGGAGAATCCCCTAAAAACAAGGCAGAAAAAAGCCGCGAAAAGACCGTCGTTAAACCAATCAAAACCGGCAAGAAAGAGGAAAAAGAACCAGCGACCAAGCTGAAGAACAGAGAGAACAAGGAACAGACAAAGGTGCAAGAAAAGAAAGGCCGCCAGAAAGCCGTTCCCACTAAAAAAGAGTTGGCTAAAAAACCTCGTCCTCTAACCCATACCAATAAGAAACGCGGGAAGGGAAGAATATGAGAATACTGATATTATGCCTATGTTTCAATCAACTGTTATCTCAGAATTTAGTGGACCAGATTCTGGATAGAAACCCGTTTGATCCCGCCCGGGGAAAGAAAGAAAAAGTGGAAGAGGTTGATGAAGGACCGGCTGTACCTGTCGATCTGCCTCTTTGTGATGGTACGCTGATTTTAGGAAAAATGAAATACGCACTGCTTTCGTTCAGGGTGGAGGGAAAGCCCGTCTTTAAATACCTTGCCCCTGGTGAAAAGGCCAATGGTTATCAGGTGGACGAAATTACCTATGATCAGGTGGTTCTCAAGCAGGGGGTTCAAAAACACACGATTAAATTGTTTGAACAGGAAAAGAAAAAAGACAAAAGAGGCGGGAGCAAAAAATCTTTAGCCGCAAACTCTCCATTAAAACAAAAGAAAAGTGTTAAAGGAAAAACGAAGGGAAAGAAGAAAAAGAAACCACCGATAAAACAAAACAAAAAAAAGGTTTCAAAGTTACAGAAAAAGAACGCGCCAAAAATTATCAAGAAAACCAATAAAACACAACCAAAAATAGACTTTTAACAGGAATTGACCATGAAAAATATTACTACTATCCCACTTCTTATCATCACTTTATTGGTGTTGATCTCCTGTGAGAAAAAGCCTGATTTGCTAGAGAAGGCCTTTAAGGGTAAGTTTTCGGATAATGTGGTTTCCAGAGAAGAGAAGCCCGAAGAAGAAAAAATAGAAGAAATGGAAGAAGAAGAGCTTCCTCCAGAAGAGATTGTTGTGGACCACAAGCAGGAAGAAATCAGGGAATCCGTTTTTCTGCCTGACAAAGTGCTGGAGCGACAAGAAGAACTGCCTTTTGAAGTGGACCCTGAGGCGCCCCAGATTAACACCGAAGAAGCGAAAATGTACGATCTCATTCACACGCTCTGCCAAATTATGAAAGTGAACTACATTATCGATCCTTCGGTTAAGGATCAAACCATAACCATTGGTATGGTTGAGGGCGAAGCGAAAATGAAGACATCCGAGCTTTTTGATTTACTTCTCAAGTTGCACGACTTGACATGGGTTCAGGAAGCGGGGTTCATTCGAATTGTTCCTCTGGATTCAGCGGATGTCATTCCCGGTTTGAACATGCTCTATGGCAGCCGACCCAATGAAAACCTCTTGCAAGAAGAACTCGCTATGCAGATTATTCCTTTAAAATATGTTACGGCTAGCGATATGTCTAACATTATAAAGGGATTCTTAAGTCCTTCAGCACGAGTGATGGAAGAGCCGAAACACAACGCAATAATCATTATTGACAAAAATCACTTCATCAAGAAAGCCATGGATATCATCCCCTTGTTCGATGTCAGCGCACTCTACAACAAGAAGATGGTCCTGTATAATCTGTCTTTTGTGGATGCAACGGAAATGGCAACTCAACTCGATGAAATAATGACTGCTTACGGCTATGAATCAGAATCACAACAGGTCAGCATTCATCCGATCGAAGCGTTAAATGCCATTTTGGTTATCAGCACATTCCGGGATGTTTTTGATGAAATATCCTTCTGGCTCGAAAAACTGGACCAGGAAGCTCAGTTCGAAGAACCCACCATATTTATTTACAATGTTCAGAACACAACCGCTGCCACATTGTCCAACACCCTGAGTTCGCTCTTGGGTATTCAACAGGGAAGAGCGGCCTCATCTGGCAGTAAGGGTGCCTCCAACAGGCGAACAACGAACCCGAACCAGAACGCGAAAGCCAACAACATGAACCGAACGAACCGTGCGAACAAAGGCGGCAGCATGAGTCCAGGTACAACTCCAGTAAGCGGACAAAACCAAAACGGAGAAACCATGATTGTTGATGAAGAGAACAATGCTCTGATTTTTCATACGACTCCCAACCAATATCATAAGATTCGGAAGACATTGGAGAAGATAGATATTCTGCCTCGCCAGGTCTTTCTCGAAGTGACCGTGTTCAGGGTTGACTTGAACGACACGTTTTCCCTTGGATTCGATTGGTCTGGCCAGAGCGGTGATTTGGCTTTGGGAGCAGAAGAAAGCCAAAGCTTGGGTGAAGGGGGCACTGAACAGCGTTATCGATCGCTTGGCCTCTTGAGTGGTTCAGGTGGAGGTAACTTCTTTTCCTACACTTTCAAGGGTTTCACTGATGTTTTAAAAGCCAGGCTCGATGCTGCAAAAACCAAGGGTTTTGCCAATATCCTGCAACAGCCCCACATGATGGCCATTGATAATAAACCGGCTTCAATCTCCATTGGCAAAGATGTTCCCATCCCCAACTCGAGGACGACTTATCCCGGGCAGTCATCAAGCACATCAACACCTTTCGTGTCTTCAAGCATACAGTATCGCAATACAGGTGTCAGCTTGACAGTTACCCCCCATATCAATGCCAATGGGCTCATTAGAATGGAAATAGAGCTTAGTGTTTCCAGTCCAGGTGAAGCGAGTCCAGACATACCAGCGCCTCCTATCAATCAGAATGATCTCAATACGGAAATGATTGTGCGTGATGGGCAGACAGTTGTTATGGGTGGTATGATTTCAGATCAGGAATCAGGTGGAAAAACTTTTGTTCCCCTTCTTGGTCGCATACCTCTTCTGAAGCACCTTTTTACGAATAAAAATCAGGGCAGCTCACGAAATGAGCTCATCGTCATGATCACCCCTAAAGTAATTGATACAGAAGAAGATTCCATCAGGGTGTCCAAGGAGTTCATGGAGAAAATCAAGAAAGAGTACAAGGACTATGTGTTGGATTAATTTCTTTTCGGTGTTTTGAGAACCACCTCTTTCCGGTAATCCCGTTTCCTTTTGAAACGGGTTTTAACCGTCTCAAAAGAAAACCATGTTTAACTGTATTGGTTTTAACTGCTGGACTTGTGCTTGTAATGTTTCTCTATGCATGCTGGGCAGACTCCGTGACTGAATGTTGCTTCGGAGTGTTTGCCGATATAGGCCTCAAGCTGACTCCAGTACCCTTCATCATCCCGGACTTTTTTACAATAGGAACAAATTGGCAGGAATCCTGAAAGCACTTTCACATCTTCTTTCGCTTTTTGCAGGGATTCTACCAGGTTCTTGTTATCAGTCAGTTGTTTATAATCTTTCAGCTGCTGGTAATAAATGACGCGCGAAATAAACCAGGCGAAAAGAGAAAACACAACCAGATTGATTTTCTGGTTCATCATTAAAGCTGTCTGACCATTGGTTTGCAGCAGATAAAAAAGTAAAAAGGTGTTAAAAATGAAAAAGAACAAACTACTAAAATGTGTCAGCACCACAAAAACAGAAAAAACGAATAAGCTGGCGATATAGACAATGATACTGTTTACCATGAGAAAATCGGCATATGACAGGAAAATAATAGCGATGAAAAGCAAATAAGAGCCCAACAAAATAAGCGTTTCATTAAATATTGCGACCTCATTTTCCGAGTTCAGCTTTTTATATTTTGAAATACAGAAATAAGATGCCGATATAAATGTAATCGCTATATGACTGTAAAAAATCATTTGCGAAAACTCCTTTTCGCAGCCTTGAGTGGACGTAATCCGAAAGAAATCAAGACCCAAAAGGGGTAGGTGGATGACGACAATAACCACAGACAGCCAAGTTAACCTGTGATAGTTGAGGAATGTGATTTTCTTGTGAAAGGCACGGAGAAATTCTGGAGAGAAATCATCTGAAAAATAAAATATTTTGGATATTTTGAAATTGTTCACTTTTTCAACCTTGTATTCTTCTCAATGAATGTGTTCAACTCAAATTACAAATCATGTAGTTTGCCTTTTCAGGATGACAAAACCTCTTGGTAATTCTACAACTTTACTGGCTGCCAAACCAACTTTCAATGTATCAAAAAAATCAATTTATAGATGGGTGATCCATGCCCGTATCCATACCACCTCACCAATCAACGGGCTTTATTCTAAACTTTTCCAGCTGAAAAGCCAATCAAAGCTCGCAATCTCCTGCCAATCTGGTTACACTCTTCCTGATTTCGATTGACACCGAAGGATGACAATAATGGATTGGTGGTTCTATCCTATACTTATACTGGCTGGTATTGCGGCCGGATTTATCAATACCCTGGCAGGAAGCGGGTCACTGATTACACTGCCCTTGCTCATTTTTCTGGGGCTGCCCGCCAATACGGCCAATGGAACAAACCGCGTAGCGATTTTATGTCAGAATGTGATTGGCGTTAGTCGTTTTTGTCGGGAAGGTGTTCTCGATACGAAGAAAGGCAAATGGTTCCTGGTACCTGCAGTCATTGGTGCCATTGTCGGTGCACAGATAGCCGTTGATCTGAACGATAAAATCATGCGGCTGACCATTGGGATAATGATGGTTGTTATGTTGATCGTTATGATTGCCAAGCCTCAGAAGTGGCTGAAAAAATCGGCACCAACCGAGGGATCAGAAAAAAAAGGCCTGCCAATGTGGCTGGCGGGCCCTCTCTTCTTCCTGATTGGTTTATATGGCGGTTTTATTCAGGCAGGTGTAGGTATCTTTCTTCTTGCGGCTCTCGTTTTGGGTGCAGGATACGACCTGGTAAGGGCAAACGCGCTTAAACTGTTGGTTGTTTTTGCTTTTACGCCTCTGGCTCTGGTCGTTTTCCTGCTAAACGGTCAGGTTGAATGGGGAACAGGTTTTATTTTAGCTCTGGGAAACATGATCGGAGCCTGGCTTGGCACCAAGGTCGCGATTAAGCACGGCGCTCCTTTCATCCACATGCTTCTTGTGGCGGTGGTCACGATATCGGCCGTCAAATTGTTTTGGGATGCTTTAGCGGGGTAGTTGCGTGCAGCTCAGGAAAAACTACTCGATGTATCAACGGCTTGGTCTGGATAAATACCCTCTCTGAACTGGTTTAAATCCGTTTCTTCTTTGCCTTTTGCATAAGAGAAAAGAAGCCATCCTACAATGATAAAAAACCAGGTGGCCGCTTGAGTACAGTGATTGACGAAAATGGAAATGGTGGTGCAAAAAGCCAGAACGCCTGAAGTGTAAACCAGGAAAAGCGATTTGGATTTTCTCATCCTCACATAAACCCAGGAGAAAAACCATCCGATTGCGAACGGGATAATAGCTATTCCTGCCCAGCCAAAATCATAGAAAAACGGCTGTAAGAAGGTCCCCACATTGAGTTCCAGCGGGACAGGGTAGAAGCGGCCCACCAATTCTGCCCGCTGAAAATTGGGTATCAATGCCTCCATGACCTTGACGAGAGGTTCAAATGTGTGTTTTCCCCAGAGGGGTTCACCCTGTTCCTGATCATCGAGAAAGGCGTCCAGAACCGGATAGGATCCTGTGAGATAGATGTAGGGATCAGCCAGGAAACCCACCTCCTTGGGCAGATTAATGTAGATTTGGTTGTGATCGTAAGCTTGTTTCTTGTACACCACCGCAACCAGAAGGAAAAAAAACATGAGAAGGACCAGCGTTCCCGCTCCCAGCATGACAGTCTTCATCTTCAGAACAATGCGGTGCCTCAAGTAAAAAATATTGTAGAAGCTCCATATAACGGCGTAGAAGAAACGCGTGCGGTCGGTTGAAATAAATGTGGTGATTATGGCCCAAATGACCATGAAAACAACCCATTTTTTTGGTTTTCGGTATAGGAAAAAGTAAATGGAGCCAATAGCGAAATTGGCGAGATTGAGAATGTTGAAGAAACCCAGGTACTTGACGTTGGAATGCACCTCTCTTACGGCCTGCGGGTTTGTAAGGAAATTGCGAAACCCGATTTGAGTTTGCAAGTGATAAACTTGAATGAGAAAACCAACGACACCCAGAGCGAAGAGAACCATCATGCCCTTCTCGAATCTCACTTTGTCGTATAAGTGAAAGCGCGGACGATTGTTGAGTAAACCCGGTTTGAGGATGAGTTGGCTCATGGGAAAGAAGCAGCCCGCCAGGAAGCTGAACCCACCCAGTGCAATGGCAAGGAGGCAGGTTGTGCTGAGCGGGTTGTATTGCACCAGGTCCATGAAAAAGAAGCCCAGTGAAAAACACCAAAAGAAAATAAAAATAGCCGGTGGAGAGAAAAAGTCACCAAACAGTTTCCAGCTCACGAAACAAGCGAGTCCGGCCAGTAAAATGAGTGAAACGGGAAGCATATTAACCTTTGGTGAATCGAGGCTTGACGTCTTCCTCTAAAATGTGGAAGAACATGACCGTGGCACAGGCGAAAACGGAGGCGGCCATAATCCCGATGGCAATTACAACCATCCAGACAGGTCGAATATGGGCATCGGGAACCTGTGGTTCTGCTGAGAGCTGTGTGGGTACCGATTTTGTAATCGCTTCTCTGCTCATAACCACTTTGTAAAGACTCGTAATCATCGTGGACTGGAGATTGCGATTGGAGGACAAGTTGTGCTCAGCCAATAAAAGAGAGGGAACGGTTTTTCCAGCTGTATTGAGAATGGTGTCTTTAGAGATCTTGACATCCAATTCCTGCGCTTCAATGGTTTTGTTGATCAGGTCCCTTATTTCCTTCTCTTCTTTGTCCAGAATTGTTTTAGCTTCAGCCAGCAGGAGCTCGTGCTCGTGGATAATTTTCCGTGTTAGAGCTTTAAAGATGGCGACAATTTTTTGCGGATCTTTATAGCGGATACGCAATCGAACCAGACCGACATCCTTGTTCTTCTTAATTTCGTTGACAACTTCCGTTTTTATCAGTTTCTGCAGCTTTGAAACGGAAACATCCAGCTTGACACCGGCTTCATCCATGGCCTGTTTGATGAAACTGTAGTCCTGAAGTTTTTGTGCGACAAATTCACCTTCCTCCAGCAGTTCTTCATTGAATTTACCTATGGATAAGGTGCCTTCGAGTTCGTATGTCTTCTTTGCCACAAAGCCGTAAACCATAAAAAGAGCGAATAGCAGGATCCAGGCTGAGAACAGTATTCCCTTTCGCTTCAATAAAATATACAGAAAATCCCCAACGGAGAAAAGTTGATCACTCATTTTTGCCTCTTATTCCAATTCCTTCTTCCAGAGGGCCCCTTTTACAACCGTTGCTTACGCGTAAATTGTTTTTCAGTGCCCAAAATGATGAGTGCCTATGGCCCTGTTTTTTTCAGCATTGCACTAAAACAAAGTCTGTCCGGGAATATGCACCCAGCGAACCATCGAACTTTAGCATAAGTAAGTGCTTTTTAGCATGTGGATTCTTGCATTCATGTTCTGGAAAAAAGCAATACAGAAAAAAATATCTTATAAAGCAATTCATAACAACGACTTAGATACTTTAAAGGTGAAGGTGGTTGGGTCTGGAGGGTTACAGCGTCGTTGGAAACAAGTTGTGGGTTCGATAACGGAGAAGTTGTTTGGGTCTATTTTATTCCCCGGCTAAACATGTGAAATCCAGTTGAAAACCGGTCTGACCTGAATTGATAAAGGGGCCCTTTACATGGCCAAAAAGTGTGCGCATGAGTGGTGGTCTGTAAAATCCCGCATTAGGCGTCACCACCCAATATACATCAAAGCTTTCACTCCCCTTCATGCCGTGAAGTTTCGGGCTGTATGTCCACGTCCATCGTGAAATCCTCTGCCAGACATCCCAAGGGAGTTTGGATGTAAGGGAATCGAGGTAAAGATTGAAACTGGCGGGCTGATCGAGTTGAATATTATCCCAGGAAACGGTCACCTTCACTTGAGTGGGTTTGTGAATCCGAGGCTCAGTAAGTAACTCGATTGAGCTTATCCAAACTCTTTCTGTTGCCGGACTGCGATGCAGAACAATGCTGCCTGGACCTGTGTTTTTACTCAGGAATTCATTTTCCTGCGAAAACGTGTTGAAAAAACGGTCTCCCAGCCATCCAGCCATCAGGAATACTGCCGTACAGGATTCCTCTTCAGGACTCTTTTTTGTAAAAGAAAGATTTAAGGGACCTTCTGTTGCGTGAAACTCCCTGTTGGCTTCGTTTAAATTGAGCGTTTTCTGTGTTCTTTTTCCAGGGCTTTGGAAATAAGTTAGTTGTATTTCTTCAGAACCTATAAATCCTAAAAAAGGAAGATCGATATTCAACTCTATATTTTCATTATCTACTAATTTAAAAGTAACATGCAGTTCATAGCAGGGTACCAGGTGTGTGCGATCATCTACTTTCCCATCAGGCAGAGGAAGGGGAAAATATGCCAGGCTTTTTCTCTTTCTTAGAATGGCCTTTTGACCTACAGCTAAAGAAATTTTTGGCGTTTCAAGACCCTTGTCCTCTTTTATGATTTCGTAGTTTCGGTCCGAATAGAACTCACTCAAATAGGCAAAGCTGTAACCAACGGGGTCGTATCCCTCGGGGAGCGTAAAAGCATTTTCCTGGAATTGCCTGATACCGCTTCTACCTGGAAGCAACCGATTGAAATCCAGACCATGCTGGGCATCAAAAAGAGAGGGAGAGCCATTAATGTCGCATTCCGCCATAACATGGTGAGGCCAGTGGATGGATCGGCTTGCAATACCTTCTTGATGCCAAATAGCCGTCAAAATTGTGGATTCTCTTCCACACATTCCATATCCAAGACCGTACAAGTAGTTTTTTTCATAGTGACAACGCCGAGGAGCTTGCCATGTGTAAAAGTTCTCGCTCATGAATTGAAAGACAGAAACAGCACGGTCTTCTTCTATGGGTATCTCTTTTTGAATGGGTTGATAGATGGAACGACCGTTTATGATAAAGTCAACTGTCTGCCACGGGCCTTCAAACTCAATGGCTGTGAGCGGACAATCCTCAGGCGACAGTGTTTTTCCAGGCGTTGAGATCTCTCCGACAGAAATGATTATAAGGACGGCTGCAGTCAAGATGACCAGGGAAAGCAGTGCGTGTTTTTGATAAGTTTTGAGGAAGGTTACCAGGAGCGGAAATGGTTTCATAGGACAAGTATACCAATAAAAGAGACCAAATCCGCTGTTTTTGTCAGTTACTATGGAGAGAGCCAGGCGAGGTCATCTGTAAATTTTTATACTCAATAATGCCAACAGCATGAAAAACTTGCCGGCTTTGGTTTGATGGTGACCGTGATTTAGGGTTCCATGCCTGCTCGTTCTGAGGTAGGCTTTACCCTGCAAAGCAGATGGCTCATTCGTAAACACAGGAGAAAACAATGGAAGAACAAAAAACAGAAGAACTGAATACAATCGATATCCGGGATTTTGCCAAAGTTCAGTTGAAGGTCGGCAAGATTTTAAGCTGTGAAAAAATACCCAAGTCCAGGAAACTGCTGAAAATGCAAATCGACGTAGGAACAGAAGTTCGACAGATTTTAGCAGGCCTGGCACCCTGGTATATTCCCGAAGAGGTCATCGGCAAAAAAGTCATTGTTGTCACCAATTTGAAGCCCGCAAAGCTGATGGGAATAGAATCACAGGGTATGGTTCTGGCCGCTTCCGGTTGTGGTGAAGACAGCGTGCCTTGCTTTCTCTCCGTTCCCGATGGCGTTCCCGTTGGCGGAACAGTCAGATAAGAGCAATTGATGAACGCGGCACAGCAACTGACACCCGGACAAAAGTATTTCAGGGAAATCGAACTGCATTGGTCCCTTAAGCGTGAGAATCAGATTATCCTATCACCTCTGGAATTTGATGCTGTCAATGAGTGGCATGAAAAGGGCATCCCACTTCAGGTTGTGCTGCGCGCAGTTGACCGTTTTCTGGAAAGAAAGAAGCAAGGCAAACGCCGGAAAAACCACCTCCTGACCCATGTGGCGGGCGATGTGGAAAAACTGCACCAGGAATACCAGACTCTGCACGCGGGACTTTACGATGAAGAAGAATCAGAGGTCGCTGGTAAGATCCTGAAAAAGCTGAAAAAGCTCACACGTCAAATAAAAGAATTAAATTTGACGTGTTTGAGTGAGATTGAAGCTCAACTGAAAGAGTTCACCAGAAAAGAGCGGCTGGCAGAAATTGTGTGCTATGAAGAGCTTGAAAATGAACTCCTTGCTCTGGATCATCAAATGCTAATGGTCGTGGAACAGCTGTGTTCTGAAGAGGAACGCAACGCCCTGAAAGAGGCCCTGTCCGAATTCTTGGATCAAGAAAGTGATCGTGAGTTTTTTCAAAAAGCGTATAATGATCAGTTGCGTAGCCAGTTTGACTTGCCACGCATTACAGTTTTAGGTTGAATCATGGCTTGTTCACTCTGCAAGGGAAAGGGATACATACATAGGGTTGTGGATGGTTACGATACGGTTACGCCATGCTCCTGTACCCGGAAAAACAAGCTGATTGAGAGCTTTGAGAATGCCGGTATTCCCTCCCGTTACTGGAATCAGACCCTGCAGAGCGAATCACCACATTCGGCAAACCCCTTTCAGATTCCCTTTAAATACAAGAGATGGGCACTTGCAGATCCCTCAGACGATCATCGTGAGCCATTTGTCCCCTGGGATGGTACTCCTTTCCGAAAAAAGTCTACAAAAACCTGGCATAGTCAATTTCAGGCCCTGAAAAAATGTCGTAACCTGTTGCAGATCTATTTAGACACCTTTCTCGAAGGCAAAGAACATCGGGAAGCAATGGGCATGTTGATCATGGGTACAGTGGGAATTGGCAAGACCCACCTGCTCTGTGCTTTACTGGGTGACCTCATTTATGCAGGCGTTACGGACGTCTACTTCACGGAAATGACCGATCTCATGAAGAAACTGATGTTCAGTTACAACCCCCATACTGAAATTTCAGAAGAAATGGTACTCGACCCGCTTGTCAAGTGCAGTGTACTGGTTCTGGATGATCTGGGCTCTTTCGCCAGTGACAATACGCAGTGGATTATCAATACGCTTGTTTACATTTTCAATAAGCGATACAACTTCAACAAGCCTACCCTGATTTCCACAAACTACTTTGATGAGGCAGATAGCGGCGAGATGACGTTGACGGACTGCATAGGCAACCGCTTGAGATCCCGTTTAAGGGAAATCTGCCCGGAAATCACCATGACAGGCTACGATTATCGAGCCTCCGGTAGCAAGAACAAGAAATAAAGTTGAGTTTTCTCTACAGGAGTGTTTTTGGGTAACAGGTGTCAAGATAAGGCTTAAAGACCATCCCTGATTCCACAGTGGAAGCTGAAACGGAGTGAGGTGAATAACTGACAGTCTAGAGCCTTCAGATATCCATGACTGTGTTTTTGGTGTGTACCTCTGTCACAAACAGTTTGGCTTTTATTTGCCTCTAAGTTTTCTTGAGTTTGGCAACGAACCGATAGCCGACGGTTGGAACAGTTTGAATGATTTCATTCTTCTCCTGGTCCATCATTTTCCTGCGGATTCGAGCAATATGTGTGTCGATGGTGCGTGTGGTTACATTGCTGTCGTAATGCCAGACAGCTTCCAGAATATCGGTTTTCTTTTGGGTCTGATTGGCATGGCGAATTAAATATTTCAGCAATTGAAATTCTTTCTGGCTGAAGTGAATATCCTCTCCATTCTTGGTTAATTGATAATTCTCAAGATCCAGCTTAAAATCTAAAAAACTGTATATGAGGGGCTTGGGCTTTTCCACTTTGCTGCGGCGAATCAATGCTTTTACACGAGCCAGTAATTCGCTCAAGCCGAAGGGCTTGCCCAGATAATCATCGGCACCCATTTCAAGGCCAATCACCTTGTCCATCTCTTCAGATTTTGCGGTGAGCATCAACACCGGTACAGAGGTATTGATTTTTCTTATTTCCTCGAGCAACTCCAGACCCGTCTTCTTGGGCATCATGATATCGAGGATGATAAGGTCGTAGTTGTTTTCTTCAAACTTTTGAGAACCTTCTTCGCCATCTTCCGCAACATCAACCTCATAACCCTCAAACGTCAGGTTGTGCTTGAGTGAAAACCTCAAATCGGGTTCATCTTCAACAAGTAAGACTTGAATCATGTATGCATCCTTTTAAGACATGTAGGTTGAGATAGAAAACACTCTTTGGTGTGTACTCCCAGGCCAGAATGCCCATCTCCAGTAAAATTGTACCACAAGGTTCCCCATCACCTCGAAGATTCTTAAAAAGCGCGCTTTTAAAGAATAATGGCCGAACTGTGTACTTGGTTTTGTGAAGAGAATCATCGAGATAGGGGTTTGTGTCCCAATGCCTCCCAAACGACCAATCAATTCTTTTTTTAAATCCAAGTGGGTCGGCTGCGATTCGTGCGCGAAAAGGCCATGATATTCAGCCTGCCTAAAAGACGATAAATCGAGCTGGTTGGTTTATGTTGAGAACCTGCGGGTGATTGTCTATGATTGTGTTTGCCAGTAAATACAAGGCTGAGCATGAATATTGGTGATCCAATACGGAGGTGTTTTATGATATTGAGAAAGAGCTTTTTCGTGTTTTTTATGTCTTTGTTGATTGCGGCAGCGGGCAATGCATTTGCTGCAAAGAAAATGAAGTTTATTGTGACGTCACCGGATGCCCAAACTCAAATGATGGCCATGGTTTTGTCCATGCAGTCTCACAACCAGGGTGCCGAAGTGGAGATTGTTCTCTGTGGCCCTGCCGGTGATCTTGCGATCAAGGGCAGTGAGGAAACGGTGTTTCTACCACCGAAAAAATCTCCCCAGATGCTTTTGAAAGGGTTGATAAAAAAAGGCGTTAAAGTAGAGATTTGTCCCTTGTATCTTCCAAGTAAAGGGCTGACGAAAGATGCCCTGATTCAGGGTGTTTTACAGGCCAAGCCGCCAATTGTCGCAGGAGAAATGATTAAGGAAACAACAGAAGTTGTAACATTCTAGGAGTTGCTGCACTTGTGTGATGTTTCAATGGTTGTCAATCACACGCTTGAAGGGGGTCCTGGCAGACAGGAACGGTAAAGGTGTTTGCAGGAGTGCAGACAGCTTTCAGTTTGCTTTTTCTTTTAAGGGGCGAACCTGAAAAAAACGCAACATTCCCTCAAAGGATATCCCTGCGGGCTGCCAATCCTTTAGCGGGCACAATCAAAAAAGGTGAAGCCATTCTGAAGAGCGTTGATCTCCAGAATGGCATTCAATCAGGCAAAGCTCTCCAACGCTTCCTTCTTGGTATCGTGAATGGTGAATACCGTGACCAGAGCGGTGATCTGTAAGAGATCCAGGATTTTAGAATTGAGGTTAACCAGTTTCAATTCACCTTCTTTGTTTTTGACTGTGGTGTAAGCCGCGACCATTTCACCGACACCCGAGCTGTCCACGTACTTGACCTTTTTGAGATCGAGTACGATTTTCTTGAATCCGCTTTCCAGGGCTTTATTCACTTCGCGTCTCAAAGTGATGTCTCCTTCGCCGATTGTAATGTTACCGATCAGGCCGAGTACCATGATATCTCCGTGTTCTTCGTGTGTTACTTTCATCAGATCCTCCTGTTTGGATAATTTGTTGTACGTTTTAATTGTATTCCAGTTTCCCTCTAGATAGAATCTAAAAATATGATCGGATATATTTTTGGAAAAGTTAAAAGTGTTTATGATCCCTATGTATTGCTGTTGAACAACGGTGTTGGCTATGAAATATACTGCGGTTCCCCTGAGAAAAAATGTCAAGTGGGAACAGAAATGGAGTTCTGGATTCATACCTATGTCAGGGAAGATCAACTCAAACTGTTTGGGTTTCGCTCCTACGAAAGCAAAAGCCTCTTCCTCATTTTAAATGGCATTTCGGGAGTCGGTCCCAAGACAGCCTATGCCATTGTTGAGCTGTTCACCCCTGTTCAGATGATGGAGGTGGTCGCCCGCAACGATGTGATGGCTCTTCAAACGGTTCCCGGTATTGGAAAAAAAACGGCGGAAAGGTTGATGTTGGAGCTGGACAGTAAACTGAAAAAAATTAAAACCCTGCCGGGACTCAAAGGTTCTTCCATGGCAGCGGCAGGAATCTGGGCGGACTTGCGAGAGGGTTTGATGAGTTTGGGATTCCCTGAAATTAAAATTAACCGCGTGATTCAAGTTTTGAAAAGAGAGAAAAAAGAATGGACCCTTGAGGCCTTGATGGAAAACGCGCTTCGGAAGATTAATCAATGAATAAAGAATTCGATAACGTACAAGAAAAGAGTATTCGTCCTTCGGGTTTAAAGGATTACATTGGGCAGAGTCACTTGAAATCCAGCTTGTCCGTTTTCATTGAAGCAGCCCTCAAGCTCAACACGAGTCTGGATCATGTCCTGCTTTACGGACCCCCAGGCTTGGGAAAAACAACCTTGGCCAACATTATTGCCAACGAAACAGGTGGCGGATTGCGGGCGACTTCCGGCCCTGCTATTGAGAGGCCGGGTGATCTTGCAGCCATTTTGACCAATTTACAGCCAGGAGACATTCTGTTTGTGGATGAAATTCACCGGCTGAGTTCTTCAGTTGAAGAAGTACTCTATCCTGCGATGGAAGATTTCCAGCTGGATATCATTATTGGTCAAGGCCCGAGCGCCAGAACGGTGAAAATTGACCTGCCCTCATTTACACTGGTAGGAGCCACTACACGAGCCGGGTTGCTGACCCGACCGCTATTCGATCGCTTTGGAATGACCTATCGTCTCGAATTCTATACGCACCGGGAACTGTGTCGTGTTCTGGAGAGAGCTTCCAGAATTCTCGGTGTGACCATTGATGAAAAGGCGGCATTGAATATTGCTAAACGCTCCAGGGGAACGCCGCGGGTCGCCTTGAAGCTGCTCAAGCGCTGTCGCGATTTTGCAGTTGTTGACGGGTTGGATTTTATTGATGAATCGGCAACAGAAAAAGCACTGCAGGCGCTGGGTGTGGACCAATTGGGTCTGGAAGAAGGCCATCGGGCTCTGTTGCTCACCATTGCCGACAAATTTGGTGGAGGTCCGGTTGGTCTTTCAACTCTTTCCGCAGCACTAGGTGAAGAAAAAGACGCCCTTGAAGGTGTACTCGAACCCTATCTGATTCAACTCGGTTTCCTGGACCGCACACCAAAAGGACGGGTTATTACGCCTCGCGGCAGGAAACACATAGACAGAGAAATCCAAGGAACTTTATTCGATGACTGACCACGGTATTCAACTCTTTTTTGAAAACTACGAAGAAAATCTGAATCTGCTGTCTTTGGAAGAGGACTTGAATCAAATTCGCCAAAGAGCTCAGATTATGAAATCTCAACTGGGGTTTTTCCAGAAAGCCGTTTCCAATCAGTCCTCGGCTGAGGCCGGAGTCGATATCTTTTCCCTGGGCATGCTGCTGGATGTCAAATCAATTAAAGGCTTTTTTGATTGGGTTATTCACCAGCAAAGCGCCTTCAACCTCAAGCACTGTATCTACAGAGAGACAACCAACTCCTGGCGGGTTTTGCAGGGTACCCTGGTTCCAGAACAGGTGGTTGAACTGGAAAACGCACCGATAGACTGGCTCGAGAACGGCAAGTATGGAAAGGCAGAATTCTTAAATCAGACCTTTTATCTCTTCTTTGCCATGAGCGAGCTGAGGCTTATTTTAGCGGGCAGACCCAAATCCGGTTCCCATGGCAACTTATTCGTTAAACTGGTTGCCAATGTGTTTTCTAGAATGGTTGCGCCTTTTCAATTGTTCAAGAAACCCATAGTGAACTTCTCAGAATTGGTGGCCACGGATGAATTGTCACTCAAACTTTTGCAGAGCCTGAAGAAGGCCGCTCCTACTGATGTGACAGTCCTCCTGGAAGGGGAGAGCGGAACAGGAAAAGAAGTGCTGGCCAATTACATTCACAATCACAGTCCCAGAAAGAAGAATGACTTTGTGGCGGTGAATTGTGCCGCTATTCCTGAGGGCTTAATTGAGAGCGAACTGTTTGGGCATGAGCGGGGAGCTTTTACCGGAGCCGTTCAAAGGCATGTCGGGAAGGTGGAACGAGCCCACAATGGCACTCTTTTCCTCGATGAAATTGGGGAAATGGATTTAAAGGTTCAAGCTAAGCTTCTCAGGTTTCTACAGCTTAAAGAGTTTCATCGGGTGGGTGGAAAGGAGAAAATATCGGTCGATGTCCGAATTATCGCCGCCACTAACAGAGATTTAAAAAAGGCTGTGGAAGAACAAAATTTTAGAGATGATCTCTATTTCCGACTATCCGTTCTACCTTTTAAAATTCACTCTCTCAAGGAACGACCAGGCGATATTTTGCCTCTGTTCCAGTTTTTCTTGAGGCGATATGCAAAGCAGTTCAAAATGAAAGTTCCCGAGGTGTCTTCTCGGGTTTACGATATTTTGTATGCTTATTCATTTCCCGGAAACATCAGAGAGCTCGAGAACCTGATCCAGAACCTGCTCATTCAGAGTCAGGGCAAGAAAATAACGCGAAACCATTTTCCCGAGAGCTTGATGGACCAGTTCTCAGACTTTGAACTCGAATCAAAGCCCGTCCTGTATACCGATGAAGTGCCCTTGCCGGAGAAACATGGAATTAACGGAGATTCTCTCAGTACCTATCTGGACTCTCTAACGGAGCTGCCGCGAACAAATGACGAGTTGAAGCGTGTCAAACATGACATTCTCGAACAGGCTAAAACAATCCAATCTGAACTTGAACGCAAGTTCCTGGTCAACCTGATGCGGGAATGCGGGAACTCCATTCCCGAAGCCTCAAAGCAGTCGGGTATCAATCGCACCATGCTCTACAAAATGCTCGATCGCACAGGCCTGAAGTCCTGATCCATAAAAAGCGCTTGACATAAAGGCTGTCTCCAGAGCAGAGACGGCATCTTGCGAGCGTGTTTATTCATTGAAAAGGCAAGTTACCCACACAATATGTTGATGTAGGGATCTTAAATCACTCCATATCTTGAAAAAGCTGTTTATGAAATAAAGGGTTCAAGAATGGTTGTGTAAAAGAGTATGAATTGTTGAACGAGAAAAGACATGAGTCTTGGGTGAGCGTGCTCTTTAAGTTGTTTGTAAACAAGGGTTAGGGTCGCGTTGAAGTTGTCTCTGGCAGTTGTGGCAAGCATATTGCTTCATTGAGTGTGTCGGATTTGATCGATCGGAAACAAATATGAAAAAAACGTTACTATTATTAGTTTTATTGTTAGGTATGGCAGGACTTACAGATGATAGTCCCGAGTACATCAGCTTTGTACCTTTGCCAGAGAAAACATTTAGCGGGGAATGGCAATACCTCATCGAAGCGGGCGTTCAGGGTGAAGGTGAACATCGAATAGACATCAGAGGTTACAGTTTCCTTGGCAGGGAAATAGTCAAATTCGACGATGTAATCATCAATGGAAGTGGCGGTTTTTCTTTCTCTCCTTTCGATCACAGGGAATCACTTGCGGCGGTGCAGTCGCTCATCTTCCGGTCAGATGTGCCACTGGAAGGTTTCATGTGGATCCACAACACAGAGACGGGCCAATTAAACGGCGTTTCGCTTCACTTGAATCACGGCAATCGAGTGGTCATTCCGCAAATAGGAACCAATTACTTCACCTGGAAATCGAGTTTCTCCGTTGTGGGGATCGGTGATTCCATGCAATCCAATTTGGATTTCAGATTTTATGACGTGGACGGGCTTCCGCAGGAAACCGAATTGTGGTCGGGTTTGAATCACGCCGGCTTTTTGAAAAAAACACCGTACTTCGATGTGTTCCTGGGAGATTTGGATAACCCTGTTGCGGCTTTTTGGGGCGAGGTTCTGTGTCAGAATCCAGAGTTTCAACTGGTGGGCTATCAAACCTTTTCAAAGGTAGACGAATCCAAACAGACTTGTGCCTTTGAGTTGAATACCAAGGTTTTACAAAATGGATCCCTGCCGCTTCTGCCATTTATGGAAAATACAAGTCATTGGGCGACATTTACCAACCCTCACAACCATGAAATTCACATGAATCTCACCCTGGTCTATACCGAGATGTTTCTCAGCGGAGATGATGAGAGTGGCTTTGATGTCAAAGAGGATTCTATTGAACTAAAGCTTCCTCCAAATACAAGAATCTCTGGTGTTGTTGGTTCAACCTGGTTTAATGAGATTTACGCAACTGATGGAAAAATTCCTTTGAGAATTCAATTTCAAATTATCCTTCCTGAAGTGGACGAAGAACTTGAAGACCAGGAACAACTGGCAGAATACACTGTCCACGGTCTTCATTATGCCACCGATAACAGGTCTTCCTTGGGCGCTGTGAATATTCAACAGGCAGGCAACTACTCCAGCTTCTGGCTGACAGGTCAGAGCATGGTCAGCAGAACTCTGTACATTCAAAATACAGAGAAAACGCCCATCGTTGTTCGATTGTCTATCCTGGCTGAAGATGGAAGGGTCGCAGGTTACAACAAAAGAGAATTAAGTCCTTCTGAAGCCTGGTCTATTGATGAAACTGCTTTGGCAGACCTGTTTAAAGAAGATACCGCAAAGACTTTTTATTTTGTGATCAGCAGCATCGAGGGTTCCTTCACATCAACCATGCTTGGTAAAAATGATTCCGATATCGCTCTCATTTCCCTACCCATTCAAAATGTCAAATTAGAGGAAACAGAGTAACGCCCTTCCTTTTTCATTTAGCTTCTTTAAAGATTAATAATAGCTGAAACACGTCTAATCCTTTCCATGTGATAACGCAGACGATGATGCAAAGATTCTGATATGAATCAGATCTTTTCCGATTCCAGCCGGGCTTCTTCTCTAATCAGATTCATAAGATCAAGAATTTCTTCTTCTGTAGTGTTGCCCAGATTATTTGCTAATTCCATCAAGCGGAAGCAGGACCAGTGTTTCTTGAAATCAAATAATTCCTGAGTGAGAATGATGAGATCTTGTAGTGCCAGAGACCAGAGAGGGGTATTCAAGTTGGGAGCTATTGCTTTCTGCTCAGAGGCTTCATGAGTGGGATAGGCTTTTTTATCCATGCTGGATACGTTGAAGTGTCCCGCATGGACATTCAGCCGGTATCCCTGTTGCATTTTTTGCAGCAGATACTGGTACAAATTGAGAATGTTCTCACGAACTATCTTGCTGCTTGCTTCGCTGAGTGGCATGTCCTTCAGGTCTTTTGGATGAAGGTTGAGATTTTGACTGAAATACCGCTTTAGCCATTTGTGGAAAAGATCCGATGCAATGCTGGGGGATTTTTCATTTCCCGATAAGTAACCCAATCTAATGAGTTTCTTAAAGATCAACTGGTTACTTTCTGACGGGGGTGATTGAAGGTGATCCATGGTGAACTTTGATAGGATCTCTTGCTCTCTTTCGGTGAGCAAGCCGAGGTTGACATCGTGTACCTGGGAAAGAGACGGATTGCTTTGCATGAACAAGCTTGTTTCCTCGAAATCTCTGTTCTCAAAAAAGTACTTTGCAAATAATTGTATTTGATAGGGATTACCGTGTGTGAGCTGGTATATCCTTTCTCCGATATCGGCTGGGATATTACCCATATCGAGTAATTGCTGTGTTTCTTTTCTATTGAATGTACTCAAGTAGTGGACCTGAAATCCGTGGAGAAAGGGCGATGTTTCAATAGCTTGATGTTGTCTCAAGTTTTCAAGACGTGGAGTGGAACAAATGATCGTATGAATGTTGGATGAGGTGTGAAACACTTTTCTCAGTCGTGCCAGAGTTTCAGGATTTTTTTCATTCAAGGTCATCAACTCTTCCGCTTCATCGATGAGAAGTGTTAAGCCCATAGCTTTTTTTCTAAGCTGTCTGGTGAGATTTTTTATGGTCTGATGGGGGTGATCGGCCTGAAAATCCGAGGGGTCCATGTCATGCCATGATTGGGGGAACAGATCGTAACTGTCGTCCAGCGCGTCCTCAAGACTTTCAAGGAGTCCGCTGGCGTCATAACTTCCCTGGATATCCCAAAACACGGCCAAAGTGGTCCTGATGGACGCGGATTCGATCTGTCCTTTGTTGATTTTTTCTTCCAGCTGTCTGAGTAAGGAGGTTTTTCCCATTCTCCGCTGTGCCTGTACCCAATCACAATTTTCATTTGAATAGATGAGCCGCTGCATGATTTCTTCCCGGCCGATAAAGCCCTTACCGGATACCCAGCTTCCTGCAGAAAAGGGATTCCTCATTGCTCTTTCTCCTTCTGGATGGACTCAAAAACACGATCGACATCCTTGCGAGTCACACGGCGCCTGTTTTCAGACAGAATAGTTGCAATGAGATTGACGCAAAGACGTTGAATAACGTAGGGTTTTAGGTTGCTTAACTCCAGTATGCGATCTTCAGCCTCGTCGCTGTAGCTGTAAATACCCTTAACCGGGTTTTCGATCAAAGCTTTGGCGTGTCTGTTAGTAAATGGCTGCAATTCTATCTGCTCAAAGAAGTTGTACCATGGGCTCCCCTCACTGTCCCATCGCTTCTTTAAGTGAATGCCTGCCATAACAGCTACTAGATGTTTAGCAAACCCCTTCATGAAAACGGAACGCAACTGCTGGTTGGTCTTTTCAGAAAAGCTGTTCATAATATCGACTTCATCCAACAAGAGCACGAGTTTTGGTGAACGATCGGAATGGGACTTGAGTTCACTGATGATCTGTCGTATTCGCTTGGTGAAAACACGAACATTCATGGTGCCTTCCCAGTATTCTGGCAGCTTGATACCTGTTTCTGCCAGTGAGTCAATGATTTCGTGGTCCATACTGGCGAAAAAATCCTCTTCTACCATCCCCTGTAAGTCAATCATGACGGGATAGAACTGATACTCTGGATCATCCAAAGCCGGAAGCACCGAATGCAGGCGATGCATCAAAGTCGTTTTACCTATCCTTCGTTCACCGCAGATCATCATGGAATTATTATGCAGAGTGTTTAATATTTGTTTCAAAAGGTCGTGTCTTCCATAAAACATGGAGCTTGAAAAGACAGGTGCACCCGCTACATAGGGGTTGAACCGCTCCCTGAAAGCCTGTCTTTTCTTGCGTTGTCTCGACATATAAACGTAGGAAACAGTAAATAGAACAAAAACTACAAATGCTTTCGGGAAGTGCTGGAAGAATTTGTTGGTAGACTGAGGGATGTTTAATGGAATTTCATCGTTGTGTATATTCCCCCTGATATCTCTTATTTCCAGGCGCAGCCGGTTCTGGTAGTTGAGAAAACTGAAATTCTGAATAGTGGGCATTTTGAAATGAGACTTGCCAATATTTTCCCATGTTTTAATCAGCACGCCATTGCTGAAGAATTTAACACTCTCGATGGGAATGTTACTGTTGATAGTGGCGCTCAAATGATATTCTCTTTCTTCATCTTTGACTGGTTTGGGGTCCCAGGTAACTTCAACTTGGGGCGTGACGGGCTGAGTTGCAGATTCCATCTGTGACATCTGATTTTGAAGGACTTCAAGCTCATTTCTAATCTTTTTATTTTTATCCGCCAGTTCAGTCAACCTATTGAGAAGATCCTGATTTTCTGTTTTGTAGGAGGTTAACTCCAAGGCGATTTCTTCCTGGGTTTTTCCCTGATCGGCAAGGTTCTGCTTGAACTTTTCAATAAACAAAGCAGCTTCTTCGTTGCCCGGATCGAGAACGTCTACATATAAATAGTACAAATAAGCTGTTTCCTGATTGTCAACTGAAATGCTTTGCCTCGCTTTGAGTAAAAACTCGTCAAGGTTCTTTTTATGTGCCTGTTCAGATTTCTCAGCGGTAGTTGTTTTGAGGATCAGTTCCCTGAGAAGGTGCTTGGTGCTTTTAAGAATGGCTTCATCCGGAAAAGAGTGTATGAGGAGATTGATTTGGTCCAGCGCTTCATGAAACTGGCCTTGAGATATAAGCAGGTTGACAGTATCTAACGGAATGCTGGGTTTTTCCTGCTGGGTGTTGGCCTGAATTTGTGAGTCGACGATTCTCCTGAGGCGGGTTACTTTGGCTTTTAATTCTTGGAACTTTTCGGGGTCGTCTTCTTTGTAGCGAACAGCCAAATCGGCATACTGTCGTGCCTTTTCCAGGTGGTCAGGTCCCTGCCACATGAGATAGGCTTCAACTAAGTAAGTGTAGGGATGATAGGAGACAAACTGCACACCGTAGTCTCTCACCTTGTTGGATGATACTGGTTCCTCAGCTATTGCGCTTTCAAAGTACGCAATGGCCTGGCTGTATTCCTGCATGTTCATGGCTTCACAACCTTTTTTATAGCTGTCTAAAAAACGGTCATCTGCCAGCAAAAAGATGTGAGACAACAGAAAAAGAACCAAGAGGATGCCAATGAACTTGCTGTTCTTCATCATTTTTTCCCAAATCTGTATAAGAAAGAGGTGATGAAGGAGTGAAATTGATCTCCTTCATGTACCAATGCCATATCTGTTTGCAGTTTGTTCTTCCAGACATATCCCAGCCCGATAGTGTAGGCCGTCATGGTTTTCTGGCTGCCAGTGTTAAAGACGAAGGCCTGTATGTCTGAAGCGAACGTAGATGTTGAGGCCGTGAAGCGCGTTTTGTGGTCGGGATTTTCATAAGCCCCGCAACGGAATGCAAAGATGTGCTTGCGCCAGGGGAGAAGGTACTCAATGCCAATGTGTTTTTCAGTCGCATCGGGAGTGATGTAATTTTCTTTGGTGTATTCATCACCGGAGATAACGGTGAAGTTGTCACCGGCTAACTGGTGATACCATATTCTGTTAAAATCCAGCACAATGGTGATCCTGTCTGTTGGCAGACAACTCAAACCGATAGCAAGCGAATCGGGAACTTTAAATCGGATCGGCACGGAATGATATTCAGGATCCTGCAGTGTTTGAACCTTTTCACTGTATTTGTAAGATGGAAGGCTCTTATAAGATGCTCCAATTCTTATTTTTGGATGAATTTGGTACGTCATGCCTAAAACACAGGAAAATTCCGAAAGATTGTGGTTGGTTTCACTTAAAACTAGCTGGTCGAGCTCAAGGTCGTATGATATGAGCCGCGTACTGTATTTATAACGTATATCGAGCTGTGAGAGGCCAATGGCGGCACCAAAAGAAAGCCGGGAAAAAGCACGACCAAAGCTGAGCCCGTAAGTGGAAATATCGAGTTGAACCCGATGCTGGTTGCCATAAAAGAAGTTGTAACCAATATCGATATGATACCAGGTGCTTATCTCCTCGGGCAGTTCACGTGAATACTGAAGCTGATTGACGTAAAAAAGGGAAAAGTTAGTGTTATACTTACTAAAGCTTATGGAGGCAAAACTGCAGCGATTGGTATGGATTTCAGGGTGGAGAATATCACCATTGATAAGCTCAAATGAATCAGTGTTTTGAAGAAAAGCATATTGGATCTTGTTGGATTGATACTCCAGGGTGATTTCAGGGTGTTCCAGGACGGATAGGCCAGCGGGGTTGTTGTAGGCTGAGGTGGCCTCATCGGATAGGCCAACAAAAGCTTTTCCAAGGGCGTTGGCTCGAGCGCCAGGTGTGGTGAAGTCAAAGCGAAACTCTCTAAATATGGTTTCATCTGTTTGCGCAAATAAAATATGCCCTGTCAAGAGAATGGAGAAAAAGATAAACTGCTTCATTGAGATATTTTATCATCAGTAGCCTGGTATTTTGAAAAATATTGCTTCAAACAGTCCTGAGATCATTTGAAATTGGTAAACATGCCGATACTGTCTCTTGAGTGGAGACATCTGTGCAGGGGTTGTTTCCTCGTTTATAAAAACAACTATGTCAGCTAAATTGTAGTTATATTATGATATACATACTTGCGTGAGTTGGCACGTTGATTGCATAGTAACGGGTGCGTCTCGCCTAAGGGCTGTGACTTGCATTAATATCATAAATGGTGGGCGTAAATCTGAATCCGGTTGGAAAAAATAACTTAATAAAAATCTTTGGAGGTTTTTACAAATGAAAAAAATTTTTGGTATCCTGGCGCTATCAGCCGTTGCATTTACTACATTTGCAAACGTTGATCTCAGGACAAACATTCAGGACCTTTACTACAGAGGTTCATGCGAGGAAGCTGGTTCAATTACCATGTCTGTTAACGGTAATGACTTTGCCGACGCTACAACCCAAGATCCTACATACATCCGTGTCCGTCTTACTCATGACGCGGTTCTCTGCGGCAACCTGGTTGGTAATTGGGCTACATACGATGGTCAGGGCACACAAGTCGCTGGCTTTTATGGAGAACCTATTTATCTGGCAGTGAGACTTGAAGACGCTGGTGCTACTGGTAACAATACTATTGCTGCTCATCCTGAAACTGTATCCATCGTTCGCTGGATCGCTGGTGAACAGTATATCTGGCTGCGAGTTCAGAGTGCCAGTGACACTTGGATTTTCAGTACTTCTCAGCAAGCTGTCGTTGCTCCTTCACTGTCCAACGGTCGTGTTGCATGGACTTTCGGTGTCACTGCTGCCAAGTCGGTACAGGCGAACGCCAGTGTAAGCTCCAACCTGCCTGCCAACACAAGGGACTCAAGCTACACAGTGCCTGCTGGTTGTGATCCCAACTATCCCGCAATTTCTACCCTGATTTGTGTCAACCTGGAAGAATCTGTTCTGGATTACTATCCTAATCCCGAATCCACTCTTAAGTTTGATACCATTTCGTACAAAGATACTGCGTGGAACGGCGACTTTGGTGTATTCACTGCCATGCCCGGTGTAACAATTGACAAAGGTAATCAGATACCTACCAACTACTCTGGTGACGATAGCATTGCCAGGGGTGTTCAAGGTGACTGCACTGGATCTATCTACAAGCCTAGCCGCAAATTTGCAAGACTTTGTCTTGATGCTGGTGGTCAGGGTGTTGATGACAACGGTTTAGTTTTAATGGAAAACAGACTTAATATCCGCGTTAACTGCAGCGAAGGCTGGCATAACAATTCTTACATCTATTTTTACAATGCAAATGAAGGTCCTTGGGGCTTCCCACTTCAGGTAGATACAGCTAATGATGAAACAATCAATCAGTTGTTGGCATTCTATCTTCCTAACGGTGCTCCTGTATATCGACCCAGAAGCATTCCTTCTGCATCTTACTATGTGAATACTGGCGTTACTACTGATCAGTGGTTCCTGGGTACTCCCAAAAACATGGGTGGATACTACTTTACTGATGACTTAGTATTGTGGTACCAAGGTCCTGGTTCCATGAGTCAGGCCAACACAATCATTGTAAACATGGAAGTTGGTCAATACTACGCTGACGAGCCTGGCCCTGTACAAGTTGGTCTGGCTGTATGGGCAGCTGACAAAGACTCTCGTTGGGAAAATGGTTTCCCCGCATTTGGTACTTGCTCAGGCGCAGTCGTCGACACTCTTGCTGATCAGGCCAACTACTGGTTCGCAAACGACTATTGTCCTCCCAGCTATTCATTGGCACTTAACGATGTATGGGATTTCGGTGCATTCTTGCCTTGCGAATATACTGTTAGAACTTCCATCTTCTTCCCTTACCTGCCTAAATTACAGGGAACAGACTTCTGGACCGGTATTGCTCTGGTCAACCACGGCGGAAAAGACTTCCCAGCTGACGGTGGTCTCGTAGGTAGCGCTTATGAAGCGGACGGTAATCATTGGGAAGTTGAATTCCCCGCATTACCAAGACAAACCATGCAAACTTGGTTGGTAACTGAAGACGAAGCTGGTGTAGGCTTCTACGGTGTACAAGGTGATCCCACAGAAGGATTGTTCTTGCAGCCTCAAACTTCCGGTAATGACCTTGTCTTTGGTGAGGTTAGATGGAACCTGTTCGTAACCGGTTCTTACCTGACAACTGGCAGTAGAGATGGCGACCTTGACGGATACTGTCTGATTGGTAGAGATACCAGCATCAATGGCAGCTATCTTGCCCGTAACATTGGACCTGATTCAGGTGGTAATGACATGCCTACAGTAACAGGCAAAGCTGATCCTAAATCTGAACAAGCCATCTTTGACATGAGCAAAATGCTTGTAGCCAAAAGGAAGTCATTAAATTAATTTGATGATTCTTTTAAACAAGTCTTAGTTTTTCTTTTGAAAAAATAGGATGAAAAAAGGGCCTTCCATTGAGTGAAAACATGAAATGGAAGGCCCAAGCTTTTTTTGACCCGGTTGAGTTTTATTGCGTGAAGATGTTTTGAGGAAATGATCATTTCTGGATGAAAAATGTGCGAATGAGTGCAAGTTGTAGAAGATAGAATCAAACAAGTTCCAGATGTTGTGTGATTCGGTATGGTAAATGGGGTGGAGTCAAAAAAAGGCTGCAACTATTACAATCAACAATGAAAGATTTCTGTTTTCTTGACGAATGCATCTACCGTTAACAGGGTTTTAGAGCGGGTGAATACGGCAAATGATCCAGTACTATTTAAATGGCCGAAACAATTTATATGCCAGACTATCAAGATGTTTGCATGATTCTTGCTGAATGAAATAGTAATGACAAAAAAGATGGAGGTAACAAAATGACAAAAGATTATAAGATAGCTGTGTTGTTTCTTTTTTCGACTCTGGGCGTTTTCAGTCAAGACATCTATTTTGACAAAATTGCGTGGACAGGCGATTGGTTGCCTTTATCAGAGAATATCATGGTTAAGGGCGAGGGCTTTTTTGGTTATCCAGGTCCTCTTGCAAAACTCAGTATGACAGGACTTATGGGTCTCTCACCCAATGCCTGTGATTACGAGGAGAGATATTTAGTTGATGCAACAGCGCCTCACTGGTATGGAAACTGTGATGGCTGGGCAGCCGCTTCAATTCTTTTTGATGATCCAGAAGCAGTTGTTACCAATGGTATGAAATTGATGCAACCGGAAATGAGAGCACTGCTATCAGTCACCCGATCCGATGACAACATCATACCTTTCGGTGCAGGTGGGCTCACAGCCAGGGGTTTTAATTCCATTGTTGAGACTTTCCTGATGAGAGGGAATAACATCATATTAGATATGGGTAATGGTGATGAAAAATGGAACTATCCAGTGTCAGGATATGCGATGTCCAGAGGTTCCGATGGCAATGGGAATCAGCTTGTTACCGTCAAACTCATTTTGACTTTGCCAATGTCGATGTCTGCCCAGCTGGAATTAACACTGGTTCCTTTCTACATTGTTGATGTGAAGTACACTATTTCAGGCGACGATGAATATGAATGGGTGAGCGATACATATCCCGAATTCGCCTGGCTTCCCGGGGTTCCTTATTTTATAAGTCGTTGGGATCTACACAGTAACAGATTCCTTACTTATGAAAATGTAAAAGCCTTCATGGATGCGTCTTCTGAGGATGTGTATTCCAATGTTGATTACCAGGAGCCCAATGGTGAAATAAGTCAAGCATTCCAGTTGAAAAATCAAATTACACTTGGTTGTACCCGTGATGGCGATGCTGATTATTATTCATTTCGGGTCGTAGGTGGCCTGCCGGAATCTGTTGAACTGGTGAATTATTCAGGATCCAGTGTGGTCTGGGAGCTTCTCAATCCAACTACAGGAGAAGTTTTGTTAAACGGCGAAGGAAATACGGAAATTGCTTCTTCTGATCTGGTTGACGGTGAATATGTGCTTCACCTTACCAGTGGAAGTGCAGAACCCAGCTTCTATATCGTACGTCTGCCGGACAACAGTATGTACTTGCAGGACGAAAGAATGGGTGTAGTTGTCAATTTTTCAGAAAAGTCTATCCCATATCAAAATGGCGAAAAAACATCCACACTGGCTCCGTTTGGCTCGATTAGTACGAAAGAAGTGGTTGTCGAGGGTTGTAAGCCCTATTTTGATTCCACAATTGTGCAGTTCTACGGCTTGGAAGACGAAGCTACAACACCCTATTATTCTAGAGAGTTACAAAATAGTACAACGAGATATTTCCCCCATATTGCCCACCTTTACGGCTGGGAGACGGAGTTGCGAATTCACGGTGACACGCCGATAATGAACTTTGAGTTAACTATCTACGATAAAGACGGAGATGAGGTAAGAAAAGAAAGGTTTTTTGTGGAAGGCGGGGTAGGTGTTTATCCTGTTTCCACCTTTGTCAACAAGACTCTGCCACCTGTGGGCTATTGGTTCTCACTTAGAGAAGTAGATGGCAGAAAGTTTCAAAGTGAAGTGGAATTCTATCAAACCGGCCTTAATCAGGTCATTTCTTACGCTCTCAATGACTACCGAGAGTGTTTTGGTGAGTTTTACGTTTCGCAAATTTATTCTGCCGAAACAGGGTGGAACGGATTGGCGATTGTCAATACATCTGAGGTAGAAAATCAAATTATGTACAAAGTCATCGACAAAAATGGATACGAAAAGACAAAAGGCTCATTTTTTCTGGAACCAAGACAAAAACACCTGAACCTGGCCTTGAATTTGCTGGACGGTTATCAACCTGAACAAGGGGATTACCTAAATATGTTCAGTCAGTATCCAATTGTAGGTATCGAAGTCCATGCCTCCTATAACGAATCGATCGTATCGGGAGACTTTTTTATCAGTAAATTAATTGATATGAAGGAGTGTTCGGTCTGGCCTTTCCAGGAAAATGGCAGTTTTGAGGTGATTAATCGCACAAATCGCTTTCAACACGTCCTTTTTTCGGCATATGACTCAAACGGCAACCGACTTGGCAGGTTTAATACGGAGCTTGGAAATCCGTTGGCTGCATACTCGTCAGGTGTTTTTTCAATGAGTCAAATTTTAGAAAACGGAATAGTCGAGGGTGACCTGGCCAATATTTCGCACTTCATGGTCAAAATGCCGGAGGAAGTCTATGTGCAATACTACAAAACAAGGCATAACGCGGATCGGAAATATGTATCTAAGAGCCCTTTACCCTATTTGAAACTGGACGAAAGTATAATTGCAAAAAACAAGACAAGGACGTATGATGTTATGGAGTTAATTAAATGAGTGTTAAATTTTTAAGATATTTAGCCGTTGCCTTATTTTTAGTATGCGGTCTGGCAGCTGTTACGGTGAAAGGCCAAAGTGAAAAAAAGAATGTAAATGTGCTACCCGAATTAAAAGTTAAATTAAAAAACGCTGACGGAACAGAAACCGAAGGCGAGATTATCGGAATGGAAGAGGTTGGGAAGAGAGTGATCATTCCCTATAAAGAGGAATCGGCTGTCAGTTTCGACCAATTCAGCTTTATGAATAAATCGGGAGAGATTGTTGTTCCAAAGCTCGATCGTGTGACGCTGATACAATATTGGAGCTTCAATGGAATCAAAAGAGATAAAGTTTGGCAGCGATTTATTGAAGAACAGAATCGATACAGTGACCATCCTGGTATTAACCTGATAAGTATCTTTTATGATTTAAGTGGTAATTCCATAGAGCTTTTTTCCAAAACACTAGAAAAGCTTCAAGCTAATAACATCAAAATTCCTAAAAATTTGTATTATGATTATAACGATTCTTTTAGGTCTGCCTTTAAAGTCTATGGAATGAATTCCTATTACATTATTGACAATAGACGGCAACTTTTGTACTCCAGCAGAGGCGATTTTGAGGAAGTCAATAAAGTATTCAATGAAATAGAAAATTCACTGAGGAATCTCGAAAAAGATGGCTATATGCCGAAAAAGAGATATGTCATGAAGAAGGATGAAAAAAAATGAGTGGGGCGGGTGTAATCATCTCTTTTTTATTGTGGTTTCAGTTGCTTCCTGCAAACCAATCGGCGCTAGAACAGTTAGAAAATGATCCCAGGGTTCGACTTCTCCTTAAGGAAGCCACAAAGTTCTCAGACTTATCCTATGATGCACTTGATGAGTTAGCAGAAGGGAAAACAGATTCAATTGAAAGCGTCCTCAATTACCTCTATGACTGTGCTCATATCGTCTACTCAGAAGCTTTATATTTAGCACTGAAAGACAAGGGCCTGTATCACAACGGCGAATTGGAAAAAAAATACCATGACAGACACATACATCTTCAATCTCAATTGAGTAAATTTAAAAGTGAAGTTGCAAAAAACTATGACTCCAAAAAATACTGTGGCGCTTGTGCTGTCTTGTTTTATCTCGGTTATCGGGATCAGGCAATGGGAAGGCTTTTTGATTCAAGAATACAACGGCCAGATGATATGCAGGTTAACGGATTGCTTGGGTTGTTTTACAAGATTTCTGATTTGGAAAAAGCTGTGGGAAAGGTGTTAATCGATAAATTAGATGAAACGACTGATGAAGTTGAAAAAAAGAAACTTTTTTTCAAGATTCTTTATCTACGGATTTACTTTGGGCACGGTCATTTAAAAAAGATTTACAACCGCTTACAATTTAAAGACAGTTCATGGGGCAAGGTATATCTGGACGGTCTGGATCGATTTGAAAAGCTAATTGAAGAAAAGGAGAGCAAGTATGCTTGGTAACAAAAACAAATTGAGTTTGGCTTTTTTATTTATTTTAATTGCTGGTGCAAGCTCCCTTCTTGTGGCTGGGAATGATAAGCCAGTTGAGGTTGACAAAGACAGTAAAGAACAGTACGTCAAAGGTGTTGGCCTGATTGAAGCTATTGACAGTGAGTTGGCTTTGGCTGTTAAGCAGTATTGGATCAGTTACATTGAAGAGGACTTCATTACCTGTTATCAAATGCTCTGTGAACTTTATCGGAAAAACATTCCGATTAAAGAGTATTTGCAGGCAGAGACACTTAAAATACAAAAGGTGGAAATCAAGAAAGCCACCAAAGAGAACGATAACGGTTTCAATATAAAGGTACATGTACATGCTCAGCATGGTATGTTTGTATTCAATCAAATGCCATTAAAACAAAACTGGATCAAAGAGGGCGAAAAGTGGGTGCTGTTTAAAGAACACAAAATAGATAAAAAGGGTCTTCCTTTTTAGTTTTCTTTTTTTGATTAAGCAAACACGGGTCTGTTGTCTCGCTGAAACGAGACAACAGACCCGTGTTTGTGTTTTTAAAAAGCTAAATGTATATTTTATGTGATGTAATGTAAAGAGATGTTAAAAGAGCGTTTTGCATTCGAGCCGGAATTTCGGTTTCACAGCAGCTGGACGGTGCGTTTTTGCGGATTATTGCTTTGGCACAAAACATGCTTACAGTTCGCCCAGTGAGGTGTGTAATGAAATATCGTTTGTTACTTTTATTAATTATTATTCCATTGTTTTGTGCGAATGCAATTGCTGACGGGTTTGTCGTCCATAGTAAACAAATTCTTAATGGTGACGGGGCAGATGTCCTTTCCATGAATCAAACCAAGCTTGTCAGGTATCAGGTTTATTACGATGGTTCGACGAATCGGCCTTCAGGAATTGGCAAGTTCACATTGTTACCTCCCGAATGTTTGACAGATGAGCATGTGGTCATTACCAACTTGTCCGGTTGGCAAACCATACCTGTTAATTCTTCGTCGGTGGTTCCCATACAAGTGGATTTTGCGGTACATGTATTAAATATACCGGGAAGTGATTTTTGCAATGCCGGTGCTACTTCTGTTTGTAACGGCCAGGAAATTTTTAATTTTTCACTTTCTCTGGACATCGTCGGTTATGAAGATCCTTTTGAATGTGACCCTCAGAGCGACCAGCTCAACTTTTTAAGAAATCCCGGAACCTCCGTTATTTTAAGTGATGAATTGTCGTTTTATCTAGGGCCTCAAGTTTTTTCAGCGTTTACTCAGGCTCAAAATCTTACATCAGTTGTTGCTGAGACATTAACCTCGAGTGATCGTGTCTTTTTGTGGTTGGACTGGAATGCCAGCTCTCCTGGTTCACCCTGGAACAATGTCAGTTACTTCAGATATCCCATTTCTTCAGAGTGCGAAGTTATTCTTGCGCATCAAGGATCAGCATATTTAACTCAATATGAGGGCACGGTCTTTATTCAGGATGACGGTGAAACCATTGAAGTGGATCAGGCAGTACTCGGTGGCGCAGGGAGCTTGGAGGATGAAGGAGCGGGTATCAATATTTTCGAAGTAACAGATGGGGAACTGCTGGGTTCCGGTTCTTGCAATGGTCCGCTATGGAGTGATTTCAATTATTCATCCGGGGGGCCGTACAGGATGTATTTCGTAAGTGGGCAGGGTTTTATTGTTCGATCTGCCAGGCTCTTCAGGGGTACCAGTATTTCATGCGATGTGGCTTCCGCAGATGATTTTTTCAGTGCAGAGGTTGCCGCTTTCGACGAAGCAAAACTATCTCTGAGGGTAAAAGATGCCACAGATGGAATGACTTATATTCAGGCAGAACTACATACACCTTCAGACTTCTTGAAGAGCGGTTTTGAAATTGATTGGGTAGTTGAAGATAACCGGGGCATTCGCACCAGTTCTCTCGCTGAGTTCACGACGACTTTCAATCTGACACAGAGCGGTGAGTTCAGCATTGCTACAGTGGATGCTTCTGATATTACCGTGCGTGCCAATATCCGATACGGGAACGGAAGCGAATTGGAAGCTCTTGCCAGTGTAGAGGCTGTTTTCGAAAGGCCTATGGAGCTGTCTAACTGGGCTTTGACAGAGGAAGTTCTCAACCCTGGATCTAACCAGGAATTGGACTTCTTCTTTGATCAGGGCGAAGTTATTTCCGTTGACATGGCTCAAGCCGATACCGGCCTTTACTACCACGGCTATGTGTCGACGCAAAACTCCTATGTTCTCATGCATGGCCAAATGCACAAAGTCTTTAGCGAGAGTGACTTCGCTGGCTTGGCTAATTCTTCAGGTATTATTGGTGAAGGCGGGTATCTGGGAACTCTGGAAAACGATGCATCTCTTATCGGTACGCCTGTGATCAGGTTGCCGAAAAGCAATACGCTTTACATGTACGAACTTATCAAGGCTCGTCCTTTTAATGATTTTCGTGATGATGAACCCTTGCTGCTCCTTTTCGGGTTTGAAAAAATGGAGGAAGGGGTTTTGTCTCTTCTATACCTCAAAGAGGAAATAGCGCAAGCAAAGTTTAACCAAACAGCGCCTTCTTTTTTGGATCATGATTTCGCGTATATTAACCGTCTCGATTTTCAAGAGTTGACACCCAAATACAGTGATAACGATCCCAAAGTTGTTCCTTCTACTCTTATTCAGGAAGGCTCTTCCAACCCAACAGCTGATCCCGAGGGTATTTACGGATGGAGATGGAATGCTCAAATGCAGCGGTATGAATGTAAATTGGCTCCGTTGTCGGATAGGAGCAGTGGAATTCCTGTGTACTATCTGTATTCGGATCCCATTGCTTACTCTCAACATTTATCCATTGAGATTGAACAAATTCGTCATTTTTATGCCAATTGGAATTTTGGCGGATCCCTGGAGTATCGTGTGATTAACAATCAGACTCCAGGCCCCTGGTTGAATATCAACGAGGATCCTGACAATTTAGGTAACTTTGATTACAACCAATTTCCATTTTACGATTTAGGATATGCCGGTCAGCAAAACAGTCTGCTATCCTACTACGATGAGCACGTTTGGACGGAACCAACCAGTTATGGCAATGATGATCCCCTGACCAAAGAAGAGGTGCAGTTCCCGGCATGCGACCAGATAGAGCTCAGAATATTTGCCGAAAACCCCGATGAAGTCGCGATAAACAGCAACTTCAACTGGATTTTGAATGATTGGAAAATACTCAGTAAAGAAGTTACCGCGACGGATAATTTATTCAATGTAGAAAGTAGAATTGTCAGCAGCTGTGATACGGCCTATCTTGAGTTTTCCGATATAGATTCAATCAGTTCCATCAAATGGTACAATGATATTGAGGCTATTTACAATGATGAGTTCAGCACAACGGATCCGATCAATTTACTTCCGAGTTCAAACACTCAGACGGGCGCATTTACAGACGCCTTTTATGTCAAAGTTACGAACGAGGAGGGAACGGTTCGATATATGGAATTGCATAGAAGCGGCGAGCAGCTTTCATGGAGTGAGTTCCACGAATTTGCTTCTGAATGGAGAGAGCCAGAGGGCACCACGCTACAAAGCTTAATTATACTGTTACCCAGTGTATGTAACTAAAAGAGCAATTTACCTAAACACGCTTTTAACAACATAGTATAATTCTACATAAGGATAGGTTGTAACATGCAATCTATCCTTTTTTTTAAAAAAGGAAGAAGGTGAGAATTTGTTAAGTTTAATATTTTGCTTTTACGTAATAGTCTCCACAGAGAATGCCCCAATCCAGCAAATGCAACTAGCTGCAAAAAAAGGTGATCTTGAGCTTGTTACAACTTTGTTTGAAAACGGTGTGGACATTGACGCAAAAAATCCCAATACGGGATACACACCTGTTTTATTGGCGACATTGAGAGGCCATCGGGAATGTGTCCAAAAACTCTTGGAGCTTGGAGCCGATATCAATGTTCAGGACAGCAGGGGAAACAGTTTATTGCATATAAGCATCTCCAGAAACAATGAAGAGATAACAAGACTATTGTTGGATAAAAAGATCGACATCGGTCTAAAAGATGATAGAGGCAATGCCCCCATTCACAAAGCTATCCTGGTTGGCAATAGACGTATTTCCAAAATGCTTTTAGCATACCCAAGCACATTGAATCAAAGGGGAAACTTAGAAAGAACACCATTAATTCTGGCAACGGTGCAGCAAAGAGCGTATTTAATCAATCTGCTCTTGAATAAAGGGGCTGATATCGATGCTAAAGATGAAATGGGGAATACCGCCTGGGATTATGCTGACCATATTGCTCTAATTCAACCTTTTTTGGCTAAAGGTACCGACATCAACCAGGCAACCTCAACCTATCCCTCAAAGCTTTTTTTTGCAGTTGACCAACAAGACAAAGACCTGCTGGAATTTCTGCTTGCCAATGGTGCAAAAGTAAACCAAAAGGATCCATATGGATGGACACCCTTGATGCTGGCAAGAGTTCTTGGCTATGAGCAATTTGAAACGCTGGCAAAGCAAAACCTTCCGGAGGGTGTTCAACTTGAAGCACCAGGCGAAAATTTGGCCTATTTCGCTGCCATAGGTGATCTTGCAAAAGTTAAGTCCTTGCTTGCCAGCGGCCAAAATATCGATTCACTGGCTCGAAGCGGGGCGACTCCTCTTCTGATGGCAGCAGCCTATGAGAAAATGGATGTTTGTGAGTACCTCTTGGAAAAAGGGGCGTTTATAGACGTGCAAAATGATGAAGGCTGGACGCCGCTTATGTTTGCGGCTACCACAAGTAATTTGGAATTGCTGCAATTGCTGCTTGAACTGGGGGCCGACTACAATTTAAGGACGAAGCAAGGTGTGAGCCTGTATTATCTGGCAAAAAAACACCATGCATCAGAAGACGTTTTCAGATTATTTAGTAGGTGGAATATCCGTCCCCTGAGAGTGCCCTGCTGTAATTGAGAATCCAGCCCTGCGTTCAATTTTGTTAAAGTCTGCTTCGAGTTGCTGATGAAATGAGCTAACTGATTTCAGAACCAACTTGTTTCACTTTAGAGATGACTCTGATGGCCATATCATTTTTTGAATCGCTGAACTAGATCCCAAGCAGTTTTTTAATTTCTTTATCCAAAAGGGCAACACCTTCTGTGCTTTTACCCGCAGTCTTAAAGATGATCGTTCCTTCTTTGGATACAAGGATGTAAGTGGGAAAGCTCTTGACCCGGAGGGCATCATAGGCCCAGCCTAAAGGGTCGATATACCATTCAGATGGTTTGTCATTTACTTTAAAGAACTCTTGCATCATCTGTTTTTGCTGTTGCTGACTTTTTCCGTTTTCAAAGTTGATGCTGACAACTCTCAAACCTTTGTCCTTGAAATGGAACTCGGTGTAACGCTGGTGCGCCCATTGTTCGGCATCTCCTCCGCAGCATTGAGACCAAACTTGAATGAGTGTGGGTGTGTTTACCTCTAGAATGTGACCCTGGCCATCTTCTTTTACAACTTGAATGCCCTTTGGTAAGGGTTCGTTGACATAAGAATAGCCTTTGTCTGTCAAATTGAAATCGAGTTGAAAGTCGCTGTTTTGCTGAGGGGTCATTGAAAGCATAAGCATGAGTATTTGGATGTACATGTTAACCTCTTTATTCAGAATGAATATTGTTAAGCAAATTCCAGGCCATCTGATAAAGCAAGCCCGGCAGCAAATACCTGTAGGAGCAATTAGAGTCCTAAACAAGGCAAGGTTTTCAGGATATGCAGCTGTGTCGACCATTCACTGTTACTGAGCAGAAAACATCCATGCCTTATGTGCCACAACCCTTTTCACTGTGCCTTATCCTATGGCGGTAAAACTACAGTGTATATTGGAGCTTGACCTGGAGTACGCTTGTTTCAACATGGAACGTATCTTGCTCTGTGTTTCAGCTGAGAAGAGGGCTGAGCTCATGGGCTTTGCAAATCAGATGGTTCATAGCTTTTTTTATAAGCAACCAGACGGATTTCAGGCATAAAAAATAGTTACAAAGTCCGTGTAACGGGCCTGTTTTTGCCAAAATGACCTTTTCGTGGGTCAAAATGACAATTACAGAGGGACATAGCACAATGAAAATAAAGCATTGTTTTTTATTAAAAACCACTTTGTTTATCCTATATCTTTCAGGGTCTTGGCCCGTATTATCTCAGCAACTTTTTATTTCCGTATTGAGTCATATTCCGCAAAAGGAATATTCTAGAATAGAAACAAGTAGACCTTTTGGGGAATTAATTGAACAGGTATTAGTGAAGCCTGATTCAGAGAATGTTCACAGGCTATGTCAGGCCCTCCTGGAAGATTCCAAACCTATTCCGGCTTTAATGATCGCAGAACGATTTCAACAGGCGAATATGGCAGGAAATGGCATGAAAGGCCAAGCGGAAGAAGGAAAGAAACTTCAAGCTACCATTAAATTGATCCGGGAGCAGATTGACAAACTCAATGTGGACTTTTTGAAAAATCAGGCATTGGCAAAACGCGGTAATTTGAGTGCCAGTATAGAAATGGCAGTTATTCTCTATCGCTCAGGTTTTAATAGAAAAGCTATTCAACTGCTCAACCGCGAATTGGATGGAAAAGAAAAGCACATTGGATGCATACGTACAAAACAAGCTTTTTTTCTTGAGAACAGGTTGAATACACAGGCTTTTTTAATTCTTAAAAAAGATTTTAATCGTTCTCTTCAGAATAGAGATTCCAAAAATGCACTTAAAAAATGCGCTCAGCTTTGTTATCTTGCGATTTATGGGGAAAAACCACTTGATGAGCTTTCTCTCTATAACGAATTTTTCCCAGGCGTGATTGACAGGCACATGTTGAGCTTGTTCGTCAATATATGCAATTACCACAAACAAATCGATCGCTTTTTTCGCAGTTTAAATTAGAAAAGGAAAAGACGAGTCCCGCATAAATCAAAAGAATGGCAGTGAAAAACAAGATGATTGTTTAGTGCATGACAGCCCGTCACTTTAGATGTGTGATTGAGCCTTCGTGCTGGTAGGGAGCTTCACTGGAAGCGGGTTCTTGATTCTGAAGTTTTTCCTGTTAATGGTCCAGCCATGTAAAAACCCCTTCACAAAATGTCATTAAAATTGTTATGCGTACACTATTTAAATACAAGAAAAAAGCACGATTTTTCAACAAAATGGTGCTTTTTAACAGGCTTTTAAGCTTAACGTGAGTGCTATGTATGATTTTTCAGGTTAATATCAAGGATGTAAATACCTGACAAAATGCGACTACTTGCCAGCAATTTTATTGAGGATGTCTGCCTTTAACTTGTGCGATACAGCTTCCCATACGAGGGTTTGCACTTCCTTGTCGTTGTTTTGCGGGGCCATCAGACCAAGGGGTACTTTCGCTCCCCCGGCTCCCTGTTTGGCTCCTGAGTATGTTTCACCGAAAATGCCGTGACACACAGCGTTGAGGTTAATGGCCTTGTTGGTGGTGCGCAGGCTGGCAATCAGATCCTCCCCAATGATAGCAAAGGCAATCACGGTTTCAATGCCCTCCATCCTCAAGAATTTATCGGCAATATAAGGGATACCGTCTCTTCGTTCGGGTTTTAAAAACTCCAGTCCGGTTACCAGTACGGACCCTTCTATTTGACGATTCTTGTTTGCGACTTCTTCCAGCTCAAAGAAGTATCGGGGAATGGGATAATCTCTAACGTTTGTGATAATGTTCATATCCATGTATTTTAGCAGTCGAAGGAAGTAATCGATATCTATTTGTTTGGTGTTTTCTGACACCAGGTTGCCGGTATCATTTTCGATGCCGTAGAACAGCGCTGAGGCGGCCAGGACATCGTCTTCTGATTCCTCTGAAAACTCATAGCCCAATTTAAAGATGTAATCTGCAACAATGGTAGCGGTGGCACCCACAGCGCGAATGTCTTTTAAAAGAAAGTCACCATTGGGATTGTCTTCATGGTGGTCGATAATGATATTTGGTTTGACTTCTATGGTTTGAAGATTTTTTTGCCCGGAAGAAGCTACGTCTACAAAAATAATAAGATTAAATTCACTGAAGTTGTAGGAACCATTGACTCTCTTTAAATCGATGTTCAGCAGATTGACCATGGTGCGATTCTGGGGATGGGAAACATCTCCACCGTGAATAATCTGCACAGAATGTCCTGAACTGATTTTTTTTATCAAGTAACTAATGCCGCAAGCTGAGCCCAGAGCATCCGGGTCAGGATTGTCTTGCATGATGATTGCAATCTTTGACCCTTTATCAAGACGGGTTATGATATTAGAAAAAATTTCCTCAGGAGCAAGGTCTTCAGTTTTAGCTGCCCCTTCTTGTTTAACTGTTTTAATATCATCTGTCTGTTTCATGAAGAAAGTACCTCTTTTGCCTTTTGAAGCTAAAACCAGCCTGAGTTCGGCTCTAAACTTTGAGAACAAGCACGTTTATCGACATATAGACGAGATTGAACCACCCATTTAGATCGAGGCGGTTCTTTGTTCTAATGTTGCAATATAAATGTTCTGTCGTAATTTGTCGAGGTTAAAAGAATCACTTACGCAATTTGGAGATAGCCAGGACAGACAGCAAAGCCCTTGTTTTCATAAGGTAAGATGCCGAAGTGTAGACCAGAATAGAGAGGAGTACACGCAGGAGCCAATAACCGAAAGAAGAGTTGGCCATTTTGAATGGGAACCATAAAGGAACAATGAGGCAGGATGCTGCGATAATTTTTATGAACTCAAGGGCTTGGGAAGCGGAAAGCTTCATGCCGGTTAGCTTTTTGCAGTAAAGATAGACTGTGAAAAACAAGATCCAGCTGTAGATCAGCAGAGACAGGGCGATACCCAGGTGGTTTGTTTCCGGAGGGAAGAGGTTTGGCAGAATACAAAGCCCTGTTACATTGATTATCGTTGTCAAACAGGAAATAGTGACAAGGATTCTGATTTTACCCAGTGCATAAAAAACCTGGCTGAGTATGCGGTACCAGGAAAGTGGAAGCAGGGTAAGGGCAAAGATGAGAAGGGCACCATAAGTCAGCATTTGACTCCAGCTATTGAATTCTCCGTGTACGAAGAGAAATTCTATCAGAGGGTAACCGGATAAAATAAGGCCAAGTGAGGCGGGAAGCGCGATAAATGTCAAATCAGTCAGACTGGAAAACGTGTATCGGTGCAGCTGATTCAAATCGCTTTTGACCTCTTGTTTTGTTAGTGTGGGAAGCAGTGCGGTGCTCGTGGAGGCTGCAAAAACTCCCAGAATCAGTTCTGTGAGGCGCAAAGAATAGTTTAGAGAAGCCACGGCCCCATTGAAGAGGTTGAAGGAGAAGGTCAGGCATAGCAAAATGTTGAGCTGATAGATACCGGCACTAACAGTTGTTGGCAGCCAGAGTAACAGTGTTTTTCTTACGTCTTTGGGCAAGTTAAAGCTGTTTGGAAAAAGAACAAATTCTTTTCTAAAAAGAGCCAACCACTGAACGAAAAACTGTACGAAACCGCCGATCAACACGCCTAAAGCTAGTCCAACGAGGATGTTCAGCTGGAAATGCCAGCTGATTAACCCGGAAAAAATGATACACAAACTGAGCAGAATGGGAGTTGACGCAGGTAAAAAGAAAGCGTCTTCAATATTTAACAGGCTCTGACAAAGAGCACTCAGGCATACAAAGAAGACAAAAGGGAGCATCAACCGGGTCAGGAAGACGGTTTCGGAGGTGGCAAAATCAGACTGGGATAGAGGTGTTCCATGCAATAACCACGGCAGCAATTCCGGAATTAGAATGATGAGAAGAAGGATAAGTATCAGTGACAGCATGCCAACAGATGAGAAGAGAAAACGAGCGCGGCGTTTTCGTTCTTCTTTTGTTTTAAAACTTGATAGAAAGGGTATGAAGGCAGAAGACATGGACCCTTCGGCAATTAATCTTCTGAATAAATTGGGAAAGAGAAAAGCAATACCCCAAACATCAGCAGATCTGCTGGTGCCCAGCAGGAAACTGATAACCTGGGTTCTCATTAATCCAAAAAGCCTGGAACCGATTGTCGTTAAAATTAACAAAAGGGTTTGTTTTTTTAGGCGATGGATCATATTGGTTCCCGTTATCATCAAGTACAGAAGTGAACGCTCTGAAATCTTATAACTGTCCTGAAACTGTGTCAAACACACAATATCAGCTGAAAAAAGAGGTAGACGCTTTACTGAAACATGCTCACAAGTAGATGGAGAGTCCATGGATTTGTTGTTTTCGAAAAAAAACTTCTCCATGTTTCACTGGCAGAGTATACTGTGTCTGAATGTCAGCGTTTTTTAATGCTCTTTGCTTGGAGGTTAAATATGAGTGAACAAAAACGGCCAGCAATTGATCGTGTCTGGGAATTTACGAAGGATATTTCAGCCAAGGTATCCAAACAGGCTGAAAAACATTGGAAAATTAACTCTCTAAGAGTTCAAATAGCATCCATGAAGCATCGGAAAAGTAACTCCTGTAGAGAACTGGGGCGCTTTGTCTATGAATCCTTGAAGTCCAACACCATAGAAGAGCAAAGCTATAAAACGGCTCTTGAAGGCTTTTATGAAGAGATTCAAGAACTGGACAATGAAATTGAAGAACGGGAAAAGCGTGTCGAAGCTCTTTCTTCTGAGCCCGTCGTAGAAGAGGACCTGTCCGTCGAAAAAGAGTCTGATTTTTCAGCTGAAAAAGAAGCGGACAAAGAAGAGGCTGAGAGTTCAGAAGAAACAGAGCCTGAAGTTATTGAAGCTGAGCCTGTTTCCGCAGAGCCAGAAGAAAAAAAGGATAAGGTTCAAGAAAGTGAATGAGTTAAGGCTAAGCCCTCGGATCGATTGTGACGAAACGACAGTCGTGATTTATCAGTCAATGAGAGTGGAAGTCAAAATTGTCGATGCCAGTTATGGAGGCATAGGGATCCAGGTAGAGAATGCACGCTGGGAGCCATTTGAAGACGCTCTTGAAGTTAAAGGTGAAATTGAACTTGATAATGGAACAGCGTGTTACGATGCACGGGTATGCTGGACCAGTTCCTCGTCGGAATACACAAAAGCCGGACTGGAGATCAAACATATTGCCCAGGATTCCTGGCGTCAATGGGTTGACAATCTGAAGGGAATTGAACCGCCTGATATCCCCATGTTCGATGTGGGTTGAAAAATAAGCACGCTATGCCCATTTATGAATACATTTGTTCAGCAAATGAACGTCAAATGGAAGTACTGCATCATTTTGATGAAAAAGTCGAAACCTGGGGACAACTATGTTTACTTGCGGGCATTGATCCAGGTACAACCAGCCCAGATGCACCGGTTAAAAAACAGATAAGCACACCGAGTCTTGCTTTCCCCAAAACCAATACCGAATTGAAAAATCTGGGTTTTACCAAGCTGGTTAAGCGCGAGTCGGGTGTCTATGAAAATGTGACAGCAACCGATAAAGAGAAGCGGTATATGAGATCAGATGATCCAAGCAGCGTACCCGATTTAAAGAGTAAAATAACCGACTGAACAGGCATGAAACAGGAGGGGACAGAGCATGGGGGAAAAAACATCATTTGAAAGTCAAATGCAAAAACTGGAGGAACTTGTCCGCCAAATGAGTCGCGATGAGCTGTCTTTGGAAGAAGCGCTTGCGTGTTATGAAGAAGGTATAGTGCTAAGTCGGGAACTATCTCAGAGGCTGGAGCAGGCACAACAGAAAGTTGAAAATTTATCCTCGATCATTGCAGAGCAACCTGTGGGGAAGAGTGAGTGAAATGAAGAATCCTGTTATAACTCAATGGGGTCAGGCTGTAGAGCGTCAGTTGCAACAGTATTTTCCCGCTGCTCCTTCTCAGCTTGAAGAGGCCATGGCTTATTCTGTGTGTGCAGGTGGCAAGAGAATAAGACCTCTGCTCGCTATGATGACGTATCATGGCGTTTTACCGGAAGGGGATCCGCTCAAAATAGTTGATTTCGTCATTGCCGTTGAAATGTTGCACACGTATTCCCTTATTCACGACGATCTGCCAGCCATGGATGACGATCAATTGCGACGGGGCAAGCCAACCAATCACGTTGTCTACGGTGAAGCGATGGCGATCCTGGCGGGAGACGCTCTGCAATCCGAGGCATTTCAAATTCTCTCTGATAAAGGGCGTGTCCAACCTGAAATTCGGTTGAAAATTATCAGTGAATTCTGCCATGCTGTCGGTCGTCATGGCATGGTGGGAGGACAATCACTCGATCTTCTCGCGGATAAAAAGACAGTCAAATTGCCTTATTTAAAGCGGTTGCACCAACAAAAAACAGGAGCACTGATCAGGTTCAGTGCGAGAATGGGAGCGTTGCTTGCCGAAGCAGATCATGAACAACTCGATGCCATCACCGGATATTCTGAAAAACTGGGTCTCCTGTTTCAGGTTGTGGATGATCTTCTGGATCGCGTATCAACTCCGGAAGAGTTGGGTAAAACGCCTGGAAAGGATGAAGCACAACACAAAGCAACCTTTCCATTGCTGCTGGGAATGGTAGAAACTAGAAAGCTTGCCGATAAACTTTTACAGGAAGCCCTTGAACTTCTTCGCCATGCCAGGCTCGAGTGTGGACTTCTGGAAGAATTAGCTGTCTTTATCCGCAATAGAACCTACTAGTGATTTTCTGTTTTTTTTCAGAAAAAGGTAAGGAATGCTCTGTATATGCCTATAGGTGGTATAATTATCGGAGTAATTATAAATGGACTGGGGGAATAGGTCATGAAAATCACATATTTTCAAGGGAAACCAAAGGTAAAAAAGAATTTTTGCAGTATTGTTTTTTCCGATCCGGAAAGAAACATACTCAATAAAAGCGGTAAAGAAACCAAAGAAGCTCTTGCGCGTGTTTCCGATGGAGAGTTGGGAACAGAGTTTGGCTGCATGGCCTATCTTCGCCAAAATGAAAAAGGTTATCTCTTTTATAACCTGGGACGAAAAAAAAGCAGCGCTAAAAAACTGCGAATTGCAACAGCTAAAGCCTGGAAATTTTTACGAGCAAAGAAGATAGACAAAATAGCCATCAGCTGCCGCGAACTGAGTAAGGGCAAAATTAGAGCTTTAGTGGAAGGGGTTTGTCTCTCTGACTATCAGTTTACGCCCTATAAAACAAAGAAAGAAAAGCTGCCGGTCCATCTTACGGAGTTGTGTTTGAATGTCGACAACAAGAAGGTGTCAAAGGCTGAAATAGCCAGGTGGCATGAAATTGCTAAAGGCGTCTATCTGGCGCGAGACTTGATGTTAACGCCTGCAAATGATCTTTATCCCGAGACACTTGCAAAAAAAGCTGAGGCGCTCGGTAAGGAAGGACGCTTCAAAGTTTCTCTTTTAAAGCAGAAAGACCTTGAAAGAGAAAAAATGGGGGCGCTTCTCTCTGTTTCTCAGGGTTCTGAAAAAGAACCTCGTCTGATCGTTATGGATTACAAACCCAAGAATGCCAGGAAAACCATTGTGCTGGTAGGCAAGGCCGTTACGTTTGATTCTGGAGGACTTTCCCTGAAACCCTCTTCTGCCATGCCGGAAATGAAAGGTGATATGGGCGGCGGTGCAACGGTATTTGGCATTATGTCTGTCTTGAAGGCCATTCAATGCCCCCTTCGAGTGGTTGGTTTGGTTCCTGCTGTCGAGAATATGCCTTCGGGTTCCGCAACCAGGCCCAGTGATGTGGTGTACTCCAGGTCGGGATTGACCATTGAAATCAACAACACAGACGCAGAAGGCAGACTGATCCTGGCCGATGCTCTTGATTATGCAAAACAGTATAAGCCAGACTATGTTATTGATTATGCCACTTTAACAGGTGCCTGTCTGGTTGCTCTGGGGCCCAAAATCTCCGGTATTATGGGTAATTGTCAGGAGTTGATCGATCTTTTGGTTAAAAAAGGAGCCGAATTGGATGATCCGCTGTGGCAATTACCGCTTGAAGAAGACTACGAAGAGTTTCTCAGGAGTACGGTGGCTGATGTCAGTAATATTTCCTCGACCAGATGGGGGGGAACCATCACGGCGGGCCTTTTCCTGCAGCGATTTGCCGGCAGCTTTCAGTGGGCTCATTGCGATTTAGCGGCCTCCATTACGGAGAAAGAGAGCGCACTAAGCCCCAAGGGCGGTTCAGGTGCCTGTGTTCGTGCCACAATTGAAGCCTTTGACGAATTGAAGTAGATTTGTGGCTAAAAATACCGGCCGAAGAAAGGCCAAAGGGATTGTTCTCTCTGGATTCAATACCGTTCGTGAGTGTTTTAACTCGCCTCATGTTCAGGTTCAGGAACTCTATCTGAGAGACGGCTTGCATGTCAAAACACTCGACTGGAGTATTCCTCAAAAAACAAACATCACCTGGCTGAAGCGCGGCGATTTCATGCTGGAGGATCTCCATCAGGGAATTGGCTGCAGAATAAGCGCGCCTAATTGGGGCGATTATCGAGATTACATCGAAAAATTAACGAACAAGAAAAAGAAACCCATTCTTTTGATGCTCGATCAGGTTGAAGATCCCAACAATCTAGGCCAGATTCTCAGAACATGTGACGGTGCGGGCGTGGATGCTGTTCTGGTGCCAGATAGACGATCTGTGACCCTGACAAAGGCAGCCATTCAAACCTCCCAGGGTGCCTTTGCCTGGGTGCCATTTTTTCACGTCGGAAACTTAAGACAAGCAATAGACTTTATCAAAACAAAGGGTTTCTGGCTCTATGCCTGCGAATACACAGCATCATCCAGGTGGTGGTTTGAAGAAACATATACAGGACCCGTCGTGCTTGTATTTGGAAGTGAAGGCCGGGGAATGAGGCAGTTGACCTTGCAGTCGTGCGATCAGACCATTAAACTGCCCATGTTCGGTAAGATAAACTCTCTCAATGTCGGTGCATCTGTTTCTGCGGTACTCTACGAAATAGCTCGACAGAGAATAAAAGGTCAAGGTAATTGACAAAAATAAAAGGTTGCTCTAAGCTAGCGTCAAAATGTTGACGCACACTTAGAGGGCACTTATGACATGTATCTTAATTGTTGATGATGATCCCAGTATTGTCTCTTTACTTGAAGCTCTGGTCAGTAGGATGGGGTTTGAAACTAGGGTTTGCCTGGATTCCAAGGAGGCGGCAAAGCTATTGCGATTCGGGCATTACGATGTTTTGATGACCGACTTGATGATGCCCGGATTAAATGGCTTGGAGCTGGCTGACCTGGCTTTACAGGAAGATGGTGATATGCTGGTTATCCTGATTACCGGACACGCGTCTCTTGAAACGGCTGTTCAGGCTTTGAGACTGGGGATTTATGACTATCTTTTAAAGCCTTTCAAGCTTGAAAAAGTTGAACACACCCTTTTGAGCGCTTTAGAGAAAAGGCGCCTGCGTATTGAAAACCGATCGTTGAAGACGGAGTTGTCAGGTCGAACTGAAACCTGGGATATCATTGGAAAGAGTGAAGCTATAGAGCGGGTTTTCCACATTATCAGAAAAGCAGCTCCCACACAGACAACGGTTCTCATTACAGGTGAAAGTGGTACAGGCAAAGAGTTGGTTGCACGCGCTATACACAAACATTCCAGCCGCAGCGGCCATCCGTTTATCTCCGTTAACTGTGGTGCCATTCCAGAAAATTTACTGGAAAGCGATTTGTTTGGCCATAAAAAAGGAGCCTTTACCGATGCCCGCTCGGATCATATTGGGCGTTTTGTGCAGGCAAATCGAGGCACCTTGTTTCTGGATGAAATCGGCGTTATGCCTCTCAATTTACAGGTGAAACTTTTGAGGGCGATTCAGGAAAGGGAGGTTCGCCCATTGGGTTCCAGTAAGTCACAGAAAGTCGATGTGCGAATTGTTGCCGCCAGTAATGCGGACCTGAAGACCATGGCCAGGACAGGAGAGTTCAGAGAAGATCTTTTTTACAGATTGAATGTGATTCCCATTCACATGCCGCCGCTGAAGGATAGGAGAAGTGATATACCCTTATTGATTAAGCACTTTATCTCAAAGCACGCACCATTACCCGACATGAAGGACATGAGTTTTACTTCAGAAGCTATCAAAGTATTGCAGCGATACGATTGGCCTGGCAATATTCGCCAGCTTGAAAACATTGTTGAGTGCAGTCTTGCACTGGCTGCAAATGATGAGTTTATTGAAGTGTCCGATCTTCCCGATGAAATTACAGGTAGTACTCGAGACACAGATCAATGTGTCATTTCAGATGAAGGCATATCCCTTGAAGAAGTTATGACGAACTATGAAAGACGATTAATAGAACAGGCATTGAAGAAAGCAGGTGGAGTGAAAACAAAGGCAGCTAAACTGCTGCAAATAAAAAGAACCACTTTAGTTGAAAAAATGAAACGACTGAATATGCAAGATACGGTTAAAGCGAATGGATAACAAACAGAATTTGCAACCCGTTCGGCAACAGGCATGAATTGTTTTTCGATATCAGGCAGAACACAGGGAACACAGAATAATGGCAGAGTCAGTGAACAAACCAGGCATTGAGTGTGCAAGCTTGATGACGGCAGAAGTCATTGAAAAGCTGCGTGTGGAGATTGCTGCTTCCGGTGGTTCGGAAGTGTTTGCCATTCTCAGCAGACCAGGTAGAGGGCAGCTGTATAGCGAAGTTACCATTGCCTGTCGGGGATCCAAAGTCGAGGTGCCCGCTTTACTTTCAAGAACCAAACCCGGAGAAATGACGCTGCATAATCACCCCAGCGGCGTGCTGATCCCTTCCAGTGCCGACATGCGCATGGCCGGGCTTTTTGGCGATGAAGGCATCGGTTCCATGATTGTTGATAATCAAGTGACCAGAGGTTATATCGTTGTTGAACCCTTTGATGAGGGAGAGAGAGAGCCTGTTTTAGCGCAGGAAATAGTGGACGTTTTTGCTGATAACGGTTCTTTGTCTCAGATGATGGAACACTATGAAACCAGGGCTGGCCAGCAGGAAATGGCTTTTGTGGTAGCCGACAGCCTTCACAAAGGCTGTATCTCCGTTATCGAGGCTGGCACAGGAACGGGTAAAAGCCTCGCCTACCTTGTGCCTGCGCTGCTGTGGGCTAAGAAAAACAAAAAAAGGATACTTATTGCCACCAAGACCATCGCCCTCCAGGAACAATTACTCTATAAAGATATTCCCATTGCCAGGAAAGTAATACACGATGCTCCTCAGGCATCTCTTATCAAAGGTCGATCCAACTATATTTGTCTCCGTAAATTGAGAGATTTAAATCTGGACCAAATGGAATTTGATTTTGGACCTGATATGAAATCCATACATTCCGAGTTGCAGGCTATTTCTGACTGGGTTGAAAATCATCCCAGTGGCGATCGATCAGAATTGCCGTTTCAGCCTGGTGTGGATGCTTGGGAAACCGTTCAATCCGATTCCGATATGTGCCTGGGATCATCTTGCCCCTACTATCAGGAATCACCCTTTTATCAATCGAGACGCCTGGCTGCTAAATCGGGAATCCTGATTGCCAATCAGGCTCTTCTTTTCACGGACCTGGCACTTCGAGCTGCAACAGGGAACTACAAGGCTTCCGCTGTTATTCCACCCTATCTTTCAATCATTATGGATGAAGCACACAGTATTGAAGATATTGCTACCAGCCACTTTGGGAAGAGAGTCTCTTCTTTTGGTGCCAGGAAGATGATTGGCAAGTTTATTTCTATGCGGAGGAATACGGGGTTGCTGGAGCAGTTAGCAAAACGATCCAAACGATTTAATTTGATGGACTTGGTAAGCGAATTGGAAGAGAGAGCGATAGAGGTTCAGCTGGTTCGGGATGAGTTCATTTATAAGCTGGATGAGTTTTCAGAGCTTCTTCACCATCAGTTCAATCAGGCAGGTAAAAGAAAATGTCAAGTGCATCTGGATCGTGCGATTTTATCTTCGGAAGAGCTGGAACCACTGAGAAAAGCGGCTCAAGAAGTGGCAGCCTTAATAGTGCATTTAAGCAGCCTGCTTACAGCCATTCTGGAGAGAGCGATCAATGCCTTAGAACACAAGATGGATGTGATGGAGGGCTTTTTTATTGAATACAAGGCCCGCCTCAGTCGGTTGATTGATTTAAGTCCGGTTTTTAAGAGTTTTGCCTCAAAAGAAAAGAAAGAACAGGTTCAGTGGCTCAACTTGATTGTCTGGAAAAATCAACGTAGGGAATTTGATTATCAGATTTCGCCTATTGATGTGAGTTCCTTGCTGGTTGGAGCTCTCTACAAACCCTTTCACAGTCTTGTTGCCACCTCGGCTTCCTTGAACTTGAAAGACGAGTTCAAGTTTTATCAGGCTCGATCCGGGATTGATCAAGTTAAACAGAAAGAGATCGAGTTCCATCAATTTGCGAGCCCTTTTCCTCTCTCTCGGTTGGCCTCCTTGATTATTCCCGACCATTTCCCATCCCCTTCAAGTTCTAAATACGCATTTTTCCTTCGTGACTTAATTCATGAATCGGCAAAATGGGGAAACGGTGGGACCTTGGTTCTGTTTACCTCTTATGCGCTTCTCTATCAAATGGTTACACTCTGTGAAGAGATGCTTGGAAATGATGGTGTTCCGCTCTTTGTTCAGGGAAGAGACCAGCGTTCCGCGCTTGTAGAGAGACTCGTTTCCACAAGAGGAGTCCTTTTTGGAACCGATACTTATTGGGAGGGAATCGATTTGAAGGGAGACTCCCTGACAAAATTAATTGTTACCAAACTCCCTTTTAGACAAATAAGAGATCCTGTATTTGAAGCACGCTCTGTCAGGATCAAAAACCAGGGGGGTAATGATTTTAAAGAGTACGCCCTGCCGCTTGCCTTGTTAAAGTTCAAACAAGGTGTGGGCCGTCTGGTGCGTTCACAGACAGATACCGGAGTTGTCATCGTGGCAGATAATCGCATTGTCCATAAATACTACGGTAAAAAATTTTTGGATATGGCAGCAGAATTTCCTAAAATACGCATATCCAGTATGGACGAACTGAAATCGGCTTTTGAGGAGCACCGTCTTTAATGGAACAGACAGCAGATTTAAAACTGAAACTTTCCGGACGTTTTTATTCCGCTCTGTCATTTGTGCCTGTCCTGCTAGGTGGAGCTGTTCTGTTTTATTTTTTGACATCCATGCTGGTATTCCTGGTCCTTCAGGACCTCATGCTGAGCTTTGATGTGGTTTTTTTACCGTTTATGCTGGCTTTCTTTTTCGCCGTACCGCTTTACTTGGGATTCCTCTTTATTTTGAAATGGCAGGCAAACCGCTATTTGCGAATTACGCAGGCGGGGTTGACTTTTGTCAACACCAACAGGCGCGAAACATTTTCATCATGGGACCAGCTTCAGGCTGTCGAACTGCGCTTCGCCAGACCGAGGACGGTCCAATGTACGATGGTTTTTGCAAATATCACCATTAACTTCACCAACCTGGAAATCAACCTGGATACGCCCGTTCAATTGCCAACGGTATTCAAGCGAGGTTTTGAATACGACAAAATGAGAGACTTTCTGCTTTTGGTTGATAATATGTCTCCTAAGTGCAGCTGGAAGATGAGCAACAGCTTCAAAGTCCAATTTGGAATTAACTTTCCCCCTTATGATCTGGAGAAGCTCAAATGAATGAAATCAATTTACACGGTAAAACGGTGACCCAAAGTTTAAAATTATTCAACGAGGCGGTTCGCTCCAGCAGTGGAGCCATTTGCTTTGTGATTGACAACGAAACGGTCAAACTCAATCTCTATCAAAGAGCGGCTAAACTGGGCTTTAAGACGCAATTAAAAAAAGAAGGAACCAGCCGTTTTCTTTTAATTGTGGACATGCCGGAGGTTAAAGAAGAAAAAGCACCTAAACTGGATTTAAGCGCAAAGCCGGCTTTCCCCAACGCGCAGATACATGTTCACAGCTGGTGGTTCATTCAACACGATCAAATAGGACAGCGAGACCACAGCCTTGGACGTCGATTGATGCTCGATGCGGTTCTCTCGCTTTTAAACAGACCCGTCGGCCTGTACTTTGCACACCGAGGTGTTCTGCTTTTCAATGAGCGTGTTTTAGTGGAAAAAATCGCTCAGTGTCAGTGCCAAATCTACCTTTGTCCTCAGTCACTTGATTTCTATAGAATCAATGACCATGGTTTGCCAAGAAAATGTATGGCAGACTTTTTAGATCACGTAAAAAAAGAGAAGTTGATCTGTCTCTAACTATGAAATACAGCCCACTGAAGCTGAATGGTTCTTGTCGGTCGACAGAGTGATTGCATGATACTTCCGTTGCTGTGCAATAAGAGCGAGGTGAGCAGGTGTTTGAAGTAAATATACAGAAAACATTTTACGGAGTGCTTGTTAACCCGGTTCCTTCAGCCTGAAAATTGAAAATCAATCAAGAGCCCGAAGCATTTTATCTCCGGGCTCTTGTTTACCTGAAATCAGACAGTGTTATATTACGCTGCCTTTGATGGGAATAATCAGCATCGGTTGTTCTTCAAAATTCGTCTTCACACTAATTTTACCCATGAA
>PDUC01000024.1 GCA_002747255.1 Acidobacteriota bacterium | reverse complement strand
TTGGCGGTGCATTTGACGTTCTGAATGTGATTCATTGATTAAGAAACCTCTATTTGGATGCCACAGATTCATTTGTGGTTAAAAACATCCGTGTCCATCAGTGTTCATCTGTGGTTAAAAAAAAGAAACCACAGATGCACACAGATAAACACAGATATTTAAATAGGAAGCCTCTCACAAAATTGTTGGTTGTGTATTTGAGGTTCTGAACGTGATTCAATAATTAAAAAACCTCTATTTGGATGCCACAGATTCATTTATGGTTAAAAACATCCGTGTCCATCAGTGTGCATCAGTGGTTAAAAAAAAGAAACCACAGATGAACACAGATAAACACAGATATTCCTATAGGAAGCCACTCACAAAATCACTGGTTATGGCATTTGAGGTTCAGGGCGTTATTAATAAAAAAAACTTGTTTGGGTGTCCCATCATTATCTGGTATCCACCATCGATTTTGCTGGACGTGAGTTCCGTCCTATGCCAAACTTGAGTTACCTTGTTGCGGAGGAAAAACGAATGGGTATTTTAAGTTGGATTGTTTTTGGAGCCCTGGCCGGATGGGTTGCCAATATGATTGCGGGTTCCAGCAAGAAAAAGGGCTGTGTGACCAATGCTGCCATCGGTATAGTTGGAGCTTTTCTCGGTGGAATTATCATGAATTTCATCAATCAGAGGCCCTACAATTTCCATTTTAATCTGCCCAGCTTTGGTGTGGCCGTTTTAGGTGCCATCTTTTTGCTGGTTATTACCGGAGCAAGCAGGCGGTAGAAGAGATCACGTCAATCGCTTTGCTTCACCCAATAAAAAAAGCCCCGACCAGCGGGGCTTTTCTGTTTAAGCGTGAAACTATCTGATGCGCCTTTCTGGAATTCTGGCAGCTTTTCCTGATCTGCCTCTCAGGTAGTAAAGCTTGGCACGTCTGACACGACCGTGCTTGACGACTTCGATCTTGTCGACTGCAGGAGAGTAGAAGGGAATAATTCGCTCGACACCGTAGTTTCCAGCTGATACTTTGCGAACAACGAAAGTACCGCGATTCATTTTTTTGTTTATCGCTATCACAACGCCTTGGAAAACCTGGATTCTCTCCTTGTTTCCTTCAACGATCTTCAGGTGGACTTTTACTGTATCGCCCGCTCTGAATTTTGGGAACTCTTTTTTCATGAGTTCCTTTTCAAGTTCATGCAAGATTTGCATTTTAAAGCTCCTTAGTTTTGATGTGCCATAAATAATCGGTCAACGATAATAGCGGCAGCACATCTCACCGAGAGGTGATTGTAGCCCGAGAGACCGTTTACGGGTGGAAGGTTCCAATCACTTCGATCCAACTGTTCCGGGCTCAAACCCCAGCTTGTGCCAAACTGCACGACGATGGGAAGCCCAGAACGACCTATTTTACTTGAAAAATCTTTAAATGCAATTTCTTTTTCAGGATTTGAAGATTTTGCACTGGTTCCCACTGTAATGGGGTTGAGTCCGCCGTGTTGACGGCTCACGCTTTCCAGGACATCTTCAAAGCTGAAATGGAGTGTTAACAGTTGAAGAGCATGAACGCGATCGGGATTGTACTCCTGCCCGTAGCCCTTTTCCCAGAAGCTCAAAATTTCGCTGCAAATTCGATGCTGTTCTTTGAGTGGTGTGACACAGTGGAAACCTCCCAGGCCGTACGTCTTTGCCAGCCTGCTGAAATCGTGAAGGTCAAATTGAGTGACACTGGAATTGATGGTTTGGCCGTCTTTACTGAGCACCTGATCGTGCCTCAACACCAGGTGAATTCGTGAAAACAGATCTTCCTGCTGCACTATGAACCTCCGGGTTCTTTTTTGTCGCTGAAATGCTGCCTGCCTGCCGCCTCTTCCTCGAGTGCATGTAATATGCGTTTCTCCTCTAAACTCAAGTCCCTTTTCTCGAGCAAATCTGGACGTTTGAGCCAGGTGGCTTTCAGCGATTCCCGTTTCCTCCATTGTTCGATGAGAGCGTGATGGCCGTTTTGCAGGACCTCAGGCACCTTGTGACCTTCAAACTCGGCAGGACGGGTGTAGTGAGGGTGTTCTAAAAGGCCATCGCTGTAACTTTCCGTTTGTGAGCTCTCGGGGTTTCCCAACACGCCAGGAACCAATCGGATAATGGCGTCCACCATGACGGCCACGGCCAGTTCGCCGCCAGAAATGACGTAGTCGCCCAGGGAGTATTCACGGTGAACGTGATGGTCGATCACTCTTTGATCCAAACCCTCATAGCGCGAGGCGATGAAGATGAGATGGTCGCGACTCGATAGCTCCTGTGCAATTTCCTGTGTAAAGAGCGGTGCCGACGGCGAAGGGTGAATGACCAGAGCCTTTTGCGTTTGAACGGATTTCAAGGCCGCCGTAACGGGTTCCGGCTTGAAGACCATCCCGGCTCCGCCGCCATAGGGGATGTCATCCACGCGTTGATGCTTATCGGTCGTAAAACTGCGGATATCGTGTTGATGAAGTTGAACCAGCCCGCGTTGACAGGCTCTTCCAATCACGCCGAAACTCAGCGCGTGAGTCAGCAGTTCGGGGAAGATGGAGAGGCAGTCGATTTTCATGAAAGCTCGTCCAGCCCTTCTGGAATAACAGCCGTAAGCTGCCTTTTTTCCAGGTCAATATCAAGGATCAGGCCTTTGACAAAGGGCAGCCAAAACACCGAACCCGAATCTTTTCTTATCTCCAACTGGTTGTGGGCTGGGTTCTCGTGAACAGCGACAATGACACCCACCTTCTCTGGTGAAGTGAGTTCAGGATTGCGGCACAGGACTTCCAACCCTACCAGATCACTGTTGAAAAAGAAGTCCTCGTCACAGGCCGCCCGAGCCTCTTCTTCCAAGACGTACAGAGCGGTGCCCGTATGAGATTCAATATCGGTTCTGCTTCTGAAGAGTTCCAGCGTGATAATGGGTCGGTTTTGCTTCCATTTAAAAGACAAAACCGGACTGCACACAACATGCCCGTCAACTTCAACATAGAACGATTCTCTGTTTTGAAGCCATTGTGGCAGGTCTGATTCCAAATGCAAAAAAAAAGCCCCATGAATCCCATGGGGTTTTGAAATGGTGCCTACGCACCGCAAGTTACTCTTCTGAGGCTGTTTCTCTTTCTTCCAGTTCAAGGACATAGCGTTTGTTTTCCTTACGGCCCGATGCCGCTACAACTCCCTGCATGGATTTCATGAATCGAGGGTGTTCGCTTAAAATGGAAGAACGTGGGATGCTGACCTTGAAGACAGATACCAGAACTCCATCGAGCCTGGTGATCTGAATTTCAGAGGCGTCAACTCCGCCTAGAACACTTTTGAAATAGTTGGTTAGCCACTCTTTCATTTATACAGCTACGCCATTTTTCTTGAACAGGTTCTTGATGGTTTCAGAGGGCTTTGCGCCTTTTGAAAGCCAGTACTCTGCTCTTTCTTTCTTGATATTGACCGTTTTTTCAGCTGAGGCCGGATGGTAATATCCAATTTCTTCCACAAAAGGTCCGCGCGGGGTCTTTTCATTTTCTGAAACCACGATGCGGTACTGTGGTTGGTGTTTTTTTCCTACTCTTTTTAAACGTATTGCCAACATGAACAATCTCTCCTATCTTCTTTTTCTGCCTTTTTTTCTTTTAGCTTTCTGCTTTTTTCGATTTTTCTTGGGTCTGCTGATACCGGGGTTTTGTCTTGGTGAGCCAAAGCCCATTTGTTTCAGGATCTCCGGTGGGAGCTTTCCACCGTTGGCTTCAGCTATCTCCATTAACTTTTGTTCATCGAAATCGGCTGGAAGCTGTTGTCTGCCCATGCCGGGCATCATGCTTTTGGCGAAGTCACCCAGTCCAGCCCTGCTGAACATTTGCGAGAGCTTACCAAATTTTCCGGGTTTTGTCATCATGCCCATCATTTTCTTCATATAAACGAATTGTTTGAGCATTTGATTGACTTCGGTTACGGTGCATCCGGAACCGCGAGCAATCCGCTGTCTTCGTCGGGTATTGAGGATCGCGTGATTGCGTCGTTCTTCAGGGGTCATGGAAGAAATCATGGCCCGTGTTCGCTTGGCCTGTTTGGCTTCTTCCTGCATGTCCATTTTCTTTTTAATTTGCGAAGCGCCCGGTACCAGGGACATGAGACTGCCCAAATCGCCCATTTTATCAATCTGACCCAGTGTTTTACTGAAGTCTTCCAGGTTGAACTGGTTCTTGAACATGCGCTTTTGAAGCGCCATGGCCTCGTCTTGATCGACTTTGTCCTGCACGCGTTCCACCAGACTGAGCACATCACCCATTCCCAGGATTCTGGAGGCCATGCGGTCGGGGTGGAAGGTTTCCAGGGCATCCAGTTTTTCACCCGTACCCATGAATTTAATGGGTTGACCGGTTACTTGCTTGACGGAAAGGGCCGCGCCACCGCGTGTATCACCGTCGAGCTTGGTGAGAATTAAGCCGGTGACTCCCAGAGCTTCGTGAAAGGCCTTGCCCGACTGAACCGCATCCTGACCCGTCATGGAATCGGCTACGAACAGGATTTCCTTTGGTTGAAATTCAGACTTGAGCGATTTCAGCTCGTTCATCAGGACATCGTCGATGTGAAGGCGGCCGGCGGTATCCACAAGCACGATATCGCGACCGGTATTGCGAGCCTGGGCGATTGCGTCCGAAACAATTTGAACCGGATCATTCATGTCGGTGGAGTCAAAAACGGGGACCTCCACCTGGTCGCCAACCACTTGCAACTGCTGTCTTGCAGCCGGACGATAAATATCACAGGGGACCAGTAAAGGGTGACGGTTCTGTTCTTTTAACTTCAAGGCCAGCTTGCCGCAGGTGGTTGTTTTACCCGCGCCCTGCAGACCTACCATGAGAATGACGTGGGGACCGTCTCCTGTGAGTTGCAGCTCTTCGGATTCACCACCCAGCGTTTCAACCAGTTTATCGTGAACAATTTTAACGAGTTGTTCGCCCGGGTTGAGCCCTTTGAGGACTTCCTGTCCAAGTGCTTCTTCCTTGATCTCTTTGGTAAAATTTTTGACGACGGTGTAATTGACGTCCGCTTCAAGTAGCGCAAGTCTTATCTGTTTAAAAGCATCCTGGATGTTTTCTTCAGAAATCTTGCCCTTACCGCGCAGATTTCTTAACGTTAGTTGTAGCTTATCGGTTAATTGATCAAACATGCGTTGCTGTCTCCGGCTGCTTTTTAAACGGCACTTTTTTTCGGGAACTTTGTATCCAATCGCCAAAAAACCCGGCTGGCAATCCTAGCTTTTTCGCTTGTCTATGTCAAGAAGAATGCCGTGTTAGTTTGCAGCCACGCCCTTCATGGGTGTGAGTTACGGTGGAATGCTTACAGATTCGCTGCAAAAGTGGCAACACTTTCATTTTTTAACCGCGCTGATCATCCGGGTGTGGATATGGAACGACTACCGGGAATGCGGATAAACTGGACAATTGTTTCACAGAAAAAGTTTTCCAGAGCGGATCGTCCTTTGGCAGTAAAATCAGCTTGCCGCTCTGATCGACCTGATAGGGTTGATAACCGTACGGGTTGACCAAGTTCAATTCTTTTACCAAGGCTTGCGTTGTGTCTTTTCCCGCTTCAAGATGTCTGTTTCTTCTGATGAGAACCAGACGCGTGGCGTCTGCCATCCAAATGGAAAGGCATGCGTTCATGTTCACGCTGTTGAAACTCGGCATACCCACGTCGAGCAGAATACGTCCAATTGGATTGGAGAACCAATGCCAGGGGTTTGTTTTAGAGAAATGCGGTTCCCTTTGAGGCTGAACCAAGAGACTCTTTTCAAGGCATTGGTGATGCTTTCGGTAATTTTCAATTAAAAAGCCAATGGATTGCTCTTTGTTAAAGAATAACACGGCCGCCGATCCAAGTTGATCACTTTTCATGGACTGTAGGGTCTCACCGGATTCAATCATGTTTTCCATGAGCAGGAATTCACAGTAAAGCGCTTGATCCAGTGACTCGATGATAAAAGCGGGATCTGGGATCCAGCTGAGGCATATCTCGGGATAAAGTCGACCCGATTGAACGAGGTACTTATTCAACTCATTGCTTTGATACAGGCCCATGATCAGCTCGATCATGGAGGGATTCTGCAGCATGGCTTGAATAAGCTGGGAAGCGGCTCCTAAGGCCTCGAGCCCCTGTTCTTCCCTTTCGTTGATGAAGTGATGATGAGCCTGGAGAATGAGCAGGCGAACCAGGTTTTGCCACGGTCGGTAATTGGGGACAGGATCCGAGTGTGATTCCAACCGGTAGGTTCTTGAATGGTTGCTTTCAATGGTCAAGACTCCCGTGTAATCGCGATGATAGAGAGCATAGAAGGAAGCCAGCGCAGAGCCATTCTGGAGAAGAATCATATTGAGTTCGTTCTCCGACATGCCAAGCGGATCGTATGTTGTCCGGTCTTCAAAGTTGACTCTGCTGCCTATGTTTTCCAATCGCTCAAAGAGATGATCGTCTTCCCGTTTCTGCTCAACTTTGTTCCATTGGTTCAATCGTGCCGATTTTTCCGGGAACCTGTTGTAAACAACTGCAGCCAGAACAAAGAGGAACAGAATGAGGATAAGAAAAATCGCGATTTTACCAGCCAGTTTCATAATGCCTCCGGTTTTTGGAACGGTCCTCGATATGGTTTTATAGTGTACTCAAAATATCAGTTGGAAATGCGAATGCCAGAGACTATCCCAGACTCGAGAGAATCTCTTTGGCCTCTTCCTGAATGGTTTTCAGGTGATCCTTGCTCTTGAAGCTCTCGGCGTAGAGTTTGTTGATGTCCTCTGTTCCGGAAGGTCTGGCGGCGAACCAGCCGTTTTCGGTCACCACTTTCAGCCCGCCGATGGAGGCCTTGTTACCGGGAGCCTCGGTCAGAATCTGCTGAATGGCCTCTCCCGCCAAGGTGTCTGAAGAGACATCGGCGGGAGACATGCCTTTGAGAAGCTCTTTCTCACTCTTGCTGGCGGGTGTGTCCAGACGTTCGTAATGAGGTGTTCCGAATTCAGCCGTGAGAGCTTGATAATGCGCACCGGGGTCTTTTCCCGTTACGGCTGTCATTTCAGCTGCCAGGAGATTGAGAATGATGCCGTCTTTGTCGGTGGTCCAGACAGAACCGTCCTTTTTCAAGAAGGAGGCACCGGCGCTTTCCTCTCCTCCAAAGCCAAACGAACCGTCCAGCAAGCCATCCACAAACCACTTGAAACCAACGGGAACTTCACACACGGTTCTCTTGAGCTTCACAGCCACGCGGTCGATCATGGCGCTGGATACCAGGGTTTTGCCAATGGCGGCACCTGCTTTCCACTGAGGCCTGTTTCTGTAGAGATAGTCAATGGCAACGGAGAGGTAGTGGTTGGGGTTCATCAACCCGGCTGAAGGGCAGACGATACCGTGTCGGTCGGTGTCCGGATCGTTGCCAAAGGCAATGTCATAACGGTCCTTCAACGCGATTAAACCCGCCATGGCGTAAGGAGAGGAACAGTCCATTCGTATTTTGCCGTCTTTGTCGATGCACATGAAGCTGAAGCTGGGGTCGACCTCCTTGTTGACCACCTCGATATTCAAACTGTATGTTTCGGCCAAGGGTTCCCAGTAATGGACACCTGCGCCGCCCAGGGGATCCACACCCATGCGAAGGCCCGACTGCTTGATGGCCTCCAGGTTGATAATCGACGGCAGATCGTTCAGATACTGATTCATCAAGTCAACTTGTGCTATGCAGCTATGCCTGCGTGCTTTTTCAAAGGGTATCCTGTGAACACCAGCCATTTTGCGTTCCAGATATTGGTTGGCCCGAGCTTGAATGGTGTTTGTCATGCTGGAGGAAGCTGGGCCGCCAGTGGGCGGATTGTATTTGAAGCCGCCATCGGTGGGTGGGTTGTGGGAAGGCGTGATGACAATGCCGTCCGCTTGCAGACCGGGGTTGTCTCTGTTGAAAGTGAGAATGGCGTGTGAAATGACAGGCGTGGGCGTGAATCGGCCTTCCAGATCCGTTCGTGTGGGCACTTCATTGGCGGCCAGAACTTCCAAAGCCGTTTTAAAAGCAGGCTCTGAGAGTGCGTGGGTGTCGATTCCAATGAAAATAGGGCCGCTGTAACCCTGTTCCTTTCGGAAATCGCAAACGGCCTGGGTGATGGCAGCAATGTGAAGTTCATTGAAGGAATTCTTCAGGGAAGTTCCCCTGTGTCCACTTGTGCCGAAGCTGACTCTTTCATCTCGATTCTCAGGATCGGGTTTCCCCTGATAATAGGCATCCGCCAATTGAGCCAGATCTGTTGTAAATTCGCTAGTTGCTTTTTTTCCTGCCATTGGGTGTAAAGCCATTCCATCCTCCAGTGTTCGCAGCATTGTTTTTCAATCCGGCAGTAATGTCTTTTTTGTTGCCGGATCCATGTGTCATTATAATCAATCGACTTGAATTTGGGAATGCACCGCGAGCGAACAAGGGGAAATAATATGACTGAATGTGGTTTTCGGCCTTGATGTTTTTTGTTTCATGGCATGCGAAAAAAAGAGAAAGAGTCAGGAGCATTACGCAACACGCACATTGCCATGTTAAAAGTACTTTTTAGTTTTTCTCTGCTCCTTTTCACGCTTTAGACGTTTGTATTCACTGACAATCATTTGTACGCTTGAAGCAGCGGAGTCTGAAGACGAACGGTCGGGGTGATGCTCTTTCAAAGCGCGGCGGTAGCTGGACTTAATGGCCCTCCAATCCATGGTCTTATCCACCTGGAGAATATCCGATTCCAGACCGAGACTCTTTGTTTTTATGACCCGAGCTCGCGTTGTTTTACCAATTCTCTGTGTCGTGTCAAACTGCATAAGCCAAGAAATTCTATCCGCTGCTGGAATTTCCAAACCCTTGAGCAGGACCTCCATCTTACAGAACTGAAAAAGCCACTTCTCGCGTTGACTCTCTTCAAGACGCTCGAGCATGGCTTCCCAGCGGACCAAAAATGAACTTCCAAAAAAGTTTGATAAAAACAAAAAGGTGATCTCTTTTTTTTCGGCAAGAGTTTCTGCCCCGTCGGGATTGAAAAAATCCCATTGTATTTGAAAAAGAAGTCTATGCCGCATGGCGGCATTAAGTTGCCATGATTCAGGTATTTGGCGATAATGCAGGGGTAGATCCCGGCTGTAGGACTGCCATTTGTGATGAGGAACTATGTCCTTAATTAGTTCATAACAGGTATCATGTGGGCTCACTATACAGCTGCTTTCCTTATTCAAATGAAGGTTGGTAAATCTTGACAGGGTATGGCAACGGGATTTATGATTAAATTACCCTGTCAATTGATAGGTTATTCTTGTTCATAGAGGTGGAGGGCACATGAATCCGATCATTATGACCGTTGTGCTTATTGTATCTTTCGGTGGTTTTTTTTATTTTCTTAATCGAAAAATTCAGTTGATTCTGAAGTTGAAACCCGAAATGCGCTGGGATGTTTTTGGAATGCGCGTGATGAAAGTTCTGACTTTTGGCTTGTTTCAGAACAAAATGATTACAGGCGACCCCAAGGCCGGTTTCATGCACGCGGTTATTTTTTACGGTTTCATGACGCTGCTTTTCCGCAAAATACAACTAATCGTCATTGGTTACAGCGAAGACTTCGTCTATCCCGGTCTCATTGGCGGTGCTTATGCCTGGCTGAAGGATTTCATTGAAGTGGCGGTTGTTCTCGCTATCCTCTACGCCTTTTTCAGGCGATTGGTTGTCAAGCCGCGAAGATTGGAGCCCAACAAGGAGGCCATGGTTATTCTCGGTTTGATTCTGGGTATTATGGTAACGGACTTCATGTACGACGGCTTTAAATTCGCGCTTAAAGCCACTGAAAGTGGTGAACTCGCCAGTTTGGCCGTACCTGATTTAGTGCATGAACGGCACTTTGCATTCGTGGGAAGTGCGGTTGGAACCGCTTTGAGCGGTCTGTCCCTGGTTGTTTTGAAAGTGGGTTATCATCTTTTTTACTGGCTTCAATTGGCACTTGTTTTCGGGTTCCTGGTGTACCTGCCGATAGGTGAGCACTTTCACATTCTTACCGCTTTTCCCGCTTTGCTCTTCAGCCACAATTCACCTTTGAACAAGGTGCCCAAAGTGGATTTGGAAGCCTTGATGGAGGCAATGGAAGACGAAGATGCCGATGAAGATATGGAGCCCGAAGTGGGTATTCAAAATGCGTCGCAGCTGCTGTGGAAAGATGGCCTGGATGTCTTTACCTGCACAGAGTGTGGAAGATGTAAAGATTCCTGTCCAACATTCCTTACGGACAAACCGCTTTCCTTGAAATGGGTGAATGATAGCTTGAAACACCATCTCATGGATGTTCGCGAAACCCTGCTGGCTGAAAAGACAGATGAGTTACCGGATTTGGTTGGAGAAACCATTTCAGAAGACACACTCTGGGCCTGCACAACTTGTGGATACTGCGAAGCGGCCTGTCCTCTGGAATTGGAGCATTTAGGCAAAATCTACAAAATGAGACAGTACAAAGTCATGATGGACACAGAATTTCCCGATGAGCTGCAGGATGCCTTTGCCAATTACGAAAGCCAGAGCAACCCATGGGGACTCAATTCCGCCACACGCGGCGACTGGGCAAAGGACTTGGATGTTGCCCAGGTTGAAAGTGAAGAACAAGTTGCCGATTTAGACTACCTGTTCTACGTGGGTTCAGCCCAGTCTTTTGATAACAGAAACCAAAAAGTTGCCAAAGCCTTTGTCAAGATCCTCAAGGAAGCGGGCATTCAATTTGCCATTCTGGGCGGGGAAGAAGGTTCCACTGGTGAATGTGTCCGCCGTGCCGGAAATGAGATGCTCTTTCAGGAATTGGCAGTCACTTTGGTTGAAACACTCAATGAGTACGGTGTGAAAAAGATCGTAACCTGTGATCCTCATGCTTACAACTCCCTGAAAAACGAGTATCCCGAGTTTGATGGGAACTATGAAGTTATTCACCATACCGAGCTTATTGAGCGTCTTTTAAGAGAAGGCAAGATCTCTGTTTCAGCGGAGTTCGAGAAAGTTATTTACCACGAGCCCTGTTATCTGGGCAGGCACAACAAGGTATACGATGCCCCTCGCTCCGTGATTGATCAAGTGACCAGGGATGAGCCGCTCGAGTTCAAGCTCAATCGTCATAATGCCATGTGCTGTGGTGCGGGCGGCGGTCGCATGTGGATGGAGGAAACCATTGGCTCGAGAATTAATGTCGAACGCGTCAAGCAGGCGGTTGAAGGGCCTGTGAAACCCTCTGTCATCGCGACGGCCTGTCCCTACTGTACAGTTATGATGACCGATGGAGTGACCGATCAGGGGCTTGAAGAGGAAATTCAAACCCTGGATATCGCTGAACTGGTGGCCAAATCACTGGTTACTGAAGTCTGATATGGCTAACTGGCATACCTGCCCACTGCAAATTCGCTATGCCGATACAGATCAAATGGGCGTGGTTCACCACAGCGTCTATGCGGCCTATTGTGAAATAGGACGCACAGAACTGTGTCGTGCTTACGGTGTTCCCTATCATGAAATGGAGCGGGACGGTATCTACATGATGGTCGCGGAACTGTCAGGCCGGTTCCTGCAGGCCATACGCTATGGTGATGCCATCAGTATTCGGACAGCAATCGGGAAATTGAGGAAAAGACTCATTGTTTTCCAATACGAAATATTCAACCAAAGTTCAGGTCAAGTGGTCTATACGGGGTTCAGTAAACATCTCTTCTCAAGAGATCGAAACAAGGCCTGTTCGATACCTGAGAAATACTATGCATTGCTTTTGGAAATAGTGAACACAAACAGTCCACAAACATCTTAGTGAGCAAACTTTTATTGTCTTCCGTGGTTATAAGCTGTTAACCTCGGATGATTTTGAGGGTGCGGAAATAGGTGCCAAGGTCGCGGTATTTGTTTTTTTGAGGTATTCTCGAAGATAAACGTTTATTTTACAGTCTTGGGATAATAAGCCTTGAGAGCTTCAATGCTGCTCTTGAGTTCGGCCACCACTTTGGGGTCGACAGTTTGTTTGGCTTTCATGGCCAATAAGATGACTTGATGGTGCTTTTTCAGACGCTCTACATAGTCTTTCTGGCTTGTTTTCACCCGCTGAGTCAGGAAGTAGTTGGCAATCGTTGCGATGATGTTTTCAGCGTGAGCTTCTTTGTTGACTACCCAGCGGACCATTTGGTTTTGAGATTGAACATCGGTTTTTCCTGCCAGCGCGGTCATACTCTTGATGGCTTTTTCCACCGTTGAGGCATCCTCGAGCATGGAGATAACTCTGGCGTAATCATCGTAAATACCGCAGGGAACCTGACAGTGGGCTCTGAGAGGTGTGCCCCAGGAAAGAAAGGCACCTGCAATCAACAGGGAAACAAACAAACTTTTATTTTGCATAATACAAACTCCTTTTTTTCATTAGCAAGCGCTGAAATCTTAGCATGATTCACTGCCCCATTTCAAACTGTGGCTTTTTCATGCCTTCCGATTGTTGTCTGGTTGCACTTAAAGTGGTCAAGTTGGGGCGTTTCTAACCAAAAAAAAGAGACACCGGTAAGTGTCTCTTTTTTTGGTAAAGCGCGAATCAGCTGTCTTACTGACTGATAATTCTGAATTCGGTTCTTCTGTTTTGCAGGTGTTCTCTTTCTGTGCAGGGAACGCCGTCAGCACATCTGTTGATGAGTTTGCTTTCACCGTAGCCCTTTGAAACCAGGCGGCTGCCGTTGATGCCTTTGGAGATCAGGTAATCCACAACGGCTCTTGCTCTTCTTTCGGAGAGATCCTGGTTGTACGCTTTGCTGTTTCTGGAATCCGTGTGGGAAGAGATTTCAACCATCACACCTTCGTTTTCAGTTAAAACAGGTAATAAAAAGTCATCAATAATGGACTTGGCAGTCAGAGTCAGCTCTGCACTGTTGAGATCCCAGTTCAGCGGGAGTACATTGTATTCGGTCAGTTGACAATCAACTTCTTTCCAGCTAGTCAAACCGCCTTTCTTTTCAAGTACTTCTTTGGTAATGGTCTTGTATACAGGCTCTACTTTTACTTCTTCGTACCAGGCATCTTTTTTCAAGACGGTTTTTTTGATTGTAGCGTATTCGGCAGGAACGACAACTTCTTCCGTCCACGCTTTTTTGGTAATTACTTTCTTGGTGAAAGAGGAGCTTTCTTCCTTGATTGGCGTTCGCTGAGTGGTGGCGTCAACACCGAGCTTTTGAACGGGATAGGTTTCGTAAACGGCGGGCACTTTCTTGTAACACCAAACGCGGCAGTCATTCGGGTCGGCGGATTCACAGTCGGGCATTCTGTCACCGAGTACCCAGAAAGCAGATTCGGCCTTGATGACAACTGAGAAAACATCATCGACAAATGTGGCCGGAGTGCTGCTAAGAGTAGAGCCTTTTTGCTTTGAAATGTAAGTCACTTCTTCAGTTCCCCATTCGGCAGGGTGAACAACGAGCTTGATTTCTTCTTCTTTGACAAGAACCTGCTCGGTCACTGTTTCATATTCTGCCGGGTGAAGGACCAATGTGGTGTATCCTGGTTTTACGACAAATGTCACTTCTTCATTCTTGTAGACATCAGGTGTTTTACACCTGACATAACACTTTCCGGGTTCGGGGTTGGACGGGAGATCGCTGTTCTCTCCGGGGCTGGATGCTAAATCCTGAGCACCAATAGAGGCGGTCAAGGCAATGCTTGCTAATAGCATTAGTAATTTTTTCATTGTTGTTTCTCCTATTTCCTTTTTTTTGATTTAAAATATTGGTCAAGTGATTGATTCAATTCTGCAGTTAAAGATTATAAGATATTTTTTTGTTCTGTGTTCAAAAAATGGAAATATATTTTTAGATATTGATGCAAAACACAAAAGAGCCGTATTTTCCATGTCTGAGATGACAGGTCTGTTTTCATGATTGCCGGGCTGAAAGCCTCTTTGCTGGTGAACTGTTATGTTGTTCATCAATAAGTGTTTCATTTTTTTAAAAATAGTTTGTGGTATTGTCCCTTCTGTTCGACTAGAATATGAACCGCTAGGGCGTGTTCGTCATCACAGGTTTTGAGTTTTAAAGAGCATTCTGGAGTTGAAGTATACTTATGTTAGAAGACAAGTTGAATGGAGAGAAAGAGTCTTTGGCTCTTTCTTCTGAAAGTGAAGAAACACATATGATTGAACACAAAGCGGCAGAACCTGTGACTTCGGCGCACATTCTCGTTGTCGATGATGAAGAAATGCTTACAGATGTGATCAACAGTCTTTTGTGTCATCTTGGCTATAGAACAACTTGTACGAACTCACCAGCTGAGGCACTCAAACTGATTCAAAAGAATCCCGCTGAGTATGATTTGTTGATGACAGACTTCAAGATGCCGAGAATGAGTGGAGTTGAGCTGATTAAAGAAGCTCATCGTTACAATGCTTCATTACCCGCTTTGCTGTGTACGGGTTCTCCCATTGAGCAATGTGAATTTCCCATTAGAAAAGAAGATGTCTTGTTAAAGCCGTTCAGCTATGCTGAATTGGGCCAAATTGTCAAAAGGCGTTTGGCTTCCCGCACTTGATTCAGTACCATGCATGTCGAAATCATATCAACAGGCAATGAGGTTTTACACGGTGAAGTGACTGACACGAACTCGGCCTGGCTGGCCAGTCGGCTCATTGAAACAGGGTACAGGCCGATTAAGCAAACAACGGTTGGAGATGATTTCAACCACTTGACGGCTCTTTTTGTGGATTGCTCTCGATCGTCTGATGTGGTTTTGGTTACAGGGGGTCTGGGCCCGACCCAAGATGATCTAACCGCTGCAGCTGCCGCTCAAGCAAGCGGGACGGAACTTGAAGTGTACCGGGAATGGGTTCACATTCTTGAAGAGCGCTATCGACAAAGAAAAATGCCGCTCAGTAACTTGAAGCAGGCGAAGCTTCCGCGTGGATCGGAAATTCTGCCCAACCCAAGAGGAACTGCCTGTGGCTTTTCACTGCAGATTGGATCCGCTCGTTTCTTTTTCATGCCCGGAGTTCCCTACGAAATGAAACACATGTTTGATGAGGAAGTCCTGCCAAGAATGCTCCAGTCTTTTGTTCCCACTGAACAAAAGATGACCAAACGCGTCTTTACATTCGGGTTGTCGGAATCCAAAGTGGGCGAGTTGGTTTCAGCTCACAAGAACGATGGCTGTTCCATTGGCTTTAGAGCTTCTTTTCCCTTAATTGAAGTGAAGCTGTATGGCACAAAGCAAAAGATCGATCCCGTTTTGAACGCCATAAGGTGCACCTTGAAAGGGTACATTTTTTGTGAAGATGTGGGTGATGCTGCAAGCGTCATTCAAGAAAGCATGATTAAGCGAAAATGGACCCTGGTGCTGGCAGAGTCCTGTACGGGAGGTCTGCTGGCTGATCAGCTGGTCAGTGTGCCCGGAAGTTCTCAGTACTTCATGGGTTCCTTTGTAACGTATTCCAATCTATTGAAAACAAGGCTGCTCCATGTTTCAGAGCGAGTTCTTGAGTCGGATGGAGCGGTTTCTTTGCGTGTTGCAGCGTGCATGGCTTCTGAAGCTCGAAACAAGGCATCTGCTGACATTGCATTATCTGTTAGCGGTATTGCAGGGCCAGGCGGCGGGACAGATGAAAAACCTGTGGGAACAGTTGCTTTTGCTCTTGCTGCTCGAGAGAGGACATACAGCCAGGTCCTTCAATTTCCAGCTTGGGGCAGAAGCCGGATCCGAAAGGGCTCAGCCATGATTTGTCTGGACATGTTGAGGCGCTATATTGAGGGAATTCAAATATTTCCCGATTACGATTATGCCAAGCGCATTGCCGCGAAGGACCAGACCGTTCAGGATGCTCCAGGTTCCTCATGGGGAAGGTGATTCTCAAAGGTCTTGGTTTCAGTCTGGAACAAAGAACAGGTATAGGTCGGCATTTCAGTTTCACCCTGCGGCTGAGGAAGAGACAGCCAGAGAGGGAGTGATTTTTTTTAAAAATAGCCTTGTATTTAGTTATGCTTTTAGTTTTTTCGCCCGATGAGTACTTTTGTGACCGCTATAGTTGTCACTGTGGTCGAGAGGAAAGGGGAGCATGAAAAAAAGAAATCCAAGCTCAAATCGAATGGAGGTGAAAAGCATACTCAATGCATTTTCGGCTCAGGATGGCGTTCTTTTACCACTTCTTGAAGAACTGCCCATTGGCATATTTGCGAAAGACTGGTCCGGTGGAAAGAGGTTCTTCTTCTGGAATCGCAAGATGGAAGAAATCTTCAATATCAAGAAAGAGGATGTTGTAGGGAAAACAGCCAGAAAAGCTTTCAAAAATAACAAGGATGTTGAGTACATCGATAAGATCGACAGTCTGATTGTGAGAACAGGAAGAATGATGGAAGTTCCTGTTCAGCATATTCATCTGGATGGAAAGCGAATTACCATTCGAATGAAAAAAGTCCCTCAAATAGACAAGGTCACAGGTAATACCTTTATTCTGGGTTTAGTGGAAGATATAACGAGCTATAAGGAAAGCGAGCAAAAACTGCTTCAATCCTACCGTGAAAGAGAAGAACTGGAAGCCATCATCAGCCGCAGTCCAGTGGTTCTTTTTCTTTTCAGAGGCAGCGAAGGGTTTCCCGTGGAATTTGTAAGCGGGAATGTGTGGCGATTTGGTTTGGAAAGCGATTTGTTCATGGATGGCCATGCCAGCCTTGTTTCTTTAATTGGGGAATCCAACGTGGCATTGTTTCATGAACAAATGAAACAATTCAGTGAAGAAGTGCCCGAGATTACGTTTGAACTCTACTCCGAGTCACGGCATCGCTGGTATGAAGCCACTCTGTGGCCTATTAAAAGGATGTCATTTGGAGAAAAGCTGTATCAGGGTATTTTCTCTGATATTACGGATAAAAAAAGAATCGATGTAGAGCTAAGAGAAGCCAAGAAACAGGCAGAGGAGGCCAATGCTGCCAAAAGTCGTTTTCTGGCAACTGTTACACATGAACTGAGGACGCCTTTAAACGGCATACTTGGAATGGCTTCATTGATTAAAGAAGGTCGTTTGTCACCGGAAGATCGCGAGAATCTTGGATTGCTGAAGTATTCTGCCGAAGGATTGATGAGTCTTATCAATGACTTACTCGATTTTGCCAAAATTGAAGCAAAAAAACTCAAATTGGAATGGATTCCAGTCAATCTGAAAGAGATTGTTCAAAAGAACATTAAAACACTTGGATCCATTGCCCAGGAAAAGCAATTGACCTTGCGCATGGAGGTTCACAGTGATTTGGATCGCACCGTTTTGGGCGATCCGGTGCGAATGACTCAGATTCTCAACAACCTGGTAGGTAATGCCCTTAAATTTACATTTTCTGGTGAGGTTGTCGTTAGGGCGATGCCCATGGATGAAGCCCCTCCAGAAGTATTCGCATTACTGAAAGATCAGACCAAGCAATTTTATGATGCCAACTGTGTTCCAGTTTACTTTTGCGTAGAGGACACGGGTATCGGTATCCCCAAAGATAAAATGCAGGTGATCTTTGAACCCTTCAGCCAGTCCAGTGTTTCCACTTCCAGACAGTTTGGAGGAACAGGGCTGGGACTCACCATCTGTCGAACACTGGTTGAAAAAATGGGCGGCTCTATTTGGGTGGACAGTGAGTTGAACAAAGGCAGCCGCTTTCACTATTATCTCCTGCTCAAGCAGCAAAAAATGGCTTTCGGAGTTCAAAAAGAGCTTTCCTCGCGTGATATGGAGCTTTTGGCTGAAAAATACATGACCTCTCCTCTGAAAATACTTCTAGCCGAGGACAATCCTGTCAATCGGCTTGTGGCAATTAAACACGTTGAGCGTCTGGGCTGGGATATTTTTACGGTTGAAAATGGAAAGAAAGCCCTGGATGCCATTAAGGCAAATGAATTTGATATCCTTCTTTTTGATATTAAAATGCCCGTTTTGGACGGACTTGAAGCGATCAAGGTCCTGAAAAACGATCCAAGTTTCAAAGAAAAAGCCAGCTTGCCTGTTTTGGCTATGACCGCATCTACTTCAGAAGAGGAAAGAGAGCAGTTTGCAGATGCCGGATTTGATGGTATTATTCCGAAGCCTTTCAAGGAGAAAAAGTTGAAAAGCGAAATCTTGAAAGCCGTGTATCACAGGAAATTGTAGGGAGAGTGCCTTGAAAATGTTTATGGGCCGCCAACCCATTTTCAATAAAGAGAAGCAAGTTTTCGGATATGAAGTTAAACTGGAAAAAGACTTTATGTCCTATATGAATAAAACAGCCGAAGAACAACACATAGAAGTTGGTCAAGCAGAGCATTCTGAAAGTAAACTGAAATTTTGGGTTGATCTTTTGAGAAGCCAACACCAGATATTTGTCACCATTCCCAACCTTGACCTGCTTTATGCCCTTCCATCCAAAGGTCTGGATCATAATATGGTTTATGGAATTAAAGGTGACCTCAACAAGCTGGAGGATTATATCGGGCGGGTTAAGTATTTGAAAGGTCGTGGCTGCCTTTTCATGTTGCAAGACATGGAACAGGTTTCGACAGGCAGTAAATACCTTGAATACATGGATCTAGTTCGGCTTGATTTCAATAACTTCACCAAGTCGGATAGCAAACCCTGTTTGAGTGCCATCAACAAGAAAGGCCTTAAAGTTCTTGCCAATCATGTTCAAACCTATGATCAGTTTCGATTGGCCCTTCAGTGTGGTGTTGAGTACTTTATGGGTGATTTTTTCAAGACTCCCGATTTGAGTACGGGCAGATCGCTTTATGTCAATCAGGTTAGCCATTTTCAATTATTGAAAGAGATTAATCAGCCGCACATGCGCTTTCATCGCCTTGAAGGTATTATTGAGAGAGATGCAACACTGGCCATAAAAATACTTCAATTCATCAATTCATCCCACTTTGGGGTTCGATTCAGAATTCGATCCATCCAGCATGCCTTGACCATGCTGGGAGAGAAGGAAATACAGAAGTGGGCCACTTTGGTCATTATTTCCTCCATATCAAAAGGGAAACCGCCTGAACTGCTGACAACGGCTCTCGTTCGCGCGCGATTTTGCGAAGAAATGGCCGTTTTGAGCGGTCAGAAAAACCTCAAGAACGAGTGCTTTTTTCTTGGGCTCATTTCTGTTCTGGACGCCATGCTGGATCTCAGTATGGAAGAAGTGCTCAAGCGTTTTCCTCTTTCGTCTATCATTTCAGAAGCCCTGTTGGGTATGAGCGACAATCCCATGAGTCTTGTCCTGCAGCTTATTATCAACTATGAGCAGGCCAACTGGTTCAATTTGGCTGAAACGGCCCACCGGCTTAAAATCGAAGAAGATGTCGTTGTACAGACATACTTTAAAGCCCTTGAATTTGCTAGTGAAGATATGGGGTTTTAAGAAGCGAACAGTCATGCCAGTTGAGTTTTCTGGTATCAGAAGAACGCTTGGGAAGAGTTCGCGTATTACCAGATAAGTTAGCCAACCAAATAGCGGCCGGTGAAGTGGTTGAACGGCCGGTTTCCGCTTTAAAGGAATTGGTGGAAAATGCACTGGATGCCCATGCAACCTCGATTAAAGTAACCGTCGATGCGGGCGGGAAGCGCAGGATTCGGGTTGAGGATGACGGTGTGGGAATGGACCGTGAGGATTGTCTGATGGCACTGGAGCGGCATGCCACCAGCAAACTCAACCGCTCAGAGGATTTGTTCTCCATTAAAACACTCGGTTTTCGCGGTGAAGCTCTGCCCAGTATCGCTTCCGTTTCACGGTTAACCCTTGAGAGTCGGCAAAAAGAGGCCGAACACGGTCATCGCGTCACAGTTCACGGATCTAAGATCAAGGATCTAAAAGAGATACAGAAAATGCCAGGCACGACTGTCACGGTGGACCAGCTCTTTTTCAATATGCCTGCCCGCCGTAAGTTCATGAGAAAGACCGAGACGGAACTATCCTGGATCGTCAATTTAATGACAACCTACAGCTTCGCCCATACTGATAAGTTCTTCTCTTTAACTCATAACGGTAAAACCCTGTTTAGGGTTACACCTGTCAAAACACTGAAAGAGCGGATTTACCAGCATTACGGGAAGCCGTTTGTGGATGACCTGCTTCCGTTTCAGCGTGAATTCGGACCGTTCAAGCTGCATGGACTGCTTTCAAAGCCCCATGTCAGGAAGACCAGCAGAAATTTCCAATACCTTTTCGTCAATGGACGCCTTGTTCGGGATAAAGTACTCAATCACGCTATTTACGATGCCTATCGGGAATTTGGAGAGACCAGGCACTACCCGATTATTTTCCTCTTCCTGGAGTGCCCTTCAGACGAAGTCGATGTCAACGTACATCCCGCTAAAACAGAGATTAAATTCATTCATCCAAACGATGTTCACGATCATGTTCGCGATACGCTGAAGGCTGTTCTGGTTCAGATCCCCCAAACCACCCCCTGGAAAACGACTGCCAGACCGGAATTCAACCAGCGCCTGTCTCCCGCAGAACACAGTACTCCGTCCCAGGAGCAAGAGCCCCAGGTTCAGACCCGGTTCAACTTTTCGAGAACCGGACAATCGCAGGATCCGGGTGTCGTTTATCAAAAGTCCGAATCAACACCTTACTCTCGCTTCATAAGAGAACACGGCCAGGTTTTTGAAACGGAAACGCAGAGCAAGCCGGTTATACCTCCCGACCAACCGTCTCAGGAAACGGTTCACGAGGAAAGCCCGCGCGTTTTGGCTCAATACAACGACAGTTTCATTCTTGCCCAGGAACCGGGAGCACTCCTGTTGATCGATCAGCACGTTGCCCATGAGCGCATTCTTTACGACCAGGTTCTCGAGTCTTACACGAGCGGTCAACTGGAATCCCAAATGTTGCTCATTCCTCAAACCTTTGAATTAACTCGAGCACAGAGTATCAGGCTGGAAGAGAGTATGGATTTTGTGCGCTCCTTTGGCTTCGATATCGACCGCTTCGACTCTCAGACCTATGTGGTTCGAGAAGTTCCGGCCATTGTTTCTGGCGGGCAGGAAGCTGAAATGGTGGTGGAGCTTATAGAAAAGGCCCTTGGCAATCGCGGTGAAACCAAAGTGGAGGCCATGATTCAGCACTTGGCCGCGACACGTGCCTGCAAGGCAGCGGTGAAAATCAATATGCGGTTAAGCCTGGAGAAAATGCAGCACCTGGTTGATCAGCTCTGGAAGTCAAAAACACCCCTGTTCTGTCCTCACGGAAGACCCATTGTTTTGCGGTTTACCGATGAAGAAATTGAAAAAAACTTTTTGAGAAGGTGAAGAACGGGCATTATGGTGGTGGCTATTCCAGGGTATACAGCTTGCCGTGACTTTTCAATGCGATTAGCCATTTTAGAATGCTGGAGACAGGTGATTGTTGATCAAACAGGAGGATTCAACGTATTCCTTTTGATGAAAGGGAACCGCAAGTCTGAAAAGGATGAACTGTCGGTTTCCAATCAGGACTGTGAAATTGAGAAGAATGAGAGGCGTCTGTACTGCTCATCCTGCCGGTTTCCCATTACATTCATGGAAGCACGGAGTGAGATTAATGGAAAAAGCAGCTACACCTTTTTTAATCCTCATGGACTTGTATTCGATATTCAGTGCTTTGCCACAGCTGACGGCTGCAGTGTCAGGGGTCGACCTGTTGATGAATTTTCCTGGTTCCCCGGTTACAGATGGCAGGTTTGTATTTGCGGACGCTGTCACAAACACCTGGGCTGGTTTTTTTCCGGTCTGTCAACTGGCTTTTTTGGACTGATTATGAGGGAATTATCCCGATGAGTATGCGTTGAATCCCTTTTGGGCTATGCTTCACCGGTTCAGGAAAGGCTTAGTCATGTAAAAACACACATTCCTCACTTAAATTAGGTGGAAGTTAAGTTATTTTTTTTATCTCTTACTGAATAGCGTATATATAATATGCTATATTGTAAATATGTCAAATATGAAGGTTGAAAATTTAAAAGAAAAACGTAAAAAACTGCTTCAGAGACTCAAGGATCTTGATCTTGCTGTAAGAGGCAGCTGGGT
>PDUC01000003.1 GCA_002747255.1 Acidobacteriota bacterium | reverse complement strand
GACACGGGATGGTTCCAATATGTCGCAGTATCGCAACCTGCTGTCCAAAGCAGTGCAGGCCCTGACCGGTACCGCTGAAGAGCGTGGTGTGGAAAGTCTTTTCTCTCCCTGTGGAACCGTAATCAATAAAAACAGCTTCAAGGGCATGGATGACTTTGAAGTGGTCAGCTACTTGATTCTGCTGGAAGGAGGAACCACGAATGAACACCAATAAACACGAATCAAAAAATATTATTGAAAAATCGTGTATATTTGTGCTGGGAAAAATCGGGTTTCCGGAGTCAGCGTACCTTCACAAACGGGTTCCTAAAAAGCTGTTCCTTGAAAGTGGTGAACTTGTCGCCAGCGGTAGAAAGCTTTTTCGGGAAAACGTGAAAAGCATATATTGGGAATACACCCTGAAGCCATCAACCTGTCCGGTTCTGCCCTACAGAGACAATGAGCGGGAGTACCTTGAGGTGGCAGTTCTGCAGGTCGAAATGAATTCTCAGAAAGGCCACAAACGAATCGCAGAAATTATCCATAGAAGAATACCCTATCCATTAATGATTGGATTTTTTATTGGAACCACAGAACACACGGAATACACCGAAAAACAAAATAAAATTTCTGTGTCTTCTGTGTATTCCGTGGTTAATAAATCTTTTGTTGCCCTGAGCATCGCCCCCAAGCGTTTCAGTCAGGCCGAGCATGGCGCTTTTGTTGCCGAGCGTTTCTATACAACCGGCTGGATAAACAGTGAGGCATTAAACGCTCAGCAATCTGCCTTTGTCGCATCACTTGCATGGGGCAATATGCCTCTTCAGAATTATGGCACTTTATACAATGCCTGGATTGATCGTTTTACCGGATACGAATGCTCGGTGTTGTCCGGAACCTTTACCATTGGCAAAGCGGTCGACCGGCTGGAACGGTTGACAAGGTGCCGGGAAATTGAATCAAGAATATCGGAACTGCGCGGGCAGGTGAAGAAAGCAGCTTTTAACCGGCAGGTAGAGCTGAATACACAAATCAAGAAATTTGAACAAGAGCTTAAGCAACTGGTGGAGAATTTATGAAACCACAGAATACACAAAATACACAGAAAAATTTCTTGTTTAAAGACGAAAGCTACTTGATTCGCGGTGCTGTGTTTGAAGTGTATCGTTAAATGGGCTGTGGATTTCTGGAAGCCGTTTATCAGGAATGTTTAGAGAAGGAACTGCGCAAGCAGAATATTCCGTTTGTGGTTCAACCTGAATTGAAATTGTTCTACAAGCTTGAAAAGCTTCAGCAAACCTATAAGCCGGACTTGATCTGCTATGACAAAATTATTGTTGAGCTTAAAGCGGTAAAAGAGATTTGTAACGAACATCGTGCCCAGTTGCATAACTACCTTAAAGCAACAAGACTTCAACTTGGATTTTTAATAAACTTCGGTCATTATCCAAAGGCAACAATAGAGAGAATTATTAAATGAAACCACAGAATACACGGAACACGCAGAAAAAATAAGACGTCTGTGTTTTCTGTGTATTCTGTGGTTACAAATAGAGAGGTTTAATAATGGAAAAGATGGATGGTAAAACAATGGATATCGTAGCCGAAAATGTGGCTAAGCTGAAAGAGCTCTTTCCAGAGGCCTTCACTGAAGATGGAACCACGAATGGACACGAATCAACACGAATGAAAATTGATTGGGATGCCTTGCGTGAAGTGCTTGGTGAGTATGTAAGCGATAAGGATGAACGCTACAGCTTTACATGGAACGGAAAGAGCAAAGCCCGGATGATCGCCCAGACACCCAGCACAGGCACTCTACGCCCGTGCAAGGAAGAGTCGGTAGATTGGGATAGCACTCAGAATATTTTCATTGAAGGCGACAACCTTGAAGTACTCAAGCTCCTGCAAAAGAGCTATCACAAAAAAGTGAAGATGATCTATATCGATCCGCCTTACAACACCGGCAAAGATTTTGTTTATAAAGACAATTTTAAGGACAATATCAAAAACTACAAGGAAATCACCGGTCAGGTAGATGGGGAAGGCCGAAATTTATCCAACAATCCGGAAACCAGCGGGCGATATCACACCGACTGGTTGAATATGATGTATCCACGGTTAAAGCTGGCGAGGAATCTGTTGAAGGATGATGGGGTAATTTTTATATCTATTGATGATAATGAAGTGGCCAATCTTCGTAAGATGTGTGATGAGATTTTTGGGGAAGAGAATTTTATCGCAGAATTAGTTTGGGAAAAGAAGAAAAAAGGCGCATTCCTCTCTGGCGCTGTAACCAACGTTAAGGAGTATCTATTTGTTTTTGTAAAATCAAGAGACTCTTTCTCTGGGTTGATTGGTGAAATTGCAAGGAGTGAAGAAACATACCCCGTAATAAAAACAACCAACGCTCGAGCTGAAAGACTAATTAAGAAAGGCATTCCAAGTAAATTCCATGAGAAGAATCATCATGTTCCATCTGGTAGCAGAATAAGCTCAGGAAATATGGAAATGATTCTTCTTTCAGATATGGTCATAAAAAACGGTGTTCTTATTGAAGATGTAAAGGTTGATAGCAATTGGATTTACTCTCAAGAATTACTTGATAAATATGCAAAAGAAAAAAGCCTGTATGTAACTCAAGATTTGTATTTCAGGAGAATTGTCACTGCTCCTCGCACAAAAATGATTAAAGATCTGTTACCTATGAGAGGTGCAAATGAAACAGGTTTTGAGTTTAAATATTCAGACAACTTGTTTGAGGATGGCTGGGGGACAAATGAAGACGGATTTTATGAAATTCATGATCTTCTCGGCGCACAATCGCTGATGAGTTTTCCTAAGCCATCAAAACTAATAGCAAAGATTGCCTTGTCGGCTACTCGCTCGGATAACGACTCCATAGTTCTCGACTTTTTCGCGGGATCTGCCACGACCGCCCATGCTGTGATGCAGCTTAACGCCCAAGACGGTGGTAATCGTAAATTCATCATGGTTCAGCTCCCTGAAGTAACAAACGAAAAATCCGAAGCCTTCAAAGCTGGCTACAAAACCATCGCCGAAATAAGCAAGGAACGCATCCGCCGAGCTGCCGCCAAAATCAAAGAAAACCACGAATCAAAACGAATCAACACAAATACTGAAAAAGATAATTCGTGTAAATTAGTGTCCATTAGTGGTTCCAAAGAATTAGACCTTGGCTTCAAGGTATTCAAGCTCGACTCGACTAATATCAAACCATGGGAAGTGGACTTTGATATGACGGAACGCACCCTCGAAGACTTTATTTCCAATATTAAAACCGATCGTCGTGAGGAAGATATCCTTTACGAGGTCTTGCTTAAATACGGACTCGATTTGATTTTGCCTATTACTGAACACACCATCGCCGGTCAAAAGGTGTTCAATATCGGTAGTGGAGCACTCATCATCTGTTTGTCGGATTCCATTTCTCTTGAGGTGGTCGAAGGCATTGTTCAGTTGCTGAAACAATTAAAGCCTGAATATAAAGATGAGAAAAAGAAAGAACTTGTTACGCGCGTGGTATTCAAGGATTCCGGGTTCAAAGATGACGTGGTCAAAACCAATGCGGTTCAGATTCTCAAGCAAGCCGGCATTTCTGATGTAAGGAGCTTGTGATGAAACCTTATATACCTAACACACTACCAATTGAAGGTTTGGATTACCAACGACTGTTTGCCCTGGTCGGAGAGGCCAATGCCGAACTGGCGCGTTATGATGGTTTGCTGCAAGGTGTTGTCAATCCATCGGTGATGTTGTCACCCCTCACCAACGAAGAAG
>PDUC01000035.1 GCA_002747255.1 Acidobacteriota bacterium | reverse complement strand
GAAGCTGACATACCGATGCGATCCGCAATTGTTTTAACGAGCCAGGTAGCGCCCACACTTTTACCAAGAGCAAGACGTGTCTTCCGTATATCGCCGATAGGTGGCATTTTCATGCCTTTTTTCCCGGAAGATCCGTAACAGCATAACGCCAAGAGTGCTCCGGCAATCAACGCCACAGGAACAAACGTTAATAAAAATTAAAAATGGAACCAGTTAAACGGACTTTGAAAAACAGGGTAATGCATGACGAACTCTGCTACCGTTATGCTGAATAAAAGCAGGCTATAAAATATTACTGTTGGTGTTAGTCTTTTCCTGAAAAAAAAGTAAATCCCTTCCATGTATAAAATGAGAAAAGGTACTATCATGCCCATAATAAGGCGACCGGATACCAAAAACGGTTTTCTTTTTGAAGGATAAAACCAATCACCAAAGTCAAAAGCCAATGAACAGCCAACTAGAAAAAACAGCGATGAGCCAATAATAAGAGCAAAAACGCAAGCTACGTCCTTTCTGTTTTCTTTTATGTAACTGATTAATCCAAGAACAGGAAAAAACAAAGAAGACACTATGAAAAATAAATCCAGGATGTTGTTCTGGATCCATCTTCCATGCCATATTACTTCACCCCTCCAGAAGCTGGCAAATGTTCTCTTTACAAAAAACCACATACCGTTAAATGAAAAGATGGGATGATTCCACCATAAGTGAAAAGGCTTCAGGGTCCATTGATCGGATCCAGCCATATTGCCAACCATATCACCAAACAGAGAATAATTTCTGGAGGACCATAGAGCCACAGGAATGAAAACAGCCAAACCATATACAATTAGAGATTGAATGAGATAAGCGGGGTCATCACGATATTTGTAAAGAAGTATAAACGGTAAAAGTGAGAAAATACCTACACTGGAATACTTGACAAAAAAGGTCAAAACACACAGAAGGGATAAATAAAAGACCGTTTTTTTCGAATCACCCAGTTTATTCATGTTTTTTAAAACAAACAAAAGAGTTATCGTGGATAAAAGTGGGTGCAAACTATCGTTACCGAGCATCAACAGACTCTCTTGTGGAAAAACGATCAAGAATAGGGGGATCGAGTAATGAAAAAATAAAGGTTGATTGAAAAAGACGGTCTTACTTACAGAGTACGATACAGCGATCAGTGCAATAAAAAAAAGAATGTTTAACCATCGAAGTAAATAAAGGGTATTCTTATGGTTTAAACCTATACATTGACCGATTTTAAAAACAGACCCGGCTAGAGCGTAATAAATTGGAGGTTGTTGACTTTCATAATTGCGCGCACCTTTCCAGAGCGCAATGTCTCTGTTTATTCTTTTTTCCTGGCTTTCTTTTGGCTTTTTCCAAACAGGTGCTTCAGCTTCTTTTATCGAGTTAGTTGCATATTCGGGGGAATAAAACAAAGATCTATACGCGATCGATACATTGTCATAACTTTCATTATCAGGTGTAATCAGTATGTTCTTGGAGTATTTTACAATAACATCAAAATGTTGAAATTCATCAACATTGTTAAAAAAAGGAAAGCTGGCTGTGAGCAGAAACCCCTTAATCGCAGCCAAAACCACCAGAACCCAAATCCAATAACGATCATTTGCAAGCATCTTAAACATACTGTGATTCTCTATTCCAAATCAACTTAAAAAAGACAAGGGATGACATTGTATTTCCATGTAAAATAAGGTTTTATTTATCCCAACAAGAGAATTGCCAATTGTTTTTGTACAACAAAACCGATCATTATAAGTTTTATGCAGGATCTTTTTCTTTTGATCGGGATTTCTGTTAGCAAAAGCGAAGACCAGCCTTACAAGCAGAAAATGAGAATACATTAAAAAACATACTACAGACAAGTGAATCTTTAACTCCACTTTGGCGCATTGAAAGTTTCTCTTTCACAGAGGACTCTCTTTTTATGTCCAATCCTCTTTGTAAATTTTCAGTATGTGTCGTTTTTCACGCATACTCCAACAAAATCAAGCCGTAGGGGAACAGTACGCTGGTTTTTATTCCATTGATTCCTGTTCATTTTGGCGCTTTTTACCGCTGAAATGGTTTCAAACCGGCTGCGCCCAACCCGTAATGTAAACACCGTGAAAAGACCTGTTTTTAAGTGAAATTTTGGGCTTGTGGTGATATTGCAACAGGAGTAGCCTATGCGTGGGGCGGAGACCCCTAACAGAAAAACTGAATCAGGTAAGAGAGAAGCCGTGATTTCAGGAAATCGAAAGATTACTGGCTCGCTTGCAACTTCCTGCATGATTCAATAAAAAACCGAACTAATCGCGTAGCCCGGTCGGCACGCAAAGATAAGCTTCGAGGAGAACGATATGCAAATATCAGGATTGAAATACGGTAAGCAGCTCCTGGAATTGGTGGAATTCCCAGTTCCTGAAATCGCAACGGGTTCTGCAACGCGCGAACAGCTTCAGGGCATGCTGGACAAGTACGGCAAATTAGTCGTCAAGCCCCTCTTTTACGGCGGCGTAGGAAAAAAAGGCAAGGCAGGACTCATTCGCATTGTCGATAATTTAGTCGATGCCATGAAAGCAAAGGAAGACCTTTACTTCGCAAAACACAAATACGGTTCAAAAACCATTCAGGCCAACGGGATCATTTTTGAAGAGTTTGTCGAATCGGACATTGAAGTCTACTTCAGTATCACCAACTCCACGCTGGATCGCAAGACCCATTTCACTCTCACCCCCAAAGGCGGTATGGATATTGAATCGCTGCCCAAGGAAGAGAAGATAGAAGTGTGGATCGACCCCTTCATCGGCATCAAATCCTTCGATATCACCAATGCGCTGCGCGACACAGGTTGCCCTGAAAAGTACATCAGCTGTCTGGTCCGAAACCTCCCCAAACTATGGGACTTATTTGAAAATTACGGATTGACGACCGTTGAGTTGAACCCGGTTCGAATTAAACGGGTGGGTAACTCCTATGTTCCCGTTGCCTGTGATTTAAAAGCCGATTTCGATCAGGACAACCCGGCCTGGCGCCGAGTGGGTTTACCCAACACGATTTTTCAAAGCGATGTCACACCCTTTGAAAGTGAAATCAATCAGCTGAGAACCTATCAGGGACAAAGTGATGTGCTGGAAATGAATCCAAACGGCACGGTCATTCCCTTTATGTTTGGCGGCGGTGCCAACTCGGCGGCAACTGAAACCCTGGGTCAAATGGGTATTTTCAGTTCCGATTTCGGCGGTAACCCTTCTTACAACAAGATGTACGACATTTCTCGAATTGTCTTCAAGTATTGGTATGACCAGGCTAACACGCTCCTGATCATTGGCGGGAAAGCCAATAACACCAATATTTACGTCACCTTCAAGGGCATTTTCGATGCGCTTCGCGATCACATTGCCGAACACGGCAAGAAGCCTCTTTACACCGTCATAGGAAGAGGTGGTCCCAATTTAATTAAAGGGATGTTCTACGCCAAGGACATTCTGGACACCCTTCGCCTTCCCTACCGCGTGTTTGGTTACGATACGTCCATGATCCGGGTGATTGAATACGCCGCCAAGATAGATCAATGGTGGGCAAAAGAAGGCCGAAAAGCCTATCTCGAGAAGGCAAAATAAGGAGGCAAAAATGAGACAGCGAGTTACCAAACCATTTCCCTATTACGTGGGCATTTACTCCTTAGAAGAGTTAATTACAAAAGAAGACAAAGTGTGTGTGATCAACATCCTGGGTGGTGAGAGCCGCACAGTGACACCCGTTTCCAACCAATACAGCGGCGGCAACATCGTTGCCGGCGTGCAATACGGGCGTCACGGTGAGCTGGAAACACCCGCTGGAAACATACCGGTCTATAGTTCCGTTCGCGATGTCATTCAATCCGGCAAGACATTTTCCATAGGTGTCATCTACCTTCCTCCTGCCGCTGTATCACAGGCAGCCTGGGAACTGGTAACCTACAACAAGGATTTGAAACGCATTATTATCATTACAGAAAAAGTACCCGTCAAGGACTCCAGAAACATTCGCCAAATCTGCCAGGAGGCTGGCGTGGATGTGGTTGGAGCGAACTGCCTGGGTGTTGCCAATGCCTGGGATCACGTTCGCATCGGCGGTGCCCTGGGTGGAGACAAACCGGAAGAGACCCTGAAGCCCGGTTCCGTAGCCATTCACTCCAATTCGGGCAACTTCACAACCACCATTGCGGAGTACCTGCGCACGTCGGGTTTCGGCATTTCAACCGCTGTCAGTTCGGGCAAAGACGTCTTTATTCACTTTGCACTGCCCGAATTTCTGTACGCAGCCCAAAACGACCCGCGCACCAAGGCCGTGGCTCTGTACGTCGAGCCCGGTGGTTATTATGAGAAGCTGGCATTGGACTGGATTAAAGAAAGGCGTTTCGGCTTCAACAAACCCATTGTGGTCTGTGTAACAGGACGCTGGAAGAAAGACATCGTCCGCTCTTGCGGACATGCCGGTGCCATGGCCGGTTCAGGAGATGACGCGGAGTCCAAGGAAGCCTGGTTCGACAACTACTTCGGTGTGCCCGTCTTCGACCCCGACAACCCCGTTGTCAGCAAGAAAGGCGTTCGCATTGCCAGCATTCAGCACTTCCCCGAAGCCATGCAGGCAATCTACAAAAAGATAGATGAAGAACCCGATTTCGATTCATCTGGAGATCTCAATCTGAAGCTCTGGATCAAAGACGATATTTTACCTTTACCCAAGGAACTGGACAATCCCGTCGTGGAAGCCCTGCATCCCTACAACGAACAGATCCGCGAAATTCGCAAACAGGTTGGCGCCAGTTACATGCAGCAAAACATGCGCAACCGATCCGGTGCCTCCCGTATGGACAAAGCGACTCAGGTCTCTCAACTCTTCGGGCAGTCCATTCTTGAGCTTTCCAAAAACAGCGTGGAAGAGAACATCTACTTTGCCATCGCCCGAGTCCAGCCTTCCGCTGAAGATACCAAGGCCATTAACATGATGTTGAACCTCTTCCTGAAGCTGAACAAACATCAGGAAACCCTGATGGATATCAGCCGCGAAAACGGATGTTCACCCAACTCGGCCCTGGCCTCTCAAATAGCTCTAATAGGCGATCAACCGCTGTTGAGCAAGACCCGGTTTTACGCGAGGGAACTCATTGACATTATTCGCAAAAACGATCTCAATGAAGACACCAAAACGTATCCCAAAGAAATAGAAGACTATATCGCCAAGACATTCCTGACCACAAAGAAAATCAAGATGGATGAAATGACAGAGCTACTGGCCGACATGGTCATGAAGAGCAAGAAAGTGTGCACGTCACTCCACCTTTGTCAACACATCCTCAAACAGTCCAAAGAGGGCAAGCTCAGCTTGAAAGATCCGCTGGAATTCATTCTGGCTTCGCTAACCGTTTGCATGTTCTGGCATCCGCTGCTGCAGAAGCGAATCAGCAGACAGGTGGTGGAAGATGCTTTCACCTACATCTACCTCATCAGTCAGATGGTGGCCTGTTCGGTTATCAACCGAAAAGAGAACAAGTTCTACAAGCGTCTGGCCAGCTCAAAGACCAACAATTTGAGTACCAGCTTCACAGAAAATATTTTCAAGCTGCTCTTCAACCGCAAGGCCAATAAAGAAGAGCTAGTGGAACTGAAGTACTTGCTTGGACTGACCTTGACCAATGGTCCGGGCACCATCTCTGCGAAAGGTGCCAAGGAAAGCGTCAGCGCCCGCAACCACATTCCCACAGCTTATGTGGGTATGCTGGCCAATACGGGCTTTGCCCACGGCGGAAACGGTTTTGAAGCGGTGGCCTATCTCCTGGATCAGTTTAAGGAAATTGAACTGTCCGATCCAGGCAATGAAGCACACGGTGTCGATTTGCAGGCACTGGCCAATTCCGCAGCCAAGGCCTATCGCGAGATTAAAATGAAAGCCAAGGCAACAGGCCAGACACAATTCCAGAAAATACCCTGTGTCAACCATCCTGTCTTCAAGGGCAACAAGGTCAATACCGATCCCCGTGAAGAGTTCGTCAGGAAAGAGATGAAAGCGGGAGGAATCTACAATATTTTCCTCGATTTCTATCACCATCTTGTCAAGGAACTGTACCAGGAAGGTGTCACCCGCAACATCTTCTGTGTCAACGTGGACGCCGTTTTGGCCGTTATCGCGCTTAAACTGGTCTGGAGTGATTTCTCCAACGGCAAGGTCCAATACGATGACGTTCAGCATCTGGTGTTCATCCTGTTCCTGCTTGGCCGCACCATCGGCGTTACAGGCGAAATAACCGATCACCGCGACCGCGGTCAGGATATGGACTGCCGAACACCACAAAGTGAATTGAGTTTCGTCCTGTAGTTCTCCCTCTTGCGCTTTCAGCAAGATGAGCGTCAGCAATAAAAAGCCCGGTACGTAGAGTGCCGGGCTTTTTTCATGCTCTGTTGTTCTGTAAGGTTTCAACCGCGGAACAGACGGGTGCTCATGAAGCACAATCATTTAACACATGTGGTATTTATGCACTTTCAATGTTGATGTGATGAACAGAAAAACAAACGCTTTTGCCCCTGAATTCAATCCTTTCCTGCAATTGCAAAACAGCTTAATTCACTCGTGAGATTGAATGACCCCTTAGGCCGTGATATGATTGGCGGACGAACTATGCTCAGACCATCGCAAGTGTCTGAACAAAAAAAGGAGAGTTCAGTTATGTTTGGAACATTCGGGTTCCAGGAAATGCTCCTCATTTTCCTGTTAATCGTCGTATTTGTTGGCGCGAAAAAATTACCTCAGCTGGGCGCAGGCCTGGGTAAGGGTATCAAGAATTTCAAAAAATCTCTCTCTGAAGACGATGATAAGCAAATAGAACCCGGCAACTCAGACAGCGAATAATTTTATAACCCTTTTCAAGCTCTGTTCTCAACTTCAAACAGAGCCTTTTTTCAACCATCTGAATCACTCAGGCTTAATGATCTCTGCGTTCAGCTTACCGGACTTAAAATCCCTTCCAGAAGAAAATAAAAATTCCACCCGCCGGTTCTTCTTTCGTCCCTCTTCAAGCGCGTTCGTTTCTCTTGGCCTGGTATCGGCATAGGAAGTGGGAGAGACTTTTTTCTTGTCGATACTCTTTTTAACGACCATGTAAGCCAGGACGGCAGTTGCCCGTTCAAAGCCCAGGCGGTAATTGGCAAAGGCGTCGCCCGTACGCGGAACGGCATTGTCGGTGTGACCCTCGATTCCCACATCGCCCTTGTAGCTGTTGATAATATCGCCAATGTCATTCAGGATGGGGTAAGCTTCCGGTTTGATATCCGCTTTTCCCGAGTCGAAGAGGGTATCTCCTGGCACCTTGATACGAACCCAGTCGGCACCCGACTCCATTTCGACCTTGGATTTTTTGTTTTTGGCGAGTTTTTTCGCTTTAGAGCGAATGGCAACCAAAGCCATCATGGCCGGTTCCATATCCATTTGTTTGGCAATGATATTATCGCCCATGGACATCATTCGAGTTGGATCGGTTTTCATGGCACCAAACGCTTCTTTCAGGCTGCCGACAGCTTCTTTGTATTTTGCCACATCGGTACTGGAAAAGCTGAGCAGCAGCACAAAGAAACAGAGGAGAAGCGACATCATATCGCCAAAGGTGACAACCCATTTGGCAGCACCTTTAGGAGGACATTTAATCTCCTCGCACTCCATCTCTTGAGGTTTGTTTTCATCGGACATGGATCATCCTTGCTCTCTCTTGGAAGCAGGCAGGAAGCTCATCAACTTCTGTTCGGCAATGGCGGGGTGTTCCCCCTCCAGAATGGAATTAATCCCTTCGATGACGATTTCCATTTGAAGTGTTTCTTCGGCATCGTACCAGGCCAGTTTATTCGCCAGTGGAAGGGCAAACACGTTGGCCGCAACAGCACCGTAAAGCGTAGTCAGGATTGCAACCGCCATTGCGGGACCAATCGCGGAAGGGTCCGACAGGTTAGCCAACATATTAACCAGGCCGACCAGTGTACCAATCATACCGAAAGCAGGTGCCATGTCACCAATCGTTTCCAGCACGGCTTTACCGTCTTCGTGTCGTTTCTGGATGTAGGTCATTTCAGCTTTGAGAACACCCTTGATAATGGCCGGTTCCGTACCGTCAACGGCTAGGCCGATGCCTTTCTTCAGAAATTCATCTTCTATTTCCACATTTTCAAGCGCAAGTAAACTCTCCTTACGCGCCTTTTGAGCTAATTCAATAATGAACTTAATGGATTCAACGGGATCTTTGGCCTTTACAATAACGGCTTTCATAACAATGGAAACCATACCCTTCACATGAGAAAGAGGATACGCAATCATAGGTGCGGCTATAACGCCTCCCCCTATAACAATCAGCAGGGATTGCACGTCTACGAAGATAACCGGGTTCCCGCCTATAACAATAGCAATGGCTATCAGGGTTAAACCCAATCCCAGTCCTGCAATAGTTCCTAGTTCCATAAAAATCTCCTCATGTTCCCCTGATTACCTCCTCCAGGCGCTCCAGGGGATAGGGTTTCAACACAAGTCCCCTTATTCCAAGCTGTTTCATTTTTTCCAGTCTCTTCGGCTCTCTTAAATTAGTCTGGACGATGATTTCCAATGATGGCGGTAAATTGGCTCTCCACTTTTCAACATAGGGAATCAGGTCACCGGGATTTTGCAGGGTCAGCTCTGTAATGAGACAATCCGGACACTTTTCAGCACTCGTCCCGCTCAGAAATTTTTCAACAGCCTCCACAGTATCAAAAGAGGACACCGTCAACATCATATTCCTTAAATGATGAGTCAATTTTTTATTGAAAAATCGCGAACCTTCTAGCAGACAAACCGATTTTATTTTGACCGCGTCAGTAATATCCTGCATTGTAAAGCCAAGCATGTTCAAGGCTTCCATCAGCGCATTCCTGGCCTGTCTTGGAACTGATTTCAGATGGACCAATAGAACGTCAATCAGGCTCTCTACTCTTGAGTACCCTGCCAGCCGGTACAAAAGGGCCTTCTCTCTCCAGTTCTCTCTCTGTTGAAGCTCTTCTATTACCCTCTCGGCGAGCTTTTTCAGAAACTCAGGACTCATGGGGAACTGGCTCTGTTCGATTGTCTTGCAAACGCGTTCAAATTCACTTAACCAGCGAGAGTCATTGGCACCTCTGCTTCTTCTAAACATCCCCTCTATCTTTTCCTGATATTCCAAGGCATCCTTGAGGAAGTAATAAGATCGATTGAGCGATTTCTGGGCTTTTTCCAAAGCGGGTTTCTCTTTTTTATCCCAATTGGATTGAGCGCGCAGCTTGGAAGTGGCTTCCTTCAAAAGTTCCCGCAGTTTCTGGTACAAACCGAGGTCCCAGGTGATGACCCTTGACGCTGCGGTATATGATTTCAACCTGTTATCCTTGTTGGGTCCCAGAATAAACTCATTGAGCAGCTCAATGGTTGATTCCGAATCCTCTTGAGGCAGAGGGAAATCCCATCGATGGTAGTATCGAATCAGGTGTTCAAGTGCCGACAGCGCTTTCTCCCTGTTTTGGGTCTTTTCCGAAAAGCGCTTTAAGGCTTCAGTTGCCTGCTCATTCTTCATTTCCCCCATGGCATTCAAACAAGCTTCAATCAGATTGGGATTCCTGGCATCGTATAGAACAGTCTCAATGGAGCCAAGCGTTGCCGGATCGCCTATTCTTCCCAGAGCCTCGATGACATCCGCTCGCAGAAAGTCACTTTGATCTTCAACCAGTTTCAGAAGGCGGGGTATAAAGAGTTTACTTTTAATGGAACCGACGATACGAATACCCGTTCTCAGCTCCTCTGTATGAGCAGAATTCATCATCTCTTCAATGGCCGATTCAACCTCCGGTAAATCAGCCAATGCCTGCAACGCCAATTCCTGAACATCCACAAGTTGATGGTTTTCCACTAAACCAATAAAGAAAGGTATAAAGCCGGGATCGTTTTTCTTGCTTATCTTCTTGAGCAATACCATTAATCCCTCTACCTGATTTGACGATGCCACTAATTCAAGCAGCTCGCTATCGTTGGGTTTAACAAAGCAGGCAACGCCAAATAGTGCCATTTTTTGCATGTCGGGACTTTGAATTTCAAGGAAATGTTTCATCCGGGAAACAACCTGACTTCGTATATCTTCCGAAACGTCTCCCTGTTCCACAATGCGTCCTAATCCTTCGGCAAAAAATCCCAGCAACTGTCTGTACCGGCTAATCTTTATCCGATTGTCTTTCAAGGTATCTGTCTGATACTTAGTTGCCAAGGCGACTTGATTGTTGTGGAGCATGATCATGCTCTTGAAATAAAACGGGAAACCAATTTGAGATTCAGCAATCAGTTCTTCACCAAGTGCTTTCGCTCGATTCAGATGCCCTTCCTGTAAGTGTTCCAGGATATTATTGTAGACTTCTGTTTTTCCCTTGGAAACCCAATTTTGACCAAAGCGATAGAGATGGCCCATTTTATCGCTTTTACCGAGACCTTGTAAGGTCTCTATCTCACTGACAAATTGAAGCCTTTTCTTATACCGGTTGACAAAGGAATCCAGAAGCGGCAGAAGAGGTTCCAAGTGTCTGACTTGCCCCAGCTGAGACACAACACGAGCCGCCTCCACTCTGCCAAGACCATCGAATTCTGTGAAAACAGGCAGGATGCGGTCTACTATTTTATCCTCTCCAATACTGATGAGAACACGAGAGGCCGCTGTTGTACCCCTTGCAGAGGCTTCTCCTTTCTTCAAATTGTTAAAGTAATAATCCAGCGGCTCCTTTTGATTCAGTTTTTCCAGTTCCTGCCTCAGCAAGGTGGCAATAGTGGCGTTGGGTTTATCCTTGGCCAACTGCACCAAGCGGGCATGGGAATCTTTTGTCCCCATTCTGACAATACCCTGTATGCATTCGCGACAGAGACCAACATCCGTTTCCACTTCAATGACTTCAGAGAAATCATCAAGGTACTGTTCATCTTCCAATTCGGCCAGGGACGCGGCAATGGCAGCTCTTAAACTCCTGTTCCCGCGAAAATCCTTTAATTGATTTAAAAGAAGCTGGATCCCAAAAGGATCTATGTCGGACATGGTCGTGCTTAAAGCCTGCCGAAAATCGGTCAAGCTCATATCGTTGAAATCGTGCAATAGATCTTTGAGAACAATCAGACTGTATTCAGGCATAGTAAACCTTCCCTTTCCCTCATTATTACGGCAAAAAGAAAAATACCTTTAGACTCTAGTTCATAAAATCTATTAATTGAACGAACAGGCTCAACTCTATTTTCAATACGAAAAAACGCAAATGGGCTGATCGCCATTTTCCCAAAAATGAGCGCCTCTCGGCATACTATTACAGGTGTCCTTTTTCAACCTGCCGGTATAGCATTCTGCGATTCCGGTAAAACACGGAATTTCAGCAGGATCTACCTCTCCATTTCATGGACAAAAAGAGCTTCCACACGATCTTCAATCAATCCGGCTACAACAGATTCCGCAAACAACATGCGCACACTTTTCTCTCCCGCTGGACCCAGGGAACGCGTGAACTCGTTGACGTAGAGATTGACATGCTGAAGCATGACCTCACGGTCTATTTCCTGTGCGTGTTCCTTCATGAAAGGAACCACTTCGTCAGGGTGGTTCCACGCGTAGTCAATGCTCCTGGTGAGTGCTTGCTGAAACTCCAGAATGGAGTCCACAGGGAGCGTTCGCCTGGCCACAATGCCGCCCAGAGGAATGGCGGCTCCGGTTTTCTGCTCCCACCACGCTCCAAGGTCAACCAACTCAATCAGTCCCATGGAGCGGTAGGTGAATCGACTCTCGTGTATGATCAGACCCGCGTCGACATCACCCCGGTTGACCGCATCCATAATGTGATCAAAGGGCATTTCCACAGTATGCAGGCTTTTGCCGGCAAAGAGTTTGAGCAACAAACAGGCGGTGGTGTTTTTCCCGGGAATGGCTATTTTCCTGGTTGACAATTCCTGCAGGGGAAAGGTCTCTTTTGCGACAATCAGCGGACCGCATCCAAACCCCAGCGCCGCGCCGCTGTCCAGCATGACATAGTCCCTGGAAAGAGGAAGAAAGGCACTGAAGCTGATCTTACAAAAATCGAACCGATGCCGCATGCATTGCAGATTCAGGGCTTCAATATCCATGTACTCAGTTTGAAGGTCTCTGGAGTAGGGTACCTTTCCATGCAGCAGCCCGTAAAAGGCAAACGTATCATTGGGACATGGCGAAATAGCAAGCCTGAATTTTCCATCGGTTTGAATCATCACTGTTCACCCGGTTTATAGTGTTTCAATATGTCGCATCCATTTCAACCAGAGACCCTGTGGTTTTCAAGCTCCACGCAGGCAGGTATGAACGTCAAGAACAGAAAGGGGTTATGGGGTCTTCGTAGCCAATCGCTTTCCTGCCTTTGCTGCGGTCCCTGCATCTCAACGCGACAACGCCGGCACCGTTTATCTTCCTTTTGCTGAAAGAAAATCTACCGGTCTGACCGGCAGATCTTCCTCGAGCTAATTAGATAAAGCCAAAAAAACGAGACTACACTTTCTCGATAACCATGGACATGCCCTGGCCAACACCCACGCACATGGAACACAGTGCCTTGGAAGCGCTGTTGGATCTCGACAACTGATAAAGAGCCGTTATCACCAGCCGGGTACCGCTCATACCCAGAGGGTGTCCCAATGCAATGGCACCACCGCAAGGGTTTAACCGCGGATCATTATCTTCCAGACCCAGCTGTCGGGTACAGGCAAGGGATTGAGCCGCGAAGGCTTCGTTGAGTTCAATGATATCCATGTCATCAAGTGACATACGAAGCCTCTTCAGGAGTTTTTGCGTAGCCGGCACGGGTCCAAGACCCATAACACGGGGAGGAACTCCCGCCGCGTCCATTCCCAGAATACGAGCCAGGGGTTTCAAACCATGCGCCTTGACCGCCTCTTCAGACGCGACAATCACGGCACCCGCCCCATCGTTAATTCCCGATGCGTTGCCCGCAGTAACCGTATTGTCTCCGCCGAAAATAGGTCTGAGCTTCGCCAGTTTCTCCAGTGAGGTTGATCGCGGGTGTTCATCTCTATCGACAACCAGTGGATCCTTTTTTCTGCGCGGAACGGTAACAGGAACAAGCTCTTCTCTCAAATTCCCATTGGCCTGAGCCGCCGCGGCTTTTTCCTGACTCCAGAGCGCGAAGACATCCTGATCTTCCCTGCTGATCTTGTACTCCCGAGCCACGTTATCAGCTGTTTGAATCATGGAATCGGTGCCGTACATTTCATCCAGCTTCTTGTTGACAAACCGCCAGCCGATGGTGGTGTCGTAGGCTTCAACCGCCCTGGAGAAAGCCTGGGTCGCTTTAGCCATCACAACAGGAGATCGAGACATACTCTCAACCCCGCCGGCTATAAAGAGATCGCCTTCACCGGCTTTAATCGCACGGGCAGCGGACCCTATTGAGTGCAGCCCTGAAGAGCAGAGACGGTTCACCGTCACGCCAGGAATGTGAAGGGGATAGCCCGCGAGCAGAAGTGACATTCTGGCCACATTCCGATTGTCTTCTCCAGCCTGGTTGGCGCACCCCAGAATAACATCGTCCACGGCATCCCAGTCCACATTGGGATTGCGTTCCACCAAAACTTTCAGTGGGATCGCGGCAAGATCATCAGCCCGGACGGAAGACAGTCCGCCACCGTAAGCACCTACCGGTGTTCTAATTGCATCGCAAATATATGCCTCTCTCATGGTCTTTCTCCTAATTATTTATTCTCGATATCCGATTTGATTAATTTGAATCCATTGAGAAGCGTTTCACTAAGCCGATCGATCTCTACCTGAGTCATCACAGTAGAAAGCGCGGCAGAACAGGTATTCATCATAATAATGCCGTTGGCGTAGAGATAATTCAACAGTTTAGCCAGCAGCATGGAGGTCCTGGAATCCATGTAAGCTTCTCGATAATGAGTGGGAGGCTTTTCTTTCAGGTGAACCCGGAAGAGTGAACCCGCCCCTGTCACACAAGCTGGAATGTCCGCTATCTTAATGGCTTCCTCAATTTGCTTAATGGCAACTGAAGTCAGAGCATTCAACTTCTTGACGGCTTCCCTGTCGTACATTTCCATAGCCAATCGGCCTGCCGTCATGGTGACTGGATTGCCAGAAAAAGTACCGGAGTGCGGAAGAAGGAGTTTCTTTGCAGAGGGATCCATCACGCCCATAATGTCGCTGGATCCCGCTATGGCGCCTCCGGGGAACCCGCCTCCGATTATTTTCGCCATGGAAGTGAGGTCGGATTGAACATCGTAGCGTTCTTGAGCGCCACCGTATTCGGTTCTGAAGGTGATGACTTCGTCAAAAGCCAGTAAAGAGCCGTTCTCGCGTGTCCACTTGTAAAGCGCGTTGACAAATTCCTTTGTGGCAGGGATCATGCCGATCCTATGTGGAACCGGGTCAATTAAAACGCAGGCAATGTCATCTTTGTGCTGGTTGAGAATACGAAGTGTGCGTTCAACATCGTTGTAGGGAAAGACGACCACATTGTTGATGACGCCTTTGGGCGTACCGGCAGCGACAGGGACCGAATTGGGTTTGTCTAAATCGCCCCAGTTTGAAGGATTGGAGGTCTGGCTTACTTCAGCAAAGTCGTACACACCGTGATAGGCGCCCTCGGCCTTGGCAATTTTGGGCTTGTTGGTATACGCTCTGGCTGTCTTGATCAAGCCCAGAACAGCTTCCGAACCCGAGTTGACAAAGCGAACATTCTGGAAACTTTTATTTCGTCCACAGAGGTGTTCCGCATAGCGGACTTCCATTGTAGTGCCCAGATTAAAGGCAGAACCGCGCTGCAGCTGTTTGGTCACCGCTTCAATAATAACAGGATGGGCGTGACCGTGAATAAGAGACGCCATGTTATTGGCAAAGTCAATTTTTTCAGCACCTTCAATGTCTTTTATATAGCAACCCTTAGCTGAATCAACATAAAAAGGATGTGGTTTGCGGTAAATGGAATTGCGACTGATGCCTCCGGGCAAGACCTTGCGGGCTTTTTCATAAATGGTTTCTGAAATGGAATGGGTAGGTGAATTTACTTCTGTTGTCGTCATAGTTTCCTCCTGAAAAGACGCCTAAATGGTTATCCGGAAGTCAATAGTTCGTTGAAAAACTCAAAAGCGATCCGTTTTCCCGCACGGTGTCTGTTCGTACAAAAGCTGCCCTTTGGTGATGCTGATGAAATAAGGACTTCGGTTTTGCCGCTTTTCAGCACCTCCACTCTCTAACAAACACCCTGCGATCAGGACCAGACTTAATCCAAGTCTGAAGAAACGCTGAGTTGAGTTCCTGTATGTTCAATGACATAGTCAGGTGTAACTCCGGGTGCGCATTCAATAAGCTGCAACCCTTCAGGAGTCACTTCAATCACAGCGAGGTTGGTGTAAATTCGATTGACAACACCTTTTCCCGTGAGTGGATAAGTGCATTGGTCAACTATTTTAGGCTCACCCTTTTTGGTGGTGTGCTGGGTGATAACGAGTATGCGCTTGACACCTGCCACCAAGTCCATGGCTCCGCCAACAGCGGGAATCGCGCCGGGCGCCCCTGTGGACCAGTTGGCCAGATCACCCTCTTTGGATACTTGCATGGCACCCAGTACGCATACATCGAGATGCCTTCCCCGAATCATGGAAAAGCTGTCGGCGTGATGAAAATAACAGGCTCCGGGAATAGCTGTAACGGGTTTCTTCCCGGCGTTAATCAATTCACAATCGCGATCCTCGGGCGCGGGTTCAGGCCCCATTCCCAACAGACCGTTTTCCGTGTGGTAGACAAACTCGCGACCTTCGGGCACAAACTGAGCCACCATCTCGGGGATACCTATGCCCAAATTGACGTATGATCCGTCTTCAATATCCTGAGCGGCCCTCTTGGCCATTTCTGGACGTGTCCACCCAATCACCTTTGTCTTTTCTGCACTCATGGATAACACCTACCTTCACTGACCAGGATGGATTCATCCTGTGGATTGGCAATTTCCACCACTTTCTGAACGAAAATTCCGGGGGTTACAACGTTTTCAGGATCAATTCCGCCCGGTTTCACTACCGTTCGGCTTTGAACGATGGCCTGCTCCGAGGCCATGCACATAATAGGCCCGAAGTTCCGAGCCGTTTTATTGTAGGTCAGGTTGCCATAACGGTCAGCGCAATGGCATTTCACCAGTGAGAAGTCGGCTCGTATCCCGTACTCGAGAACATACCTTTGATTGTCAAACACGCGCTCTTCCTTGCCGTCGGCCAAAGGTGTGTTGACGGATGCCGGCGTGTAGAACGCGGGAATACCGGCTCCTCCTGCTCTGATTCGTTCGGCAAGAGTACCCTGCGGGACGAGCTCCAGCTCGATATCACCTGCCCGGTAGAGTTCGGGAAAAACAGTTGAATTGGCCGTCCGCGGAAATGAGCAGATCATTTTTCGCACCCTGCGCTGTTCAATTAGTGCAGCCAACCCAACATGACCACTGCCAGTGTTGTTACTGACAACAGTCAAATCTTTGGCTCCCTGATCGATGAGCGCGTGAATCAATTCAATGGGACTTCCCGCTTCACCGAATCCAGAAATCATCACGATGGCTCCATCGTGTATATTCGCGACAGCCCGGGCTGCCGACTCTTCGATTTTGTTTATCATGGGACCTTCTCTGTATCTGATTTAATTGAGTTATCTGTTCTTCAGTGCTTCTTCCAAAGACTTCTCAATTTCCCTCAGCTCTTCTTCAAAGAAGAATTCCTCGGTATCGTATGGCTTGAGGAGCTCAATGGTATTTTCATTTTCATCGTGTTTCGCCAAAAAGACCTTGTCCAGCCACTTCATGTTCCTCGCCTCGGTAAAAGCCAGGGCAAAGGTGGTCTCACCTTGAACTTCAGCGGTTCCGATAATGGATATCTTGCCGGCAGATGAGGTCATGGAAATATGACGTGAAGGCCTGTTGATGGAAGCAAGCGAACGATAAATTTTTCTGAATATTTTATTGATGTCGGCAAGCGGCGCGGTAAAGTAGTGGTGTTCACCAGTCGGCCTTGCGCAATACATGGAGTGGAACCCAATAGCATTCATGGCCAGAATGTTGGCCAGGTCGATCCAGTTCTGAGCGGACCGATCTATATCGATTTGACCGTTTTCATCGGTGTACAGACTGACATGGTTCATAATGGGGCTCTGGCTTTTCAATGTCACACCGTGTTTCTGCAGGCGCCTGATCGCAGCCAGAGTGGCGGGGTTCAGCACTTCCCTGGGCGTGGAAAAATGCGACATGTAGGCCAGCTGGATGCCATTGGCTCTCAATTCATCAAACAACTCAAGCATCTTGTTGTATTTTCTCTTTAGAATGATCTCAGGGTTAAAGGTCAATACACGCGTACCCAGCCTTACCGTTCGGATGTGAAAGAGCTCCGGATCTTCCATAATGGGCTTGACGTACTCTCTCAAACGCGAAACGGGCAGGTAACCGGCATCGCCGCCTGTAATCAGCAAATCGGTTATTTCCTTGTGCTGCTTCATGTAATCGTGAACTTGCTTGACCTCGTGCTGGAGGAACATGTCTTCGTCACCGCGAACCTGGGCGTGGCGGAAACAGTAGGTGCAAAAGGCAAAACAGTCCTGAGTGGTTTTATCAAAAACAAGCTGACACTGGGGGTATTTGTGCTGGCTTCCCTCTACAAACTCCATGTGACCGTATTCATTCTCAAACCAGGGTTTGTTCAACTGCTGCTTGCCATCGTGTGGATTGGTGTGTTCCATGTAGTCAATGGCTATTTGAGTTCTTTCCTCGGCTGTTTTAGCCTCAACATATTTGCGAGTTGGTTCTTCCGGTATCATGTCCGGCTGTGGAATAACCAGATGAAACAACGGGTCTTTCTGGTAATTGTTCCAGTCTATGGAGTTGAGCACATGCCTGGTAGCGAGGAACCGGTAAACTTCAACGAAAAACTCTCTTTCATCGATACGCCCGATTTCAACCCCGTTGAGCTGAAGAGTCTGAACGACCTCTCTAAAGCCTCTCAGTCCCTTGTACTGCTGTCTACCGGTGAAAAGCACATCATGTTCTTCCAGGCCCGCTGCATGTTGTGGATAACAAATTTTGAGCCTGTTGACCATGCTCGCCGGCAGCAAATTTTCCGCTTCAATCACAGACAAAGCCTCTTCACTGATTAAGCCTTTTTTGATCTTCGCCATTTCGTATTTTATGGTCTTTTCTTTTTTAACTTCAAGCACTGCAGCCCCCCTTTATCAGGCATTTCTTCAGGCCTGCAGTATATGGGAAACACGCCTAAAACGCAAAGAAAAAACAGGGAAAACCATAAAAAACTTATCTAATTGTAAAGGTAATGAAAATAGTGCTTTATAATGCAATTCTGTCTCCTGTTCCCAGGTGGAAAGACCCCCCATGGCACACCCAAACCTGGAGATTTGCTTAAGTGAAGATATCTCTTTCAATTCCGGTTCTTCTTCATGTTAGCTCAAGGTAAGAAAGAGATACACTGAAATGAAAAAAGAATATGAACCGGGGAAAAACGCCCCTCGAAGCAGAAAAAGACCGCTATGTTTGGTTTTAAGCCGAAATCTGCTCTGACAACGCTCTATTTAGACCCAATCAGTTCAAACTACTTGTCAAGGAATGCCGAAAAACTTATGATGCCAGCTAGTGAAAAACGAGTCCGGGGACTTCAAACTGAAAGGACGCAAGATGGCTGTTACAACTCTTATTTTTGATTTAGATGGAACACTTCTCGACACACTCCAAGGTATAGGAAGATCGATGAACCGCGTTTTAAAACGCAACGATTTTCCAGTGCACCCTCTAAGCGCTTACCGCTATTTTGTCGGAGAAGGAGCCGAAAATCTCGTCAGAAAGGCCATTCCCCACCAGCAGCAGGCACTCGTTCCACGACTGCTCGCTGAATTTTTAGCTGACTACGGTCTCCATTGGGCGGACAAGTCCGGGCCTTACGATGGCATCGAGAACATGCTGAAAGCTCTGACAGGCAAGTGGACGCTCTGCGTTCTTTCCAACAAACCCGACCGGATCACCCAGAAGTGTGTCCATCATTTTTTCCCCGATGTTCCTTTTAAAACGGTGAGAGGACAAATAGACGGTATCCCCAAAAAACCCTCAGCCGAAGGTGTTTGGGGCATCATCAAACCACTTGACGTCAACCAGTCGCAATGCCTCTTTATTGGCGACACCAAAATCGACATGTTGACAGCCAAGGCCGCAGGCATGGCCAGTGTGGGTGTCACCTGGGGATTCAGGCCGCGAGAAGAACTGGAAGTCAACCATGCCCGCCACATCATCGATCACCCCATGCAGCTTCTGGATGTTTTGAAGGCATACGAAAACTAGACCGGAAGAGAGATAGAAGTGGTTCCAACAAGTTCATAGCCTGGAATTGTGCGCAAAAATGCCTGACTGCTGTTTTTTTCATTTTATTTTTCATCCACCATCTTGTGTCCAGGTCAACGTAAAGCAATCTGGAATCAAAGGTGCTGAGAGAAATTTTCACCATATAGCCTCGAGCGCTCAATCAAAGAGCCGCTTGTAATCAATAACCAAATTGTCTATAATTGACAATAACATATTTTCCGGATAACCAAGAACCAGCTTCAACAAAAGGAGATCACCGTGTTTTTACTATTGAGCTTTCTATTTTTCTTTGATGTTCATTCTGACAATCACACTGTTTTAACGGTTCAGCCCATTGATATCAGAGACCATGCCGAATCCGAAGATCCTTTCTTTTTGCAGAGCTTAAATCAAATTGAAACGGATGGATCAAACATTTTTATCAGAGGCATGGATGAGTTTCAAATCGTCGTTATTGATCCATCCGGTCATGTATTAAATCGAATTGGCAGTCATGGTCAGGGGCCTGGAGAGTTTGATAACGACGTTACAGCCATAAGCATCGATCGAGCCTCGAAACAGCTGTGGATTTTAAGCAATCTCCGTAACAAGCTCTCTCTTTACAGTCTGGATGGAGCGTTTATAAAATCCTTTAAAAGTGCTATTCGGTCAAATGGTTGTAGTTGGCATCCAACTTCCAATGTCTTTGCATCCAATAAAGGGATCACCATCACTCCATGGTGCTCCCAGATTGAAAACGAGGCCTTGGGACTTGTTGCGGATCATCGAGATAATAAAGCTTACCACGTAGGGAAACTTCCCAAACAAGTTGATATGGCGGCCTTGCAAGTGCAGCGAGCATTCTACGACACTTTTTGGATATACAGCAAACCCAATTGGTACTGTGTTTTTATGTTTCAACCTGTGTATAAGGTTTTCAATGATCAATTTGAGCTCCTCAAGACCATTGAAGTCCAAGATAATGCCATTCAATATCAGTTTTCTGAAAGCATGCAAGGGCTCCATTCCGATAAAACAAACTCTCTTTTACCCATTTTCACCGATGTCAAAACATTCAAGGGGTACATTTGGTTGATGGTTGCACCCAGAAGGTTACTTCAGGTAAACCCTGGAACAGGAGAAGTAAAGCATGTTTACGAGTTTATCGGAAAAGGAAACGACTTTCCAAAAAATGCCGATGGTTCAAATAAATGTTGTTTAACCATGCCACTGTTTACCATTTTAGATAATAAAACGATCATACTTGGTCACCAAAGTCTTTTATGGGATCATGACCTTTGGGCTGCCAAGTTGCCAGGTCTGTAAACCCTAAAAAGATTTCTCCTGCCCATATGACACTTGAAGCTGCCTGCTTTTTCCTTTCAGCCACGAAAAACACGGAAACTCACGAAAAAACGCTTCCCGAAAAGGCTTTTTAAACTGCACAACCTGCAAACACGGCTTGCAATTAAATTAGGAAATTTATATTTCAAAATCTGGAGCATAACCATAGGGTGTCATCTGCCGAAATCAGCGTCATCCGCGGTTCTGTTTTCAAACGAAACAAATGGGAAATCAACGCAACGAAATAAGCGAGTCACCGCTCTTTTTCCTTGACATGCCACCTCGAAACCTTTAATCTCGAACTACCTTATTGAGAACGAGTCTCAATTACGCCACATGAGAAGAGAGCTGTTCAGGGTCCTTCTGAACGGATTTCTTTTGTGTTCACCATGAGCCCGTTTGTGTACGTGAACGGGAAATACGCGAAACCAGGCCAGTGGATTGAAAGCCCGGCTCCACACAGCACCTGGCTTTGTGCCCTTAATATCTCGAAAAGCGAGGTGTTGCCAGCTAGACAGAGACCTTTCAAGGTCGTACAGGGTTAACTTTCAGCGGAGAAAATGATGGAGGTTATCTTTGAAAACGCTTAAATTAAAACACCTGATTGTATTTGTTATTTTTGTAATCAGCGGTGGACATCTTTGCCTGGCCGGGGAAATGACCGGCAGGGATGTCATGGTTCTGGAAGACGAACGTCCCGATGGAGACGACCGGCACATGATTCTGACCATGCGTCTCGTCAACCGCAGAAACCGGGAACGGGTGCGTACCGTGGAGAGTCTCTCCAAGGATTATGGCAAGGACAGAAAGTCTGTAATGATTTTTCGCGAGCCTGCGGATGTGCGGGGAACCATGTTTCTTTCATGGGAATACGACCAGCCGGAACAGGAAGACGACAAGTGGCTCTACCTGCCGGCCATGAAAAAGGTGCGCCGCATCAGCGGTTCTTCCAAAAAGGAATACTTCATGGGAACCGACTACACCTACGACGACATGGGCGACCGCAATGTGGACGAAGACACCCACACCCTGCTGGGCCATGAGCAGGTCCAAGGTATGGATTGCTGGAAAGTGGAATCCATTCCCATCGATCCCGAAGACATATACACCCGCAAGGTCCTGTGGATTGATAAAAAGTCGCATCTTATTGTCAAGGGAGAGTACTACGACAAGGACGGACTGGTAAAAGTCTATCGCGCACTGGATGTACGTCAGCAAGACGGCATCTGGATAACCTTCCGCTCCGAAATGGACAACGTCTCCCGCCAACACAAGACCATCATGGCAATCAGCAAGATGGAGCTGAACACCGGAGTGGATGACAAGGTCTTCCGGGTGGCAACCATTCAGCGGGGTCGCCTTTGATGTCGAGAAAGCACTTCCGGATTCTCGCCTTCCGACAGCTGATTTTTGTGCTGCCGCTTCTCGCGGGAATACCCTCTTTCTCAGGGGAGCCAAAAAGAACGTTGCCCAACTGGCTGGAAGTTTCTGGACACCTGGATACCATTCACTCCATCAGAACCAAACCACCCCACGATAAAATCACCTCCAGAGCTCGAATCCGGCTCGAGACAAGGGCCGATTTCAAGTGGCTTTACCTGTATTGTTCCCTGGATGGCGAAAAAAACTGGACAATTGCCAAAGAAACCGGAACCGATATTCGCGAGTGCTGGGTTGAGCACGTGGATGACACCTGGGACATGCGCATGGGTCGCCAGATCATCATCTGGGGACAGGCCGACGGTGTACAAATTACGGATGTAATTTCACCGCCGGACTTTACGGAATCGCTCACGCGGGAAATGGATGAAATACGCATGCCGGTAGATGCGGCCCGTTTTCGCTATTTAGGGAACACGTTTACAAGTGAATTGATTCTTGTTCCGGTGTTTCGCGAAGCGGTTTATCCCGAAGGCGACAACCCCTGGGCTGTATCCCAGCATGCCGAGTACCAAAACGGCATCGTTTTTCTGCCGGCAGACACCCCTGACACGTCGTTTGAAAACACGGAAGTCGCCTTCAGGATGTCGGGCTATTTTTCCGGCCTGGACGTGGCGGCTTCGGTCTTCTACAGCTGGGATGACACCCCGGTACTTCATCCTGTGGTGGATGCACCCAATCACGATGATTCCCTGATACTGAGCCCCAGACACCACCGGGTAACCATCTACGGACTTGCCTTTTCCAGGCCCTGGTCGGATTTTGTTTTTCGCGGAGAAACGGCCTTCTACCGGGGACAACGCCTTGCCTGTGATTCTTTAACCCTTGAACCTCTGGTCAAAAATCTCGTCAAATGGCTGGCCGGAGTGGATTGGACTCCCGGCCATGACTGGACCCTTACCGCTCAGCTGGTGGGTGAATCCATTTTGAATCACGAACCGGTTCTTTCAGCTCCGGCAAACCGTTTTCTCTGCACCCTGAATGTTTCAAAAAAGCTCATGAATGAGCGGCTGACCCTCTCCAACATGATTTACATCGACTGTGAAGACAGCGGTCTTTACGACCGAATCAAGACGGACTATGAAGTATCTGACGGTTTTCACCTGTCAGCTGGCCTGGACATTTTTCAGGGCCATAAAGGGTTGTTTAAAGCCTATGAAAACAACTCCCAGTTCTGGATTAAGGCCAAATACAACTACTGAGGTTTGCAATGCTTGATATAAGGAAAATGAATGACCGATTTTATGCTGCAGGCGAAATCATCCTGCGTTTTCGTTTACTCAATATTGCCGCATTCTTTATTTTAATTGCCGCAGCGTTTTTCGGGCTCAACCAGATACGCATGGAAACAGATGTGGAAAGCTGGTTTCTTGAAGATGATGAGCTATTGCAGGTAAAAGAGGAATTTGAGGACATCTTTGGAAATGACGAGTTCTGTGGCGTGCTGATCGAGACGGACAACGTATTTTCCCGTGAAGCACTTACCGGTATCCGCAAGCTCGGCCTGGAACTAAGGCAAAAAGTACCCTATGCAGACGATGTGATTTCACTGGCAGACCTTGAATATATTACCGGAACCGCCGAGGGCATTGATATCAATCAGTTGGTTCCAGACCCCATACCCACCGACCGGGAGAGTCTTTCAACCATTCGATACAAAGCCTTGGCTAAAAAAGCGCTTAAAAATCGCCTTGTTTCCGAAGATGGCCGTTACACCTGGCTGATGCTGCGTTTAAAGCCCCTGCCCGATGACTGGAGTGAAAAAGGCATTGAAAATCCCGAACTTGCCATTGGCCGCATGGCCCATGAAGTGGCAGATCAGCAACAATACGCCTTTCTCAACCCAAAACTAACGGGGCTACCCGTTATCGCTCACGATAAAATGGCTTTTTTTGACAGGGAAACGCCCAAACTGTTGGGTTTGGCCTTGTTGGTCACCATGCTGACGCTGGCCTTTTTTTTGCGCAACGTGCGGGGCGTGATTTTTCCCTTTATCACTCTGGTTGGCAGTATGATTGTTGTATTTGGAATTCAGGGTTATCTGGGAATATCGGTGGATCCCTCCATGGTCTTCATACCCATTTTCCTGGGAATTGCCATCACCACCAGTTATTCCATTCATATTTTTAACTTTTCCCGCAGGGAACTGGCCGCCACAGGCCATCGCAGAAAATCGCTTTTGCATGCCATAGAAGAAACCGGATGGCCTCTTTTGTTCTGTGCCCTGACCACCATGGTGGCTCTTCTCTCCTTCTGGATGGTTCCCATGCGGCCTATCCGGTGGATCGGACTCACTTCTTCCTCTCTGGTCGGGGTAATCTATGTGCTGGTAATCGTCATGCTGCCAACCCTGCTCAGTTTTGGGAAAAACAAAACGCCTCACAAGGCAATTGACCTTGAAACGCCCCATGATGCCCGAACCGGTCAAGTCCGGGCCGCGGATAGCAACAAGGGGCATCAAGGCGTTGACAAGCTGATGCTCTGGCTGGGGAAACGGGTGCTGAACCGACCTAAAACCGTACTGCTCGTGTTTTTTGTCATGGTGGCCATTTGCCTGACAGGCCTTTTCCAAATGGATGTTTCCTTTGATGTGCGCCGTACCTTTGGCCTGAAAGTGCCCTATGTGAAGCGCATTACCCATATAGCCGACACCCCGGTGGGTTCACTTTACTCCTATGGAATTGCCATTGAATTTCCCGAACCCGGTATGGTCAAAGAACCGGAAAATCTCAACAAATTCGATATTCTAACCCAGGAAGTGGAAACCCTGCCTCTGACCAAAAAAGTCTCGTCCCTGCTGGATGTAATCAAGGACATGAATCAGGTTATGAATGATGGAGACGCGGCCTACTACCGCATTCCTGAAACCCGCGAAGCAATTGCCCAGCAATTACTTCTCTACGAGAATGCCGGTGGAGCCGAAGCCGAACGCTGGGTGGACTACGACTATCAGCGCTTACGACTCATGGTCGAAATGACGGATTACAATTCAGGGGAAGCCATGCGTGAACTGAAGTTCATACAGAAACGAGCCAAAGAGCTTTTCCCCAACGCGCACGTGCTGTTAATCGGATCCATTTCCCAATACACGGTGATGCAAAATTACGTGACATGGGGACAAATTGCTTCTTTTCTCGTTGCCCTGGTCATTATTACGCTTCTTATGAGTCTGGTCTTTGGAAGCCTGCGTCTGGGTCTCATCGGCATGATTCCCAACGTGGCACCCGCCCTGGCCGTGGCAGGCATCATGGGCTTCGCCAATATCCCGCTGGACATGATGACCGTGACGATGATGCCCATGCTGCTGGGTCTGGCCGTGGACGACACCATTCATTTCATCAGCCACAGTCAGCTGGGCTTTCAGCTAACCGGCAATTATCAGGCCGCCACCCGCAGAACCTTTCTGGTGGTGGGCTCCGCCATGTTTTACACCTCACTGGTACTGATCTTGAGCTTTTCCGCTTTTATGATTTCGGATGTCAAGGTATTCATCAACATGGCTATTCTCATAGGAGCCGGCATTTTCTCGGCCCTGGCCACAGATTACTTCGTGACCCCCGTCCTGCTCAAACAGTTTGCTGTTTTTGGAAAGGAAGAGAGTACCCAGTAACACGCGAAAGTGTATTCATTCCTTTTTGACATTTTTCTAAACCGTGCATTTTACAAAACGCCGAACAGGAGCCTCTTCGTCCAGTGTCATTAAAACGAAACCATCAGGATCACCTTCAATTCATCCGTAAAAAGGACCGTTTTCACTCTGAAACGCCACCAAGGAGAGCAGATAACAACAGAAAGCTGGCAATCTGCCTCCATGACATGCAGATGACGTGACTCTTACCTGCCAAAACCGGAGGAGTTGTGCTATAGTGGAATCATGTTAAAAGCAAAGATATGATTCATTAGGAGACAAGACATGAATCGAATTCCCGGAATAGCTAAGTACCGCAATTGGTTGAACAAAAAGGCCCAACCTGAGTATTTTGTCAATGACATTCTGGAACTGGGTGCCTTCTGGACAGAGGTTCTGCTCACCAAACAAGAAAGTGGTGAGCTTTTCTGGGCGCGTTTGTACCACATTGAGCCACATCAGGAAGAAGCACTGAATAACTTATGGCAGGATTTTGGCTTCACGCTTCAGGATATGAATGAGCCTCTCATTCAAAAAACAGCGGGCTTGGAGCGCGTTGGAGAACATCTCGGTTTTCTCTCAAAATACGAACCTGGAATCGACCTAAAATCCTATCTCTCCAAAATCAGCAATCTGAAACCCGACCGAGCAATACCGCTCATCCTTCAAGTCATTAAATCACTTGAAACGATTTATTCCAGAGGAACGGCTCATTTCCAGCTCAAGCCAAGCAATCTGATTATTCTGCCCTCCGGTGATATGTTCGTAAAAAACTATGGCCTCTATGAAATGGAAAATCTGCTGGGCAAACAAATTGGAGCCCAGCATTACTGGGACGCAGCCTATTTTTCTCCAGAGCATTTTGGCGACCAGGAACTGACTATAGCTTCTGATATTTACTCTCTCGGGTTAATTCTGTTTGAAATGGTAACAGGCAGGCAGCCTTTTTCCGGACCCTATCAGGATGTCATGAACGCGCATTTAAAATCCATGCCGCCCAACCCTCAGGCACTTAATCCGGAAATCAATATCGGCTTAGCGAGGGTACTGCAAAGGATGCTGGCTAAAAGAAAAAACCAACGTTTTGGTAGTTTTTCCGAACTGCGAGAAGCTCTTTTCCTGCTGCTTTCGCCACTGAATCAAGTTATGTTCCGTCCGTTTACCCACACATCGGACAAAGACCTGGATGAGGCGGAATCCAAAGAGTTTCAATCCGAGTTTTCAAAACTCAAAGAGCACGTCTTAAAGGGGAAGTCAAAAGAAGCGTTACCTCAACTTGAACTTCTCATCCGATTATTTGGTGTCAGAGCAGAATTAAAGGATGTCGCCAATGAACTAGCAGACATGTTGAACCACGATGAATTGGAGACTAAAACCCAAACGGCAAAAAACTACATCAAATCGGGTCACCCATACCAGGCAATGCGTGTGCTCGAGGAAGTACTGACAATCCACCCGTTCCATAAAGAGGCAAAAGGCGTGTTCAAGAAGTGTCAATCGCTCATGGACATCAGACCTCTAAACGCCCTGCGGCCAGCCATCGCAACCGACGTCTTACTCAACGCGGCAAAAAGGCTCCGTGACGAACCCGCGTTATTCGCTTTAGCCAGAGTCCTTCTCGCTGACCCTGAAAACCAGGAGGCGCTTGCCGCTCTTGAGTCCCTGCAGGGAGAACAAGACCCCCAGGAGAAAAGACTGGAGGCCGTCCGTCTCAAGCGCGATAGTGGTCAGTTCACTGAAGCGCTGGCAATGCTCGACTCACTCATTGCTGAGTTCCCGCAAAACCACAGGGCTGTTAACCTGAGAAAGCAAATCGCCGAGCAGGTTCATATCATGTCAAGCGAAAAACCAATAAGCTCTGGTGAAACCATTCCCATAGGAATCGAAGATGACATAGGAACCGAATTCACCGTTGACATGAACGAACAGCCACTTCTGGAAGAGGGAATTCTCAACGTCCAAATCGCCATTCAAAACAGACAGTTTGATACCGCCCGAAAAGAATTATCGGAATTGAAAGCAAAATTTCCCGATGGCCATACTCTGAAAGAACTTGAAGAGAGACTGCATTCAGCCCTGAAAAAAGACTTCATCAAGAAAACAGAGAAGCGTTTGAGACAGCTCATACAAAACGGCAACGATGAAGAAGCCGACAAACTGGTTAACGAACTGTTAAAGGAAGACCCCAATCACGGATTTGCGAAAGTCATCCTCAAGAAACTGGAACAGAAAAGAGACGGGTTATCGGCCTCTAAAGCAATGTACGAACAAATTCTGGAACTGGAAAACCAGGGCAAGATCGAACAAGCCCTGGAGACCATGCGAAAAGGCATTGGCAAAGTACCCCGTACACAGCAGCTCCTCGATCTTGAGAAACGCCTTACAGACAAGCACAAAACTCAAAGTGAAGTTACCTGGCTTCTAACGGAGTCACAAACCCTGATCTCAAAAGGCAATCTGCAGATGGCGGGAGAAAAACTGCATCGCATTCTCAATATGCAGCCCGATCATACGGAAGCTAGAGAGTTGCTGGACTCCATACAAAAAGACAACCCGTTTTCAACTCTCGACATAAGCTCTAATTCCTCGACATCCTCGTACCCGCCATATACGCCAACCAAAATCTATACACCGCCTTCCCACTCAACCCAGGACTCTGATCCATTGCCATCTCTCCAACCAGAGATTCCCCCAACACCTGAAGCGGCACCTGAACATGTTGAAGTAACGAAAAAGTCGACTCCTGCCTCCTCAAGTGAACCAAAGAAAAAGAAGAATCTGCTTATTCCCATCCTGGTAGCCGCTGTTTTCGTAGCGGCAGCCGGAGCCGTTGGACTCTGGTTTCATAGACAAAGCCAACAGAACGAAGCCTGGCAGCTTATGTTTGATGAAGCAAAACAAGCGGAAGAAAGTGAAAACTGGGAAGAGGCTTTAACTAAATGGAAAGCGCTCGTTCAGGAAAACCCCGAATACAACGACTCTCTGGGCCGGTTGAGAGATCTCGAAGAGCGCATTAAAAACCGCGAAAATCAAATTTCCGATTACCTTGAAAGAGCTCGTTCCTACATGGAAGACGGGTACTTCTACGATGACAGCAACCAAAATGCCATCGCAATGCTTCGAAAAGTGTTTGAAATAGAGCCAGACAACGAGGAAGCCAAACAGGTACGCCAGCAGATTTTAGATACAGAAATCCAGACAGCCACGAATCTGCTTGAAGATGAGCGCGTTCTGGAAGCAAGGGAAAAATATCAAATCATCCAGGTAATTGACCCAACCTTTAAAAACGAAGTATTTGAAGAAAAAGTGAAGAACTGGCTTGACGAAACGCTCATTCTTCCCGCCATGGATCAGATCAACGCTGCCATTAAAAGGAAAAAGTGGGACAAAGCTCTGGAACTTAGCAGTCAACTTCGCGAACAAATTGAACCCATACCCGCATTGGATGAAGCCTGGCAAACCGTTTTCGACAGCCTTCAGGCAGATATTCAGGATGAAAAGCTGAGCAAATCCAGGAAACTCGCTAAGCTGGATTTAATGGCCCGCATTCAACCCGAAAATGCAGATCTTCTTTTGGAAAGAAATGAGCTAAGCCGGGAACTCAATCAGGCAAAAATAGACAAGCTCGTAAAGAGAATGGAAAAGGCATACAAGTCCAGACAACTTGTTACCGCAGGCCGGCGTGCCAAGGAACTCCTGTCCCTCGACTCCGAGCACGAACTAGCCCGGAAACGCTTGAATGATGTCATTGGTAAGCTAAAAAGAAAAGCTCAATCAGAAGCTGACAGCCATCCATCGAAAGCCATCTCTACTTATCGCTCTCTTCTCCAGATCGAAAAGATGAAAGTCTATCGCAAAGAGATTTCCAGGTTGGAAACAAGGCTGAAACACTTCAACAGTTCCATCGAGCGCGTTCACGAATCCATGAACAAACCCTATGACGAGCTCCATAAAGTCGTCATTAAAGCACTGGATAACTCGAAGGGTTTTGAAAATGAAAGAGATTTTTCCTTTATCAAAAACTTAAAAACTGGCATTGAAAAGGAAAAAACGGAGCTCAATAAACTTGTAGACTGGGAAAAACAAGTGCGTGCCGATACATCGGTGACTTACGCTTCCATTCTGGAAAAACTATCTGAAGCAAAAGGGTTTGAATATGGGTTTTCCAAACAAACATTAGCCCGGTTAAAAGCTCAATATGAAGATCGAATTCAAAATTACACGGGTAATTTTACTTTAGTCATCAAAAAAGCAATTAACTTACCCTCTTCAAGGGGTATCCTGTCCCGAACACCCAATGCTTTTGCCATCGTTTCCATTGCGGGAAACACCTGCCAAACAGATCCAATAAAAAGTAAAAACCCGCAGTGGAATCATGTCTGCCAGTTCAGCACGAACCAACCTTCGTCCATTGGCATCATCATCAAAAGCAAGGGCAGCCTCAAGAAAATAAGCTCTTTGGGATCTGTCACCATTCCAAAAATACCCTTGTCTGGAAAAGACCAGCAATTTGCCAGCTCAAAAGGCTGGACAATCGTTCTGGATATTCGCAGGGCACGCTAGGAACAGACCGCAAAAATGGAACCAGCTCGGGGTGAAGACCCGCTCTTCACCCATCGAGCAGGCGCCCTTGTTACTGCGAACACACATCACTAAACCGCATTTATGCTTTTCATCTACTCAAAATATCTGTCTGTCTAATCTATTTTTTTTGTACCTGGCCCATACGTAGGCGATCAGTGAGTGGATAATAAGCCTCGACGATGTGTTCTAAATGGTTGACAAAAGCTGATGCGGTAAGACTTCCCAATGAAGAAATATATTCCATAAGTTCTCGTTTAAGAACAGTTTGGAATGTTTTTCTTTGTAAAGGTCCACAGGTTGCTTCTTGCGGTGCAGTTGCTTTCTTCACAGGGGCATCTCCTGACCTTTTTCGATCAACCAATGTTTTTTGCCGTCATATGCCATCCAGTGGCGCTCTACAGACCAAAACATCGACGAAGCGCTCCTGATAAAATGCATTTCCACTAAACTACAGTGAAACTGCCAATAAGCCTTTTCCAAAGGTACGGAAATACCTACGATCATTGCTGTCTTAAGGCTATTTTTGAGCGTACATTGGCAATAAACGACTCGGCAAAACGTCCGTATATACCGTTCTACTGCTTTCAGGGAACGGTTGAGGTGATTGGCCACCTCAAATGCTTCCTTGATTCAAGGAATAACGCCTGGTGCACGCAATCCCTATTCCAATGGGAGCAATTATTAAAACGGCACCTTTAAGATCCAGAAGCAAGAGTTAATTGTGAATGTAGCTTATACCTGCCCGCAAGGTAAGATCATCCACATCTTTTACCCATCGCACTTCAGCGTTCATAATGGGCATACTATCGATTTTAATTCTCAGCACTTGATTTAAGGAGAGCCTGCATTTTGACTTCACCATTAGCAAGCCACAACCACCAAAACCCTCCTCATAAACCAATGCTCCCAGTTCGGGTTCAAAGTCACCGTTTACGGATAAATCGAGAAAGGCAAAGCCCAAATCATCCGGCTCAAAACGAATGTATTTTCTCTTATTTGAACTTATTTTTTCACTCATTTCAAACCTCTCTTGGACAGGCCAGCTTATCTGGAGTTGACATTTTTCATTCCCTGCTTAAAAACGGCAGCCATCAGTGCCTTTGTTTTTTCACCAACCGGGAACCTTTTATCACCAACCAACGAGACAGGTAGAATATCCCTTGTTGTTGAGGTGATAAATACTTCATCGGCCCGATTCAGATCTTCTAAAGTAAACCTTCCTATAAGAACATCCATCTTCATTTTTTTAGCCATGGAAAGCACCAGTTCCCTGGTGACGCCCTTTAATACACCAGCTCGCAGCGTGGGTGTATAAAGCCGGCCTTTCGAAATCCAAAAAATATTGGCTGTGGTGCATTCTGTAATCTCATCACGGTGATTGAGCATCAAGGCTTCGTGATAGCCGGATGATCTCGCTTTATGCAGAGGTAAAACATGTCCAAGGAAATTGCCCGTCTTGACATTGCCAGTCCGATGCCTGCTGGGAGCCTTGCGGTAGTCAGAAATCATCAAGCTGACGCCTTTTTCATACTCTTCATCGGCAATGCGATGAAGCACTCGTCCATAAACAATTCTATTGGGAAAGGTACATTCCGAAGGGTGAAAAGTCAAAGGGCCCACACCTCTGGTAACGACCAATCGAATATAACAGGATGGATTATCAATGTATTTGACGAGCTTGTAGAACTCGTCAATAAGGAAGCTGTTCTCCCACGGAATAGGGATTCCCACTTTTTCTGCAGAATAGCGCATTCTTTTTAAATGAAGTTCTCCGGCAAAGACCTCTCCATTGACTGTTTTCAAAACTTCATAAACACTGGTCCCAAAGAGAAAGCCATAATCAAAAAGTGAAATTTTAGCCTGTTCCGCTTCAATCAGTTCGCCGTTTAAAAGTACCTTTATGTCATCCATGTTATGCCTCCATCCTGATCAATCAGAACCGTTCATATCATTTCATCTACTTTTTTCATACTCTTGCTTGAATCAAGCTGAGGAATGCAAGAGAGGAAAAGATCAATCCAAACAAAGACCTGTTGAACAGTATCTTTCACCCGTGTCGGCACAGAGAAAGACGATGGTCTTCCCTTCATTTTCCGGCCGTTTTCCTATTTCCAAAGCGGCAGAGAGATTGGCACCGGAGCTGACACCGGCAAAAATACCCTCCTGCTGGGCTAATTTTCTGGTGTAGTTAATGGCATCGTCATCCGACACAGACATCAGCTCATCGACAACTGTTTCATCGTAGATGTCGGGAACAAATCCCGCACCAATACCTTGAATTAAGTGGCGGCCGGGACGGCCTCCGGCAATAACACTGGAATTGGAAGGTTCTACGCCTACAACATAGACATCTGGATTTTTCTCTTTCAAACCCTGTGCGACACCGCAAAGAGAGCCGCCTGTGCCTATGCCCGCAACGAAGATATCCACCTTACCATTGGTATCGTTCCAAATCTCCTGAGCAGTTGTTTCCCTATGAATGGCGAGATTGACGGAATTGCTGAACTGCGAAGGCATATACGCATTTTGTGTATTCGCTACAATTTCCTTTGCTTTTTCCACCGCTCCCTCCATTCTTCGATCGGATGGAGTAAGAACCAGTTCTGCACCGAGATGTTTGAGGATTTTTCTTCGCTCTATGGTCATGGACTCGGGCATGGTTAAAATGAGACGGTACCCTCTTGCCGCTGAAACCAGAGCCAGGCCGATTCCCGTATTGCCGCTGGTGGGTTCGACTATGGTTCCGCCTTTGGATAAGAGCCCTTTGCTTTCTGCTTCGTCTATCATTTTGACAGCTATGCGATCTTTCAGGCTGCCCATGGGATTGAAATACTCCAATTTGGCTAAAAGTAAACCACTGAATTTAAGACCGGCCTTATTTAATTGAACGAGAGGTGTATTACCAATAGTTTGTGTAATGTCTGAAAATATATTCATCCTACAACTCCTCTTCCTGAAACAGTAATTATCTCACTAAACACACGGCTTAACAAGATTTTCCAATTGTGCAGGTAAAGAAAAAAGGATTCGTTCAACGGCGTTTCCCGTCCAAATAACTTGGTTCTAAGGTAAAAATAAGGTATACTTGGTCTTACGAGAGATTCTGAATCGGAGATTCGAATTCAAACTTGCACAATGCAAAGCCTGACACCAGGCAAGAGAATGAAGAAGGAGAAGATATGACGTTTAAACGTTTTACTATCATAATGTTAACCTTGTGTTCATTGGCGTATGCCGGTGACTATTATGTCCCAGAAGTTCAATGCGGCAATGGAAATATGACCTATATCGGTGCCGTCAATCCCACAGACGCAGCTGCAGAACTCACCGTGTTGGGTTTCGGTGGTGATGGCACAGAATACGGAGCTTCTGAAGCTCTTACCAGCCTGAATGCCATGGGTATGGCTTATATGTCAATTAACGATTTATTTGGCGAGAATGCGGCCAATATTTGTTGGTTAAAAGTAAGCAGCATGGCAAATCTGCATGTTTTTGCTGAAGTTATGAATACTGGCACGCGCTCAGCTTATTGGTCTTCATCCAAATTGAGTGAAAACCTCTATACCCCGCATGTAGCCAAAAATACAGAAGCTTTTACAACCGTAATCGTATCCGTAAACGGCACGAACCAGGGTTTCCAGACAGCTTTGCGTCCCAAACCATCTGGTTCTACTAAAGTTTTAACCGAACACGCAACACCTTATGGCAAAGCAAAGAAAAACGTTCTCGATCTCTGGTCTGATGTATCCACTATCAATTGGGTTTGGATGGAAAGTAACGCCGCAGGCAACAGTGCCATGGAGTACTTCAGCTACAACACCAAGAATGCAATGGCATCTCTCGGCCTTGAAGACAGCAAAGGTAAAACCCTTCGTTTCCTTCACGTAGCGACAGACACCGTTAACTTCTGGACTGGCATGGTCTATATCAACGTCGGCGATGCGGCCGCCAGCGTAACGGAAACTTATTACGATGCCAACGGATTTGTTCTGAAAACGTATCAGCCGGATCCAATCGATCCCAGTGGAAAAGTCACGCTCCTCTTTGATGCCAACACACAGGAAAGAGTACCTGCCGGCACCGCATGGGTTCAAGTTACTTCCGACCAGGATCTGGTTGGTTACGAGCTCTTTGGTTCTGCCAACGGCAAAGAAGACGCTACATTTGCCGGTATCCAGGGCAACTACACACACGGCAACGTGCTCGACTACCCTTACTACACTGCCACTGAAGGTACATGGGCGGGTATCGTCGCTGTTAACGTAGGTACAGAGACAGCAGACCTCACCTTCAATCTCATGAATGCTGATGGTCAGGTTGTAGATACTTATGTCAAGTCGGGCGTTGCTCCCAACAAAAAAGTGGTCTCTGTTGGTTCCAGCATGTTCCCCAATGCCGCAGACGGCATGTGGGTACAGGCAAAAGCAAGTGCTTCTCAATTTGCGGGTTTCATGCTTTGGGGCGACCAAGGTAGAACCATCCGCGATAATCTCTCCGGTGTTAACGCCAAAGTCAGCACAGAGTCCACTGGCGGTTCAGGTGAACCAGGCGAAAGGGTATACATTCCCGAAGCAAACGGCAATAACAGCTACGCCAACGCCATGGTTCTCCAACCCGGTGAAAATGGCTGGAACATCAACGTCGTAGGTAATCTGGCTCAAGGTTCCGAAAGCGAGGTTATCAATGACTACGGTAACGGTACCGATGCCATCGAATCGATCTTCAAGTTTACCCTGACTCAACCCACATCTCTGGTAATTGGCGTGCGCCCTTCAGCCATGAATGCTGACCTTGATATGTTCGTCGTTAATGAAGAACGTCCCAATGGCAACTTCTTTGATGTTTCCGAACACACTGATATGTCCATCGACTACGCCGCTTCTGGTGGTGGCAATGAAAGTGTAGCTCGTCAATATCCCGCAGGTACGTACTACATCCTGGTTTCACTTTTCGATGGCGATGCCATTCCTCAAACTGATTTCGGTCTGTTAGTTAGTGAATTCCCCGTTTATCTGAATACCTTCTCTACTGAAGCAGATCTTGAAAGACACGCAGTGAATGCCTGGACCGGAAGTGAAGGCGATGGAAATGGCCAAGCAGATTGGGAAGGGTTCAATTGGGAAGGCACCAAGTACGGCATGTCCCTTTCACAGGTGCCTGCCGGTGGTGAAGGCGAGGTCTCAGGTCTTGAGTCTCCCATGTTGGATATACCGGAATCAGGCGTCACCATTATCGATTTCGACAACAACTTGCTCTGCATTTCACCCACTGAACAGGATGGATCGGGTCTCAGTATGTACTATCGCTACGATGGTTCAGACTCCCTTGAAGCTGTTACCGGATTCCAGTACAACGCTGGTTTAGAAGGAGTGGATGTTGATGTGAACGGAACCACAATCGGTCAATCTGGTTGGGCTCGCTGGATATACATTGTTCAAGCTATCGGCGGTACATCATTTGATTATGAAATGGAGCCAGGATTCAAAATGGCATTTGTAATCTTTGGTCGTAATACCGACCAACGATGGCTGATTGACAACATCCGTGTATTTAACCCCGCTGTAACTCTTGACTCCAAGAAACGAGCTGAAGAACCCGCACGTGTTATCTTTAACAATGCAAAGCCCAAGTTCAAAAGCTTCAAATTAACCTCTATCAAGTAATTGGATAGTATCAATAAACAAAAAAGCCCCGATTTTTCGGGGCTTTTTTTATTTAGCGATCAGTTTGGAAAAAGTCAGAAAAATGGTTGCTTTGCATCAACTCCTCTAAAACAAAAGAGGTGTATTCCCAAAAAAGCGACGCAGACTGTTTCAAGCATTCCGCCATGAAGTAACCACCCGGGCCAGGTTCACAGCCCTCTCTGCCATTCCTTTCTGAGACCAGCGTTTTCAGGGTTCGTCAGAGTGTGGTTAATTTGACTCAATAACACTTCCTTATCCCGATTTAACTGACCTTTTAGAACCAGGTAATTGGAAGCGTGATCACTGCGAAATACCGATTGCTCCAACTCGAGACAGCTGATGAATGAACCCATTTCCTCAATTAGACCTATGGTATTTAGAGGCGTAAAACGGCCTTTGTATCGTCCCAGGAAGTGATCGAGCCCCAGAGGAAAACTAAGTACAAGCGTTGAGAGGTATTCCGGTTGGATCTTGTTCACCATTTGCGCTGAATTTACAGCGTGTTGATAGCTCAGTTCTCTGCCACCCAAACCATTCAGAATCATCACGGAGAGTTTCATGCCCGCCTTTCTGGCCAGAAGACAACCCTCAATGGAAGACTCCTGGCTTTCACTCTTATTTATTTTGCCAAGCAGTTCATCGTCTCCGCTCTCCAGCCCCACATACAGCATTTTCAGGCCCGCATCATACAAGGCCTTCAACTCATCCGGCGTCTTGCGAATGACATCCGATGGCAACGCATAGGCTGTGACACGTCGAAGTTTTTGAAATTCCCGTTTCAACTTATCCAAAATACGCAGTAAGCGACTCGTTTTCAACACCATGGCATTGCCGTCTGCGAGAAACACGCGTTCTGTGTGGGGCGCGAAAGAAGACATTGACTCTATTTCACTGAATACCTCTTCCTGGCTGCGCACTTTGAATGATTTGGAAGTGTACATCTCGCAAAATGCACACCTATTCCAGGAGCACCCAAGTGTTACCTGAAAAATCAACGATCTCCCTTCACTGGGCGGCCTGAACAGAGGTTGATGATAGGAAATAGGGGCAAACATCAAGTCACCTCACAGCAAATCAGCCATACAACCATGCCTGGAAAACATCGTATGTTTATATCGAGACAAATATCCAGGAGTTCTCTTTAAGCTCAATAACACGCTAATCCTATCCATTTGCAGTTTGAACATCAGCCTTCTTTGCTGAAATGCAAATCGGTTGTAATTTTATAAGCGGGAAATTCAACTTTGTGTTTGGGGTTTGGTGAAGCCTGTCCCGATAATTCATATTGCTCTTCACTCGATTTAATACGATAAGGTCTGCCCCAACCATCTGTTTGGGGAACTTTAGAGATGTATTTCAGCAGGGGGCTTTTCTCCGAACAAACTTCACTCCAGTTTTTGAAAACAGGGTATTTTCCCTGCTGAAGATAGTACTGTTCCAACGCCTTTGCAACTGACTTCAAATTCATAATGGAAGTTTCATACTTGGTCTTATCGACATTGTTCTTAAATGCGGGTACAACCAGGGAAAAGAGCAGACCGAGAATGACAACCACGATCATCATTTCAACAAGTGAAAAGGCTGCTTTAAAGTTGATCTTCTTTTCTGTGGTTTTCATCATGTGAAACTCCCTGCGGTTGTATGGCATTCTGAACCTGTCCAGACTATTCTAACCCATAAAGATGTTTCGCTCCAGCATCATGTCATATTGAAAGATTGGCATGATAAAAGCATTTTTTGTATTATTGCGTTTTCGGAACAGCAAGGGTTCGGTTGTTTTTTCTGTTTGTTCAGACTGACAAAATGGGATCAGATCATTAAACCGTGTTAACATTTTGGCATAAAAAAAGGAGAAGCGTGAAACTTCTCCTTTTTCTGTTATTAGACGAAAATCTATTCTTCTGTTTTTTCTTTTGCTTCAACTGGCTCTGAAGATTCCGCAGGTGAGTCACCTGCCTTCACTTCGGCAGTTTCCTCTTCTTTACTTGCAGATGGAGAAGCCTGCTCCCTGAGCATGCGAACAAATTCCTCTTCATCGACATCCTGTTGGTTCTCTGCAATGGTTGTATCTTCATCGATTTCGATGTGCCGGTAGTGAGCGGACCCCGTTCCAGCTGGAATGAGTTTACCCATAATGACGTTTTCTTTGAGACCTTGCAAATAGTCCAGTTTACCTTCAATAGCGGCTTCCGTGAGAACACGTGTTGTTTCCTGGAAGCTTGCAGCTGAGACAAATGATTTGGTTGAAAGTGACGCTTTAGTGATACCAACCAGCAAGGGCTTCCCGCTAGCGGGCTCTTTTCCTTCGGCCGTCGCTTTTTCGTTCACCTTCTTAAACTCAAACTTATCAACACGTTCGCCCAGAATGAAGTGGGTATCGCCAACTTGTTCAATTTCCATCCAGCGCATCATCTGACGTATGATAATTTCAATGTGCTTATCGTTAATTTTAACACCCTGATGCCTGTAGACTTCCTGAATTTCATCGAGCAAGAAGGTTTGCAACTTGCTTTCACCCAAAACAGAAAGGATGTCGTGCGGATTACGAGCGCCATCGATGAACTGGGCGCCCGCTTTGATTTCATCGTTCTCCTGATAGTGAATGTACTTACCACGAGGAACGCTGTACTCACGTACCGAACCAAAATCATTCTCGACACTGACTCGCTGTTGACCACGAACGATGTTCCCATAACGCACGTAGCCATCAATCTCGGAGATAACAGCCGGTTCTTTGGGCTTACGACCTTCGAACAATTCAACGATTCGGGGCAGACCTCCCGTGATATCCATTTGACGTGTGGTGTCTTTAGGAATCTTGGCAATGACATCACCAGCCTTGGCAAAGGCACCGTTTTCAACCATAACGAGAGAGTCATTGGGCAGTGAATAACCGCTGATGACTTTTCCGTCATCGTCTTTAATCTGGATCATGGGTGCTTGTTTCTCGTTGGGAGAGGGGATAATTTTAATCCTTGATTTAGATGTCGCTTCTTCAACTTCTTCCACCATAGTGACATCGGGTATCAGGTTCTTGAACTCAACAGTACCTGAAGCCTCTGTCAGGATGAGGAAGGAATGCGGATCCCATTCCAGGAGAGTCGTGTTCGGTTCAACGGTCATCCCTTCATGAACCTTGAGGACCGCACCGATAACCGTGTTGTAATGCTCTTCACGACCATCTTCATCCGTAACTGTAATAATACCGTTTCTGGACAGGCAGATTTCATCGCCGTTTTCACGTTCAACACGCTTCATATTTTTGAAGTTGATGGTTCCACCGTGGCGGCTCTTATGTGTTGACTGCTCTTTTTCAGCAGCAGCTGCACCACCAATGTGGAACGTTCTCATGGTTAACTGAGTGCCCGGCTCACCAATTGATTGAGCAGCAATAACACCTACAGCTTCCCCGAGCTCGACCAATTTACCGGAGGCCAGGTCCGTACCGTAGCAGAGCTGACACACACCGCGAGGAGAGTCACAGGTGAGAACCGAGCGAATTTCAACATCACGGATACCGGAATCTTCAATTTTCTGGGCAATTTCCGGTGTAAACTGTTCATTTGCTTGGATGATCAATTCACCGGTATTGGGATGATAGATATCGTCAAGAGCAACGCGGCCTGCAATTCTGTCACGTAAACTCTCGATAATTTCAGCTCCCTCGATGATGGCTCTGGCACGAATGCCACCCAACGTTCCGCAGTCGTATTCATTGATAATGACATCCTGTGCCACATCAACCAGTCGACGGGTCAGGTATCCCGAGTCAGCTGTCTTCAGCGCCGTATCGGCCAGACCTTTCCTGGCTCCGTGGGTGGAGATGAAGTACTGCAGCACGGTTAGACCCTCTTTAAAGTTGGCTGTAATGGGCGTTTCGATTATTTCACCAGATGGTTTCGCCATCAAGCCTCTCATTCCAGCCAGCTGTTTTATTTGGTCTTTGGAGCCTCTGGCCCCGGAATCTGCCATAATAAAAATGGGGTTGAGTTCTTTGTGACCAGGCAGGATTTCCATAAAACTAATCATGGCATCGGCAATTTCGTTGGTGGTTTGGGTCCAAGTCTGGAGAACCTTGTTGTAACGCTCGCGATTTTCCAGTGTACCCTGCTGAAACTGCTCTTCAATATCAATCACTTCCTGACGTGCCTTTTCGAGCAAAGCTTCCTTTCTTTCGGGTATTTTCATGTCATCGATACCAAAAGAAAGACCCGCTTTGGTTGCCCAGTTGAAGCCCATGGACTTGAGGATATCAAGCAGTTCAACCGTTCGTGCCCGACCATAACTCAAATTCCAGAAAAAGACCAAGTCTGTTAGAGCCTTTTTCTTTAAGTTCCCGTTGATAAAGGGATGATCCTCACCAAAATGACTGTTGAAGATCACACGTCCAACCGTTGTTTCAACGTACTCTTTGTCGAGTACTTGCTTTTCGGTTTGAGTGATACTCTGAGGGAATCTTGAATTGGTCAAATCAATGAACTCACCGGAATAGCGCAAGCGAATATGGGTATGGGTATCGATCAGTCCCTGCTCTTTGGCTTGCAGCACATCGTATATGGAACCAAAAGTTTGACCTTCCGAAGGTAACCCTTCAATACCGAGGGTGAGGTAATAAGTACCCAATACGATATCCTGTGTGGGTGTTGTAATGGGATTACCGTGCGCAGGAGAGAGAATATTACGAGCTGAAAGCATCAGCGTTTCCGCTTCAATAACCGAAGTTGGGCTGAGGGGAACGTGAACTGCCATCTGGTCGCCATCAAAGTCTGCGTTAAACGCGGTACAAACCAGAGGATGGAGTCGAATAGCCTTGCCCTCTACCAGTACGGGATAGAAAGCCTGAATACCCAGTCTGTGCAAGGTCGGCGCCCTGTTTAGCATGACGGGGTGCTGATTGATAACTTCTTCCAGCATATCCCAAACAACAGGTAGCTTGTCTTCCACCATTTCCTTGGCGGTTTTAACGGTACCGGCAAGCTCTCTGCTTTCCAGCAGTTGATAGATAAAAGGTTTAAAAAGTTCAAGTGCCATATCCTTGGGCAGCCCGCATTGGTCCAGCCTTAGTTCAGGTCCGACCACAATAACGGTACGACCGGAATAATCCACTCGTTTACCGAGCAGGTTCTGTCTGAAACGTCCCTGTTTTCCTTTCAGAGTATCGGAAAGAGATTTCAAAGGTCGATTGTTGGTTCCTTTCAGGACTCTTCCGCGACGGCCATTGTCAAACAGAGCGTCAACCGCTTCCTGCAGCATGCGCTTCTCGTTGCGGATAATCACATCGGGAGCGCGCAACTCCTGCAATTTTCTAAGGCGATTATTCCTGTTGATTACCCGTCGATACAAGTCGTTGAGATCCGAGGTGGCAAAACGTCCACCATCCAGGGGCACCAGAGGTCGCAATTCTGGTGGAATGACCGGAATAACATCCATAATCATCCATTCGGGTTTGTTCTGAGATTTCAGGAACGCTTCAACAACCTTCAATCTCTTTGCGGTTTTGGTCTTCTTCTGGACCGACCTCTCCGTTTTCATGGCATGGCGTAATTCCAATGCCAATTCTTCCAATTCGAGTTCAACCAAAAGTTCCTTAATCGCTTCGGCTCCCATTTTAGCTGTAAAAACAGGGCCGTATTCCTGGATCTTTTCACGGTACATCTCTTCGGTGAGTAAATCTTTTTTAACGAGATCCGTACCACCGGCATTGATGACGACATATTGTTCGAAATACAACACACGTTCGAGATCTTTTAGAGGCATATCGAGAAGATAGCCAATTCGGCTTGGAAGGCCTTTGAAGAACCACACATGAGAGACGGGTGCCGCTAACTCGATATGGCCCATGCGCTCCCTTCGCACCTTGGAGAGAGTGACTTCAACACCGCATTTATCGCAACGGATGTTTCGGTATTTCATGCGTTTGTACTTACCGCAAAGACACTCCCAATCAACAGTTGGACCAAATATCCGGGCGCAGAAGAGTCCGTCTTTTTCGGGTTTAAACGTGCGATAGTTAATTGTCTCCGGTTTTTTGACTTCACCAAAGGACCATGAACGGATTACTTCGGGAGAAGCCAGTGTAATTTTGATAGCCTCAAAATCATTGATAGCAGGTGGTTGTTTGAAAAAACCAGTTGTTCTCATCTCGGTGTCCTCCCTCAGTTCTCTTCTTCAGCAATACTTTCGCTTAAAGGCCAATGGTTGGGTTCTGCTGCTTCAATTTCGCTGTTTTTGAGAGGACGAACATCCAGCCCAAGACTTTGAAGTTCTTTAACCAGAACGTTAAATGATTCGGGAATACCGGGTTCAGGAACCGGTTCTCCTTTGACGATCGCTTCATAGATACGCGATCGACCCTGAACATCATCGGACTTCACTGTCAGGAGTTCCTGCAGTATGTGGGCCGCGCCATAGGCTTCAAGTGCCCAAACTTCCATTTCTCCAAATCGCTGACCACCAAACTGGGCCTTACCTCCAAGAGGTTGCTGTGTAATCAGAGAATAGGGTCCGATTGAACGGGCGTGGATTTTATTGTCAACAAGATGGTGAAGCTTGAGCAGGTACATAACTCCAACCGTTACAGGTTGCTCAAATGCCTCTCCTGTTCGACCGTCATAGAGCAGTGTTTTTCCTGTGGGACTGAAACCCGACTGTTTGAGAAGTTTTTTAATGTCCTTCTCATGAGCACCATCAAAAACAGGTGTGGCGTAGTGTTGCCCAAGCCTCATACCTGCCATTCCCAGGTGAGTTTCCAGAATCTGCCCGACATTCATCCTCGAAGGAACACCAAGCGGATTGAGAACCACATCGACCGGGCTGCCATCTGGCAAGTAAGGCATGTCCTCTTCTGGAAGAATGAGTGAAACAACACCTTTGTTACCGTGACGTCCGGCCATTTTATCGCCAACCTGAAGCTTTCTCTTGACGGCGACAAAGACAGTTACTTTGCGGATAATACCGGGAGGCAGTTCATCTCCTTTTTTCAGCTTCCCGATTTCCTCTTCCAGAACCTGACGGGCGACATCGATCTGTCGGTTTGTTCTGGAAATAATCGTGGCTAGTTGTTGCTGAACTTCGGGATCTTTTACTTGAACTTTCTTCAGTTCTTTCAGTGTAAGATGCTGCAGGTCCTTACTGTTAAAGAGTTGATCGACAGAACACAGGATTTTGGTCGTATCTCTGTCAAAAAAGTCCGCCAAAAGTTCCTGTCCATCGAGAATGCTCAGGATTTCTTTTGTAGCCTGAGCTCGAATAATCTTTTCCTGATCCGAGCGGTTCTTTTCCAGCTTTTGAATTTGTTCCTCTTCAATGAGCAGGGATCTGAAGTCTTTTTCAACACCTTTTCGAGAGAAGACCTTCACATCAACTACCGTCCCCTTGATTCCCGTTGGACAGGTCAATGAAGCATCTCTGACATCTCCGGCCTTCTCACCAAAGATCGCTCTTAACAGTTTCTCTTCTGGAGTTAACTGTGTTTCACCTTTAGGCGTTACTTTGCCAACCAGAATACTGCCAGGTCCGACTTTGGCACCGAGGCGAATCACACCGGAATCGTCGAGATCCTTCAGCATTTCTTCACTCATGTTGGGAATATCACGTGTAATTTCCTCAGGTCCGAGCTTGGTGTCTCTAGCCTCGATCTCAAATTCCTCGATGTGAATGGAGGTGTAGACATCCTCTTTCACCACGCGCTCAGAAATGAGGATCGCGTCCTCAAAGTTGTAACCGCGCCAAGGCATAAAGGCCACAACAACGTTTTTGCCCAGTGCCAGTTCACCGCGTTCGGTGCAGGCACCATCAGCCAATACTTCGCCTCTTTCAATGTAATCCCCTTTCTTCACAACGGGACACTGATTGAAGCAGGTGTTCTGGTTGCTTCTGCGGAATTTTGTGAGATTGTAAACATCAACACCAAAGTCACGAGTGATTAAGGTGGAATTGTCTTTTGATCCAATCCTGATAACAATGCGTTCCGCATCCACGGATTCAACCCAACCGCTGTTTTTGCAGAGTACGGTGGCACCTGAATCGCGCGCGGCAATGACTTCCATGCCTGTACCGACGATAGGTGCCTCTGTTTTCATAAGAGGAACAGCCTGCCGCTGCATGTTGGAACCCATCAAGGCACGGTTGGCATCATCGTTTTCCAGGAAGGGAATCATGGCAGAAGCAACTGACACCATTTGTTTGGGGCTGACATCGATGTAGCGAACGTCTTTCCGGGGGAAGAGTTTAAAGACACCAGCCAAACGCGCTGTAACCTGTTCGTGTACCAGGACATCATTTTCATCCAGGGTGGCATTGGCCTGTGCAATGACATTCTTGTCTTCTTCCCAGGCACTGAGATAGTGAGCATACGGTTCATAAGTGACCTGTTGTTTCTTTTGTTTACCCAACTTGCCGTTGGTTTCTTCAACATCCACGAGAGGAACGATTTCATTGGCCTTGAACGAACTGTCGCCAGGACTGATGACTCGAACTTCCTTGATGACTTTACCATCTTCAACGCGATAATAAGGTGCTTCGATAAAGCCAAACTCATTAATTTTGGCGTAGCAGCTGAGGGAGGAAATCAAACCGATATTGGGGCCTTCAGGTGTTTCAATGGGACAAATACGGCTGTAATGAGACGTGTGAACATCGCGAACCTCAAAACCAGCGCGCTCTCTGCTTAAACCACCAGGACCAAGAGCCGACAACCTTCTCTTATGTGTAATTTCAGAAATGGGATTCGTTTGGTCCATAAACTGAGAAAGCTGACTGCTTCCAAAGAATTCTTTGATGGACGCCATAACGGGTTTTGCGTTAATCAGTTCATGAGGCATGATGGTGTTGAGCTCGTGATAAAGGCTCATTTTCTCTTTGATGGCACGCTGCATACGAACCAGTCCGACACGAAGCTGGTTTTCCAATAATTCGCCTACACTGCGAACCCTGCGGTTACCCAGATGATCGATATCGTCGATCTGACCTTGACCGGAATGGAGCAGCAAAAGGTATTTAATTGTGGCATAGAAATCATGAGGAGTCAGAATTCGCTGTTCAAGATCATCCGAATCGATGTTTAACTTGGTATTGAACTTGAGACGCCCAACCCTGGAAAAATCATAGCGTTGTTTATCAAAAAACAACTGTTCGAACAGTTTCTTGGAGGATTCCACGGTGGGTGGATCGCCCGGACGCAGCTTTCTGTAGATCTCTACAACGGCTTGTTCATATTGAGTGATGGTATCTTTTGCCAACGTATCAACGAGATAAGGACCAACAGGGTCGGAGTCAGGTGTAATAACCTGGAAAGAAGTGATTCCCTCTTCTTCCAGCTTCTCTCGATCTTCTTTACTTAAAACGTGATTTCCCATGAAAAGAATTTCACCTGTCTCTTCGTTAAAAAGGTCGATTAGAGTAGAGATTCTGGGCAGGGTGTCCTCTGAAACCGGAACCCACTCCACACCTTCCTTTTTAAGTGTTCTGAACATCGACTTGGTTATTTTCTTGCCTTGGGAATAAAGTGTTTCACCGCTTTTATTCTCGATATCGACCGCTAGTTTACAGCCAAGCGCGCCTTGACTTAAATTGAAAAAGACCGTTCCATTTTCCAGTTTAACGTCATACACATTGTAAAATTTACTGAGCAGCTCTTCTGTTGTGGTCATATCGGGATCAATTGCACCCAGAGCTCTTATGAACGTACTTGCCGGGAACTTTCTTTTGCGGTCAATTCTCACATAAATTTGACCTTTGGAATCCGTTTCAAATTCAATCCAACTGCCCCGATAGGGAATAATTTGAGCGTTGAAGGTGTTTGGATCGGAACCCTTGCCGAAAAACACACCTGGCGAACGGTGTAATTGAGACACAATGACACGCTCTGTTCCGTTGATAATGAATGTGCCGTTCTCAGTCATGAGGGGAATGTCACCAAAATAGACTTCCTGTTCCTTGATATCCCTCGGAATCATGGATTCTTCTTCATCGGGATTGTCTTTATCCCACACAATGAGGCTGACGGTAACCCTCAATGGAGCGTCATAAGTCAGGCCTCTTTCGCGGCACTCCTCAACGGAGTATTTGACTTTTAATTTGACACTTGTTCCGCAAACATCACAAACGGCGTGCATGTTTTTATTGTTGTCGCCGCACTTATCGCAAACGATATAGGGGCCAGAGTCAGAGTGGGATACGAGAATATGGTCACACTTCTTGCAATAGGTTCTGTTATTGTGGATGCCCTGCAGCCGACCACACCGACACTCCCAATTGCCAAGTGTGTAATCTTTGAATTCCAGCGAACATGTTTGTTTGAAATCGGAAATTGGGAAAAGTGATTCAAAAACAGTTTTAAGCCCAATATCTGCTCGTTCCTCAGGCAGACAATCCATTTGTAAAAACTTCTCATAAGAACTTGTCTGTACACTGATCAAATTGGGAACGGGAATTGAGGTGTGAATACCTGAAAATGAATGCCGTTCGCGGTGGTTTAGTTTTTCTCCCATTTGTAGCTCCTGTAACTCGATTTAGACACAAAAAGACCGGTTCCGTTTTAAACGGCCGGTTTCGATTCGCTTGTTAGTGTCAAATTGTTCAATCGAAAAAAACCTGAGTGAGGAACCTTTTGTTCCTCGGTAAACTTGATGATTTCACTGTGCGTTCCAGGGAAATATTTCCTTTGGAACCTAGCTTCTTCTATTTCAGATCACGATCAGCATGTTCTGAAACGGTCTGTCTGTATATACAACCATGTCGGAGAACCTAAATTCCCCGACATGGTTTGAGTGAAAAAACCTCGTTTACAGGTTTATTTAAGCTTGACAGTAGCGCCTGCTTCTTCGAGCTTGCCTTTGATTTCTTCAGCTTCTTCCTTGGATACGCCTTCTTTTACAGCGCTGGGAGCGGTATCCACCACTTCTTTTGCTTCTTTAAGGCCGAGTCCGGTAATGGCGCGAACGACTTTAATAACGTTGATTTTCTTTGCACCAACGCTTTCAAGCATCACGTCAAATTCTGTTTGCTCTTCAGCGGCTTCAGCAGCAGCGCCAGGGGCTGCAGCAGGTGCTGCGGCTACAGCGGCTGCTGCAGATACACCGAATTCTTCTTCCAGAGCCTTTACGAGCTCTGCAAGTTCCATCACTGTCATATTCTTTACATTTTCAATAATTTCTTCTTTGGTTAAGGTTGCCATGGTCATAACTCCTACACAGATTTATTCTTCTTTTTGTTTTGCGATTTGATCGAGGACAACTGCAACATTACGCAGCATACCATTGAGTGCCGTTGCAAATCCCTGAATTGGGAAGTTCAACATGTACATCAACTTGGAAACAAGGACCTCTTTAGATGGTAATGTAGCCAGGGTTTGTAAATCATTTTGATCGATAACATTTCCCTGCACAACGCCTGCTTTAAATTCAAAAGCATCGTTTTCTTTTGCAAATTCGCTGATCAGTTTTGCAATGGCAACGATATCTTCTTTGTTATAGGCAAGCGCTGTATTACCTTTTAAGTGATCATCAAGTGATGAAAAGTCCGAATCCTCGAAAGCCAATTTAAGGATCCTGTTCTTAATGACTTCGTATGTGGATCCTGATTCACGTACCTTTCGACGAAGTTCCGTGTCTTTTTCAACAGTTAAACCTTTAAAATTACAAAGGAATACACTGTCAACACCTTCGAGGTCTTCTTTCACACGTTTAAGTAGTTCAGCCTTTTTGGTCTTTTCCATTCAGGACCTCCTGTTAAACGCCAATCGCAGTGGATTCGTCAATACGAATACCTGGACTGATGGTTGATGAAAGATAAACACTTTTGATATAGGTACCTTTTGCTGCCGGCGGCTTTGCCTTGACAACGGCAGCTATCATGCTTGACGCATTCTCAATCAGTTTATCCCGGTCAAAAGATTTCTTACCAACTGGGGCGTGAATAATACCTGTCTTGTCGACTTTGTATGCTACTTTCCCCGCTTTAATTTCATTGACTGCTGTTTTCACATCCATTGTGACTGTGCCGGTTTTCGGGTTGGGCATAAGACCCCGCGGTCCTAAAATTCGACCCAATTTACCAACATGTCTCATCATGGGAGGCGTAGCAACAACAGCATCGAAATCCATGAAGCCTTCCTGAATCTTGGCTACGATTTCCTCGCCGCCAACAACATCCGCTCCAGCATCCTGTGCTTCTTTAGCTTTATCACCCTGCGCAATAACTAAGACTTTCTTTTCCTTGCCAGTTCCGTGGGGTAACATGATCGTACCGCGTACCATCTGGTCCGCGCGTCTTGGATCAACCCCCAGTCGGAATGCTATTTCAATGGTTTCATCGTATTTGGCTAAATCAAAAGATTTAATCAAATCAATCGCTTCTTCCACTGAATGAATTCGAGTCTCAATTTTGGAGGCAGCTTGGCGATATTTCTTTCCCCTTCTGGGCATAATACCTCCTGATAAACTCTTCCACTCATCTGTTGTACTGCGAGTGCGGAGTGGTTACGCCTGCAGCAGCTCTAACTTGGGTTTAAGTTTCAACGCCCATAGAGCGCGCGGACCCTTCAATCATGCGCATGGCAGATTCAATATCCGAAGCGTTGAGGTCGGGCATCTTCATTTCAGCGATTTTACGAACCTGATCTTTAGTAAGCTTCCCAACTTTCGTTTTATTGGGTTCACCTGATCCGCTTTCCAATCCCAGCTCTTTCTTGATGAGTACAGCTGCGGGCGGCGTCTTCACTTCAAAAGTAAAAGAGCGGTCTGCATAGACAGTCATCACGATGGGTACAATCAGCCCCGGGTTTTGAGCCGTTTTAGCATTGAACGCTTTAACAAACTCCATGATGTTGACACCATACTGACCCAATGCCGGTCCAACGGGAGGAGCAGGAGTTGCCTGTCCGCCCGGGAGCTGTAGCTTTATATAACCTTGAATTTTCTTTGCCATTTTTTTCCTCTTGGGGGAGCCTTGTTACATCTGGAAATGAATTAAATTTTCTCGACTTCATGGAAGCTGAGTTCAACCGGAGTTGACCTTCCAAAAATAGTAACCATGACCTTTAAAGTTCCCTTTTCCTGATTCACTTCATCCACAGATCCAATAAAGTTAGCAAATGGACCTTCGGTGATCTTGATTTTCTCGTTAACATCAAACGAGTATTTTGGTTTTGGTTTTTCCTGCGCATTGTGGACCTGAGTCAAAATGGAGTCAATCTCAGCAGCTGTCAGTGGAGCGGGATTTCTACCACCGACAAACCCCGTAACGCGCGGGGTGTTTTTAACGATATGCCACCCTTCATCAGTCAGATTCATATGAAGATAAATATAACCGGGGAACAATTTCTTGGTGGTAACGACTTTCTTACCGCCTTTCATTTCCATCACACTTTCGGTTGGTATAAGCACTTCTTGCAAGAGCTCGCCCTTGCCAAGCGCTTCAAAACGCTGTTCAAGGTTTTCTTTTACTTTGTTCTCATACCCTGAATAAGTGTGAACGATGTACCACTTCATTTCATTTTCTGACATATAACCGACTCCAGCGCCCTGCCAAAACCTTACTTAAATAAAAAAGTTCTGAAAAACTGAATAAACGCCATATCTACCACGTAAAGATACGCCGCAAAAATAACCGTTGCCACACCGACAAGAGCACTTGTCTCTTTAACCGTTGGGGCGTCTGGCCAGCGTACTTTCTTCAGTTCTTTCCTTGCTGCTTTATACTGTTCAATATAATTAGCCAAAACTCACCTCAATGAAGGTGGCAGGGGTAGTAGGGCTCGAACCCACGACCTACGGTTTTGGAGACCGTCGCTCTACCAACTGAGCTATACCCCTATACCAGAAGATAAAGAAACCCGCACACCCATCAAGAATGTGCGGATTTCAAAAAAAATTACTCAATAATTGATGATACGTTACCCGCGCCGATGGTACGTCCACCTTCACGAATGGCAAATTTCAGACCTGCATCCATTGCAATGGGGGTAATCAGATCGACAGACAGTGTCACGTGATCACCTGGCATTACCATTTCGATGCCTTCAGGCAGTGTTGCCACGCCAGTAACGTCTGTGGTTCTGAAATAGAACTGAGGACGATAGCCGTTGAAGAAAGGCGTGTGTCTTCCACCCTCGTCTTTAGTCAAGATGTAAACCTGACCTTCAAACTTGGTGTGAGGTGTAATGGAACCGGGCTTGGAGCAAACCTGTCCACGCTCAACTTCGTTCTTGTCTGTACCGCGAAGCAGCAGACCCACGTTGTCACCTGCTTCACCTTGATCGAGAAGCTTACGGAACATTTCAACACCGGTACATACACGCTTCATGGTTTCACGGATACCGACGATTTCGATTTCTTCAGAAACCTTGATAACGCCGCTTTCAATACGGCCTGTTACAACTGTACCACGACCGGAAATTGAGAAAACGTCTTCGATAGGCATCAGGAATGGCTTGTCCAGTGCGCGTTCGGGAGTTGGAATGTACTCGTCTACAGCTTTCATAAGCTCTTTAATGGACTCGATGTCTTTGGGCGAGTCTTCCAGGGCTTTCAGCGCAGAACCCATCACGATGGGAATGTCGTCGCCGGGGAATTCGTAGTCAGAAAGGAGTTCTCTGATCTCCATTTCAACGAGTTCCAGAAGCTCTTCATCGTCAACCTGGTCTGTTTTGTTCATGTAAACAACGATATAAGGAACCTGCACCTGACGAGCAAGCAGGATGTGCTCGCGAGTCTGAGGCATGGGACCATCGGCCGCGGAAACAACCAAAATGGCTCCATCCATCTGCGCCGCACCCGTAATCATGTTCTTGACATAGTCAGCGTGCCCGGGACAGTCAACGTGTGCATAGTGCCTGGTTTCTGTTTCGTATTCAACATGTGCTGTGTTGATTGTAATACCGCGTTCCCTTTCTTCGGGCGCATTATCAATTTGATCATACGATGTGAATTCGGTGCTACCTGCTTCTGCAAGTGTTTTTGTAATAGCTGCCGTCAATGTAGTTTTACCATGGTCAACATGCCCGATTGTACCGATATTCACGTGCGGCTTGCTTCGGTCAAATTTTTCTTTTGCCATTTTGCCGTTCTCCTAAAAAATAATGTTCTTATTTGTTTTTTTGTTTCAAACTCAAAGGGAAAGCTGGAGCCCTTAACCAGACTTGAACTGGTGACCTCATCCTTACCAAGGATGCGCTCTACCTGCTGAGCTATAAGGGCAAAAAAAACTGGAGCGGGAAACGGGATTCGAACCCGCGACCCTTAGCTTGGAAGGCTAATGCTCTAGCCAGCTGAGCTACTCCCGCTCTTGGTGGGGGAAGGCGGATTCGAACCACCGAAGACGCTCGCCAACAGATTTACAGTCTGCCCCATTTGACCGCTCTGGAATTCCCCCACTGAATTGTCTGCCACGTACACTGACGCAACAGGGATCGTAATCTAGCATAGCAATTTGGGGTTTGCAACCAAAAAATGAATAAAGTTTCCAAAATCTTTATTGACAGTTTAGTTCCCCTTCAACTGCCATGCTGAAATCGCTTAATTTTATCATAATGAACCGTTTTGATATAGCCCAAAGAAGTTATCCGCACTGTTTTACACTTGACGATATGTCAAAACAAGCTCAAGCACCACAAAACACTTATCGACAAAATCAAGTAAAACAATTATGTTTATATGTTACGGGCATTTTTTTACAATCTCACAATGGCCCCAGCTTAAAACCGGAACCACCTATGAAAATGCATTTTGATCATTTAAGAGAAACCGTTCTCATCCTGGATAAAGATCTGTCGCTGCTTGACATTTTTGAAGTCATTGGCGCAACCGAGAGAGAGCTCCCGCCTGGCAGCTGCTTCATCACCTATAAATGTCATCTCATACAGGAAGGCCTATGCATTCTGTGTGGAGTTGATAAAGATCATATAGGACAATCGTGTGTCAGCAACTCTGGAAACCATGCCATCGTCGGTAGAAATCTCACAAACATACCCTTACTTCATCAGGCAACGTCCTATGACATACCCCTCCATGAAATTCGTTTTGATGAGTTTGTTTTCTACGTAGAAAACGACAACCTGTTTAAAGTGGCAAACACTCATGGTGACAATACAACCTCCATGGAGGTCTAAGGTTTATTTTAAAACTGAAATAAAACCGGTCAAATAACACAACCTATTGGCGAAAAATAAAATTGAAACTGATTATTTCAATGTCTATCGATAATAGATGAAAAATCTACAGACTCTTGCTATGATGGTCCTGCGGTTTTTCACCGTAAAACTCGAATATATAAGGAGGCATTATGGCCGGACTCAATAAAGTTCAACTTATCGGACGCCTTGGAAAAGATCCCGAGTTGAGATACACACAAAACAACACTGCGCTGGTGAAATTTTCATTGGCAACATCCGAGCAGTACACCGGACCCAATGGTGATCGTCAAGAAAAAACAGCTTGGCATCAAATAACCATATTTGGCAAACAGGCTGAAACTGCGAACCGCTATCTTCGCAAAGGAAGACAAGTCTACATCGAAGGTCGCATCGAGTATGGCAGCTATGAAGACCGACAGGGTATCAAGCGCTACACGACTGATATCATCGCCAATCGTTTCCTTTTCCTGGGTGGAAAAGATGACAACTCTGGCGGTGGATTTGGACCTGCTTCTGGCTCAACTCATGAAAGTTCATCGCAAAGTTACGGGGCTCCCGCTCAATCGTACGGAGAGAAGCAACCCCAGAACTACGATATTCCCGAGGGCGACCAATTCGCCGATGAGGATATTCCCTTCTAAACAAATGGTTTTCACATATATTCGAGTTCAACACGCCTTCGGGCGTGTTTTTTTTTGCTTAAACAACCACCCTGAGAAATCAAGTCCACAGACAAGCAAAGTCAAAGCACTCACGTTCCGCTCAAAGCCCAAATTGTACCTTTTTCGGATTCAACCACGACAAACTGGCGATTAACTTACCTGCTCAAAAGCAACTAGCACCCCAAGCAAGTCTTGATTACTCTGTTCCCGGACAATCACCGGGCAGATGTCTCTGCAGGATGGGTAAAGCACCATATTTCAGTTTAATCACAAAAATCTCCATAAAAAAGTTGCCTGCAAGAATGAGATTGTTGTATGATGGCGCTTCCTGTGGCGGCGTAGCTCAGGTGGTTAGAGCATACGGCTCATATCCGTAGTGTCCGGGGTTCAACTCCCTGCGCCGCCACCAACAAGTTATTGATTTTACACAGCGTTACAGCACGGATTTTCAGAGCTTGTATGGGTGCTCAATACATTTTGCTCTAATGAATGGGCGGCCAGGGTGTTTCTCAGTCGCTTCAAAGGTTTTTTATCAAGCGATTATTAGAAATACAAGCTTGATGCTGCCCTTTATGCTTTCAGTCTTCTTGCTCGTCATGTTCTGGCTTTTTCCTTGCCTTTTTACCAACAAGATAACTTACAACGGCAATTACTACGTACCCAATTTTTTCTGTAATAAACTTGGCAAATCCTTCGTTTCCAATATATAACAAGCTGAGTATAAATAGTGCAAACAACCCAAAACCAATTAAACCGCACACTAGATATATGCGAGAAAGACGAATTTTTTGCTCTCTTTCTTCTCTGTTGTTATCAATAGCAGCTTGAAGCGCTAATTTGGAGTATTCAGCACTATGGTCTACTTCGCGAGCATACACCTCTAGTTGATCTTTCTTTAATTCAACTTCTTTATCATTGATTGCATTTTCAGATAACTGCACATCAAAGGCTCTGTGAAGAACCTCTAATTGACGTTCTGATATCTGTCTATTTTCTGAATGTTGATTCAGTAAGCTCTTTTCTTTTTCAGTCATAGTTTCATTTTGAATCGGATTCGTTTTGTTTTGACTTTAATTTTCCCAAATCCGGGACGCCCAAGAACGGGCGGGATTATCTTTGTAGACACAATTTCGTCTTTTGATTCACGTAAAAATTTTAAATATTGCTTGGGAGTAAGTATCAATTCCTCTCTTGGCATTGTGTCAAATACGTCAGTGTTCACAGCTTCCACACCTCATCGCGGTTTCATCTTTCTCATAAAAAACAATAGCGTCTATAAACAGATTTTGTCAACAAATGTATTTTTTCCAGTACAAAATGCAATCAATTCCAGACAATGAATCGGCAGCATTTCAAACACAACATACTGTAGTCTCTCCGTGTTTTTAACCACAATATGTGGTATTTACAGCGCCAATCCCACTCAAAAGAGGGTGACCTTCAAAACAAAAAAGGCTCCGGGCTCAACTCTTCGAACAACATTTTTGGGAAGGCCTTTTGCAGAACGGGGACAACACACTCGTGAAACAGGTAGTCGTAACCCTCGAAAGGCAAATCAGCCAGGCAGCCTGCCTGGGGTCTCGATGGCGGAATATCGGGAATGATAGCGGCATCAAAAGGAATATCGGGGATGGCTCTTTTACAGACAGGACAATCAATGGGCGGGTACATTTTTTTCAGTCCTCGATCTAAAAAGATTTTTTCCCGTGGGTGAAACGAATAAAAGGCTCCCGGCTGATGCTGTGAGCTCTTTTCTGATTGTCTTTTCCGCATAGCTTGGGGTGTTTTCCTGAGAAAAGAACTTATTTCAACTTGTTTGATATAAAAAGCGCCCGGAAGCAGTTTCTCTAGCTTTTCTTTGAAAAAGCGATCTCCAATAACCCAGGATTCCGCCATAATGGGTTTCCCTGGAATTTGGGACTTCCAGTTTTCGACATCCGTTGTGAATATCTCGACTTTTAAAGGTACTTTGAGTTCAATGAAAGGCATGTAGCACAATTCACATGACTCAATTACTTCTTCACGGTTGATAACATACGCGAATGGCGGAGTTTCTATATCCCGAAGGCGATAATAGTTCAAAAAATCCTCGATAATCGCAGTTTTGGAACCCATGAATACCACGTCAATAAATGATTGTACTCATATCTTCAATTCCAATGGGTGATTTTAACATAAATCAGCTGATTTTATCCCAGATTTGAAAGCTCACTCTTTAAACAGGCGATCCAACCTTTCATCGAGCTCTTTAAATACATTTTCGCTGTGTTTCTTGTTCTGTTTTTTGGTTACATTCCTATCGAAAAAGGCATCGAGATCCCGTTCGATGATCTTTTCAGCGTTTTTTAAATCGCTGGACTCCGGATCTTTTCGGGTTGCTTCATTTCCCTCTTTGGATATCAATTCATCATCCAAACTGATTGTATGAGCATGGATCGTCTTTTGTTTCTCTTTGACCCTATTCGCTGTTTCCCCTGTTTGAGGTTCATTAAAAACCGGACCCACAAAAAGATTTTGCGGCACTGCTGTTTCCGGCTCAAGCACCTCGTATATCAGCCCTGAACGAAGCCAGGAGACCCAGATATGATAGACGAAAACCAGAAATAACACAATTGTTATGAAGAGTTTCCAAAAGCCTGGATAAGCAGGAATTCTCGATATTTTATAAGTAGCCCTAGCCCAAAACGAAAAGTTTTTCAGTAGAATTTGAATGGAACCCAACCCCGATTGACTCAAGGCGTTATCAAGGTTGTGTCCCTTCAGATAGGCCTGGAGAAACTGAATGGAGCTTTCCCTTTTATCTTCCCACATTTTCTCAACAAACAAGTAACTAAACACCTGATAGGATATCTGATCACGTCCCTTTGCATTTTTCTCCAATAAAAATGTATTTACTGCCGGATGGCGTATCAGACCATAGGTTGCCAATAATCCAATATCGGGGATGGTATCTCCCGAAAAATAGCTGCACAATCCATCTTGAAGGAAGGAAGGCAGTGGTGTCTTGTTTTGACTGAGCAGACATGTCATGAGTGTTCGCTTGAAATGGTGTTGAGCATTCTCATCAAAACGTGGGATTCTCAAAAACCCGCTCTTTGATTTTCCATCATAACCAGATTCAATAGGTTCGCCTTTATTTTGCTTATTCAACGATATGGTTATTTTCGGATTAACCAGTGTGAAGGCCCAATCTCGCTCCAGGTTGTGAAGAAATGACGAGCCTTCTTCTACCAATAATCTGGCTTCGTGAACAGAAACACCTGAAAAAAACAGTGTGAATTTTTCGGCCTGAATCTTTCTGTATGTTTTGGTTTTGAGCACATTATAGGTCTGCTCAGGCTTGTCATTTCCAAAAGTAACTTGAAACGACATAAAGAGCAAAATATAGAGAACGGCTTTATTCAAAACACACCTATTTCTCTCATCCCATGACACTTTGAATGGCTTGAAGCCAGGATTTGGGGTTGCTGACGGTAAAGGCGGCCGAATCGTCAACCCCATCTTCAGATTTGAAATCAACCTGAAGCAGCTCAAAGGTCTTTGATTTACCGAGAAAACGTCGCGGAGTTGAGAGATTGAGGATTCGATCCACGGGAATGGTTAGACTCATACCTGAAGAGGAAGGTACAAAATGAAGACCATCCCGGGTTAAGACCAAACCGCCATCCTCGCTTGCTTGTGCAAGTTCTTTTGATTTTTGACCCATAAAAGTGGACTTCGGTTCCTGCATGAGAACCTCGCCCTCAGGAAACTCAACTGCAATCATACTGCCCATTGAATCCCCCACGGCTTTCATAACCGTCTTCAGAATGAGGAAAAGCACTAAAAGCCCAATGGCAATGGATAGGGTAGTTATCAAATACGCAGTCACTTTGCACCAACTTCTTTCTATTCAGTTTATTCAGGCCAAACAGGCGTTCTGCCAGGAGTCCACGGAACGTTTGCGCGGTCCAGCGCCTGATTGAACTGCTGAAGCTCTTGCTTGAGTTGTGTGAGATTTTTCACCAGTTCGTTGAATTGACCTTGAATGATTTTAAACGTCTCTGTCTGAGTTTGGGTAGGCGCAGAGAGAGAGCCTTGGTTGGAATACGCCATCCAATTGACGCGCTGCATCAAACCGGGCAAGGTCGCCTCGCTGTGTTTTTGAACCAGCCTATTGCCGTAAAGAACCTTTTCCATATCTCTGAGTGTTCCCTTAATGCTTTTAAGGTCTTCCTTTAAGTTTGCCGGAAGATTGGGATACTGGAACACGACCTTTTCCATTAGCTTAAAATCGTCTTTCAATTCTTTTAGTGTCTTTCGAACACCTCGAACGGAACTCTGCAGTTGAGATGACGCTTTTCTAAAACTGAGCAGCGCTTGCTGATCTTTTGCCGGGAAGGTTGTCTTTCCCAGTGGCAGCACTTTAAACTCCTGTTTAGAGCCTACTTGTTTAACTTCATCACCTTCCTGAATAAACATCGATGCCGAGTAGGTGCCTGGGATACAGAGGAACCCGATATTCTGGTTTCCATGGGGGCTTTTCTTCTTTCCGGAATCTATGGCGGGATTGTTTCCTGGATATCTCAAGTTCCACGCCACGCGATGTACGCCTTTGGATCCAGGTCCTTTTATACGGCATATTTTCTCACCTTCGGCGTTGCTGATCTCAAAGTACACCTGTCTGCCTTTTTCGAGCTTTTCTTTTTCCAGCTCTTCCCAGGAAGGATAACCGGGATTCTTCCCCTCTTTAACAAGCTCTTTTTCCCGCTTCTTTCTTTTCTGCTTACTTGTCTCGTAGCTGTCTTTCAGGTAGTACGTCAGCACGGCTCCATACTCTGGATTCTTGGCATTGAAAAAGGCATCCCCCTGTTGACCTTTTTCAGCATAACCAAGCGGGTTTGTAACGATGTACTGCCAGCAATCTTTGACTGCGGCGAAATAATGGTCTGCGTTCAGTACCGCTTCCGTCAGTTCACGCAGCGGTTGATAATTATCGAGAATGTAAATACCCCTTCCGAAAGTAGCGATAACAAGATCATTTTCTCGCTCCTGGATGCTCAAGTCCCGAACGGCAATGGTTGGCATACCGGCTTTCAATTGAACCCATGTCTTACCTCGATCAGAAGTGAAGAAAACGCCAAACTCGGTTCCCGCGAACAAGAGCTCCGGCATGAGATGGTCTTCGGCCAGACAGTAGACGGTTCCCTTCTGAGGTAAATTACCTTCTATGTGCTGCCAGGACTTGCCGCGATCTTCACTGACCAGAATATAGGGCTTGTAGTCGCCCTTTTTGTGGTTGTCGAAGGCGGCATAGACTCTGTTTTCGCTGTGACGTGAAGCGACTAGCGCACTGACATACGTCCACTGTGGCACGTTGGGGAAGTTGTCATAGCGCACCCAGTTTTGACCTCCATCGGAGGTTACCTGTATGAGGCCATCGTCTGTTCCGCCGTAAATAAGACCTTCCACCAACGCGGACTCGGTTAAAGAAACGAGGCTGCCATAAAAAGATGTGGATTTATTTTTGGCAACCGCGTCGATGGGCCAAACCCGGTCCATGACCTTCAGCTGATTGCGGTCAACCTGCCGCGTGAGATCGGGACTTACCTTCTGCCAGGAATTCCCGCGATCATCACTGCGAAAGAGCACATTTGACCCATAATACAGCCTTGTATGATTGTGAGGGCTGATGATAAGCGGTGAGTTCCAGTTCCATTTGAGGGGCTTGTCGTCCAGCGATGGTTGAGGTTGAATGTAGACCCGCTCGCCGCTCTTCTTGTCATAGCGGGCCAATCCACCGTACTGGTATTGAGCGTAAATGGTATTGGGGTCTTTGGGATCGATTTGCGATTTATAACCATCGCCTCCCAGAGTCACAAACCAGTCTGCATTGGTAATACCGCAAACCGAAGTGGTCTGTGAAGGAGCTCCCAGCGAGAAGTTGTCCTGGGTACCCCCGTAGACAAAGTAAAACGGGAAGCTGTTATCGGCTGTTATTCGGTAAAACTGTGTAACAGGCAGGTTGGCCATGAACTTCCAGTTCACCCCTTTGTCAAAGCTCTCGTAAATTCCGCCGTCACAGCCTATCAGTAAATACTGGGTGTTATCGGGATCGATCCAGAGGGCGTGGTTATCGACATGTTTCGAGTTTTTATTGAGTGTTTGAAAGGTCTTACCACCGTCAATGGAGCGATGAAGATACGTATCCAGAGAATAGATGGTGTCCGAATCCTTGGGATCCACAACGATCTCCTGATAGTACTGGGGACTGCTTGCAACGTATTTGTTCTGTCTGGTCCATGACGCGCCAGCATTGGTAGAAAGGTAAAAGCCGCCTTTTCCTGCTTCCGCTTCCACGATCGCGTAGATTTTTTCAGGATCTGAAGGCGCCATAGCCAGCCCGATTCGCCCTATGTCGCCGGCCGGAAGACCTTGATTGACTTTCTTCCATGTTTTACCGCCATCTGTTGTTTTATGGATAGTCGATTCAGGGCCGCCGTTAATCAGAGTCCACACATGCCTCCTGCGCTGATAGGATGCTGCGTAAAGGGTATCGGGATCTCGTGGGTCCATGACCAGGTCGGTAACACCGGTATGAGGGCTGATATCGAGAACCTTTTCAAAGGTCTGACCCCCATCAGTTGTTTTGTAAAGCCCTCGATCACCGCCGGCATTCCAAAGAGGGCCCTGTACTGCCACATAGACAATGTTGGAATCGCCGGGGTGAATGAGTATTTTCCCAATATGCTCAGACTCTTTAAGCCCAAGGTGTTTCCAGGACTTTCCCCCGTCTTCCGACTTGTAAAGACCGTCACCATAAGCAACACTGCGCTGGGAGTTGTTTTCACCGGTTCCAACCCAAAGTATATTGGGGTTGTTGCGATCAATGGCGATGCAGCCAATGGAGTAAGATCCCTCTTTATCAAACAGGGGCGTCCAGGTTGTTCCTGCATTTTTTGTTTCCCACACACCACCAGAGCACACCGCCACATAAAAGTGGAATCGATTTTCCGGATGCATTGCAAAGTCAGCAATCCTGCCGGAGGTCAGGGCTGGCCCTATTGACCGGCATTTCAAGCCCGAAAAGGTGGCAGAAGTCATAACTTCATTTTCCTCTTCCGCCTTCTTTTTCGCTTTTTTGGCGTAAGCGCCAGGTAACAGACATGCTGTAATGAATAAAATAACGATCCATTTCTTCATGATTCCACTCCAAACTTTTGGTGAAGCTATTCTATCGCACTTGATACTGCAAGAGAACATCGAAGAAAGCTGGTTTGGCTACTTTTAGACCGAAAACCGCAGTTTAACTTGACTGTGAAGCAAAAGTTTTTTTCGGTTTCGATCTGAGCACCCTTCTCATGAGCATTTTTTCTCACCCGAAGTCATGCTAGAATAGATTCGGTCCGTTGAGGTAGAAAAAGATGCTGTCAACTCGAATTGCCCATATGCGGGAATATCCCTTTGCAGCCAAGCTGAGGAAATGCAGAGAAATCGAACGCTCTGGCGGTCACGTTATCGATCTGGGTATCGGCAGTCCAGACTTGAAACCGCCCAGAGCTGTTATTCAATCGCTGAAACATCACATCGACGACCCTGATTGTCACAGGTACCAAAAATCACGAGGGATACTGGAGTTCAGGGAAGCCGTAGCGCGTTGGTACCACAAGCACTACCATGTGGAATTGAACCCGGAAAAACACATCCTCCCGGTCATTGGCTCCAAGCAGTCGGTGTATCTCATCTCCCTGTGTTACATCGAGCCAGGCGATCAAGTGCTGATCCCCAATCCCGGCTATTTGAACTACGAAGCTTCCACCCTTCTGGCAAGCGGCATTCCCATCCCGTATAGTTTGCAGGAACAGTCAAACTGGTACCCGGATTTTGCCAAACTCGAACAAATGGATCTGGATCGAGTCAAACTTCTCTGGATGAATTATCCCCACATGCCAACAGGTGCCTCAGGATGCACTGAACTTTTTGAGGAAGCCGTTCAATTTGCGAAGAAACACGATATATTGATTTGCCACGACAACCCCTACGGACTTTTGACGTCCCGGGAACCTGTCAGTCCACTGCAAATTGAAGGCGCACTGCAGCACTGCCTTGAATTAAACTCCTTCAGCAAGACGTATCACATGGCTGGCTGGAGACTGGGAATGATATGCGGCAGCTCTTCACACATAGAACCTCTTTTTCACTTGTTCAGTCACCTCCATTCGGGACAGTTCCTACCCATTCAAAAAGCGGCTATCACCGCTCTGGAAGTGAGCTCCACATGGCGGGAGGAGCAAAATGTCATTCTCGAAAAACGCCGTGCTCTGGTTGAAGAGATTTTCAAATTGTTGCATTTCAGGATTCCAGAGGGTCAAACTGGACTTTACGTATGGGCAGAAGCTCCGTCGCGTATCTCCGATGTTGACTTATTCCTGGATCAACTCCTCACGCAAAGACACCTGTTCCTTTCTCCGGGAAGCATGTTTGGGAGCAACGGAAAGCGTTACGCCAGAGCCTCACTCTGTCTGGAACAGTCGCATATCAAAACAGCTATCCAAAGATTGACGAACCATCCCTTTACAGACCCGAATCGACAGCTTTAAAGCAGGAGAGCACATGACCAACCAGCACAACGATCACGGAAGCATGGCACCCTGCCTGCTGCTGGCCATCCCGCAACTGCTGGACCCCAATTTCAGTAAAACAGTTGTCTTGCTGGCGGAACACAAAAAAGAAGGCTCGGTTGGGTTTGTCATCAATCAACCACTGGACCTCAAACTGACCGATATTTTGAACGAATTGAAGATCTCAAACACAGACGATACCGATGCAATTGCATGGTCTGGCGGCCCTGTCCTGAAACAACAGGGCTGGATCCTTCACAGCAAATACCGCGGCAGTTTGAATCCTCCTCCTTTTCGCATTAGCGATGGATTATACCTGTCGGGAACAACCCAACACCTGGCTGCGCTAACCGAAAATCCTCCGGAGTTTATGAGAGTGTTACTCGGATCTTCCGGCTGGGGTGCCAATCAACTTGAAACTGAAATTGCCGAAGGATGGTGGCTCACTTTAGAAATCGATGAGAAACTTATCTTTCAAACTCCATGGGACTGCGTCTGGGAAGCCTGTTTTCAGTCTATGGGTATCGACCCAGGCACATTTACACTCAATTCGTCGATTCACTGACAGGGCAAGCAGATTTGCTGGAGTGCTCAACTAAATTCAAATTATTCAACTTATCCTTGGTTCAGTATACGACGCAACAGTTTACGTCTGAAGGAATACCAGCCACAGGAACCGTATTTCTATTGGTATTCCGGGTCTATTGGAAAGGCGTTACCCGACTTTGTCCCAATGTTTCGGGTAATTGCATTCTTAGATTTAAATGAAATCATATTAACAGTTGAAAAGAGAATCCAATATCCATTTAGGATCACTTTTAGTGGACATTTTGCTTTCTTATGTAGTAGGATGCAGCAGTAAGGACTTGTGGCCATTATTGGTAAAAAAATAGATAGTTATGTTAATAAATTTTGGTGATCAGTTACTATATTGTCCTTACAACAGGAGAAAAAAAATGATTCATACTAGAAAAATGATGGTACTTATAATAAGTGTTGTTGTAACTGGATTGGTTTTTGCCAATTCTGATCGCACAGACAACGAAGCCGCAATTACTCCAGGTCCGCAAATTGGAAGAGCCGCCCTGGTGATTGAAGGCACCCTCGGCAGTGGCAGTCCTTCAATACCCTTTGAGACAGGTGAACAAGTTGGCAGACTCAACCGCAATGGAGTACCCAGCACTTGTGCTGTTCCAAAAGTGTGTGACGTCTGGGATACGGATCCCGGAAGAGCTTATGATGCCTATACTGTTCAGGCCTCGGGATGTGTTACGATCCAATTAGAAGTTTTGGAACAAACTGGAGCAAATTATCAAGTCAATGCTTATTCAACGGCTTTTAATCCCAATGACATTTGTGCAAACTATTTAGGTGACCCTGGGTTCAGCGCGGGTGAGCCGCCCACAACAGTAACTTCCCTATCAGTCAATGTACCAGAAGGTGAAAATCTTGTTGTAGTCGTTCACACTACAGTGCCAGGTGAAACAGGCGGTGACTACAGACTCACTATTGATGGAGATACAGCATCAGGCGGTGTTCCTACTTTAGGAGAATGGGGTCTGATCGGTTTCATCGGTCTCTTCCTGGCGATAGGTGTCGCATTGATAACCATAAGAAAACGCCAGTAATTGATTAAATAAATCAGCTTTATAAAAAAGAGTGCAATCACGGTTGCACTCTTTTTTTTTGACGTTGTAAACGTTAAACACAAAGGAGATCATTCGCCCGAAGTGCGCTGTCCTTAAGGTAACTAAGAATCAGGATTATTAACTAGCGATAAAAATGCTATAGTATATTCATCAACATCATAGGTATAAAAAAGGAGGCGTTTCATGGAGGAAGCCAAACTGACCAACCAAATGTTGCTTGAAAAAACAAAGGGTTTAGAAGTGTTGCGTAAAAAGGCCCGAAACCGCCTTTTAATTTCACTTTCATTGCTCGGCGTGATCGTGCCCTTTTCGATTGCAATTCTTATTAATACAAGAACCCATATATCTTTCTGGATTTTACTTGGCATGCTAATCCTCTATCTCGGCGCCCTTTCGATCTTTTTCACCTGGGCTTATTCTGCTGTAAAAAAATACAAAACCCAATTCAAAGAGCAAGTTGTCAGAGAGATCATTCTCCATCACAATCCTGAATGGACTTATTCACCTGATAGCTATATACCGGAAGAGGTTTATGCCAATAGTGAACTATTCAAGCATTCCTACAGCCGCTACAACGGAGACGACTACATTATAGGGATTGAGGGTAAGACCAGATTTGCCTTTTCTGAATTGCACACACAGTACAAAACTCAAACCAACAGCAACGGCTCGAAAAGAACCCAGTATCACACCATCTTTAAGGGGCTCTTCCTGTTTGCTGATTTTAATAAGGCCATTAAGGGCAAGACCTTTGTTTTTCCCGACACCATGCAAAGTTTATTGGGAAAATTCGGACAAAAGCTGCAATCATGGAACCACCAACATGGAAAACTGGTCAAACTTGAAGATCAGGAATTTGAAAAGCACTTTGTCGTCTACAGCGACAATCAGATTGAGGCACGCTACATCTTAACTCCTAAGATCATGGAAAACCTGGTTGCGTTCAGGAAAAAATGGGGTCACAAAGTTTTTTTAAGCTTCATTGGCACGAGAATGTACTTTGCCGTCAGCATGCTACAGAACTTGTTTGAACCCAGAATTTTTTCTTCCGGCATGAAACAGCGGGATTTAGACCAGATGAAAAGCCTATTGGCTCTTGTCTCAGATATTATTCAAGAAATGGATCTCAACACCAGAATATGGACAGTAAAATAAATCGAACAAGCATTAAGTCAACACAGTAATTGTACGAGTGGAACAACCCAAAGAGGTGCAAAACGGGGCACTCCCATCAACTCGATTGACCTGCATAAAAAATGCTCCGATTTGATTTCCTCCGTTTATTAATGAACCGTATTTTTTTCCGGAAAGTGAGGCAGAAAAGAGGTACGAAGTCCTCAATCTGCTTCACTGTCAATGGGAGTGGTAGATGCGAGCAGTTTGTCAAGAGGTTCTTCAACCAGCTGTAAGCGGTATCTGGCCAATTGTTTGAACTGTTGTAAGCTGGGACAATGGCCATCATTCAAGTGAAGAAGTTCGTCAGCAGGGCTTAATCCACGACGGGTGTATTTCTCATAGAACAAGCGGGCAATTTCCAGTAAGTTTTCATCCTGGTTGGGAGGTAAACTGAAAAGTTCCTCAAAAAACACGATGGCCTTTTCACGGAGAACATCCACTTCCAAACCGCTTTGCGCTGATTGCATAACCAATTCTCTGAGATGAGGACGAAGGGGACCCAATTCACTGACAACTTTGTCAAGAAGTGAATCTTCGTACATTAACCTTCTGAGTAAAGTTCCAGGAACAGAGTAAAAGGCCTTGGGCAAGGTATCCATGTACCTCATTTCTAAAAACCCTCTTGGGCGAACTTCGGGAAACAGGGTTGTTAAATGGTCTTCCCAGTCAGATAGATCGGGATACATGCCATTGAAACCGTGTTCCATCCATTCACTGAAACGCATTAAAGGCTCCCGTCTCCCAAGTTCACCTGGAAGCATACAGTAAGCACTCAGAGCAAAATCAAGATACTGTTTCCCAGGGCATTTTTCATATTCTTCTTTAATCAAACCATCTTGAAAGCCCGTTCTTGAAGGATCGAGTTTTTCCCAGATTAAAGCTCTGTAACTCTTATAACCGGTTGGCTTTGCCTGATGAAAGGGTGAATTACCGAATACGGCAAGAAAAACAGGTGACAATAAATTAGCTGCAAGCCACCTTCGCTGAGCTGTTTCCCTGTCACCTACATCGAGATTAACCTGAAAAGAGGCAGTCAGCCTCATCATCTTCTGCCCATAAGGGGAAAGACGCGCAAAGTAGCGATCCATTACAAGGTAGCGATCCTTCTTTATTTGGAGCCCAACTTCTTCCGTACGGTACCAGGGGTTTAACGCTCCATAGAGAAAGATGATCTCGTGGGGGCTCAAGAGCTGCTCCAGTCTGTCAAGCGTTCTAAATAATTGACTGGTAACTTGCTGGATATCAGCTCCTGCTGCTGAGCTGTACTCCAGCTGTCCACCTGGTTCAAATGTCAGCTGGGCTCCTGAGTTGAAAACAAAACGGGGCGTTTTATCGTCACTTGGTTCAAAGCGCATGCCATCGCATTGGCCTTCAAAAGAGCGAAGAATTTCCAGCAAACCAGACCAGCCCAAATCATGGTCCGACTCACACCATGAAGTACATGCTCTGCCAGAAGAAAAAAGCGGTACGACATGCGGCAAACCTGTGGAACCTGTTCTGAAAGGAATGACTTCCAGTTCAAGACCTACTAACTGCTCTTTGTCTTTCCACTCCTTGAAAAAGGAAGAAACCAAGTGCTCTTTCAGATCGTTTATGTTTATTTTCTTATATTTTGATGCCATTGAACTCTCGCTCCATCTGGAAGCCTCGCTGCTGCAATAACCGAATCATTTTATCAGAATTGGACACATCACCAGGTTGACATAAACCAAGATACCAGGAAATTTTAAAAATAAAAGCAATTTGCTTTCTTTTTTCAGGTGGTTGAACTGTCTTTAAGTACTTTCCAACAGGTGGAATAGTTTTTCCCCGCATCGATGAAAGCAGATTCCGAGTGATGTCAGGAACAGTATACTGGAAGCGTTGGCCATACCAGCTCAGGAAATGAAGAACTTCCTCCGGCTCGGTCAGTTTACGATGAATCGCCGAAAGCAGCGGCACCATTCCGGTCTTTTTCTGTTTCAGAGAACAGATTATTTCCTGAAGTGAAGACATAAGAAGATTCTGTTTTTTCGTTAATTTAGCTTTTCGACCATGAACAGAATAATCACTCGATTCTGGATACTTTAAGGAAAAAAGCACATACCATTTCCAAGTCACACGCTGAAGTTCTGCAGGAAACACACTGAAAAGATCCGGTTCAAGCGTTTCTTTTTGTAACATGCCATCAAAAAGAAATGGAAACAGTTGCAAGGAATCCATCACAGAGAGCATTTTCCCCGTGTCTGTCATCAGCAATTCATCAAACTCGCTCTTAATCCTCTCTTTGGACAGGATCGTCAATCTCTTCCTGTTTTTTATGAAAATGTCGCGGTATGGTTGATGAAAAGTCCAGCCATAGCGACTGATAAAGCGAAAGTATCGAATCATTCTCAAAGAGTCTTCCTGAATTCGACGGCTCGCTCGGCCCACAAACAGCAGATTTTTATTTTGTAAGTCTCTCACGCCGTTCACATAATCATAGATTTTTCCAGTCATACTCTTGAAAAGGGCATTTATTGTAAAGTCCCTTCGATGAGCATCCTCTTCAAAGGAAGTGGAAAAAGCCACTACAGCCCGGCGCCCATCACAGCGAATATCCCGCCTTAAGGTTGTCACTTCTGTGGGAATACCTTCATGAACAACGGTTACAGTCCCATGAGAAACACCCGTTGGAATCACTTTCATACCCATGGGTTTTAAAATGCGTGCTACCGTTTCCGGTAATGCCGTTGTAGCCAGATCGTAATCTCTGGGCACTAAGCCCAAAAGTTCATCCCTGACACACCCCCCTGCAAAACGCGTCTCAAAACCCGAATCACATAGCAGTTCACCGATGTTTTCGGCCGTGGATCGCGCTGTTTGTTTCGACATATTCTCAATGGAGAGCTACTCCATCCTGAAAGAGGTGGAAGAGTTAAATTCCCTGCCCCACATATCAATTACTTTGATATCCACGGAATGCAAACCAACAGGCAGATTCGTGGGCACGGTTTGCATCCAAAGATGATAACAATAAGAAGGCGGAGAAAGACGAGGACCCGGCAATGCGTGTTGTGCAGTATCGTAACGCGCAGTCAGCAAATTCATGTAGGGATCCATCCACTTGGTTTTCCTCATCGGTTTCCATTCCCGTTCAAAATCAATACGCGACATCACTTCGGTGCGCTCATTGCCCATAAAGAAATTGACGTACAAGCGACCGGTGGGATACTCTCCACTGCGAACCGCCCGCGGAGCATAAACGGACATTTGAAAATCCTCCGACCGTCTGGCAGCTTTGAAGTCAATGACAAACTGGTTTCCATCAAAGCGAAGAAAAGCGTAACCGTTAGGCGTTCCGTCTCTCATGGTAGTGTGGGGCAGGCCGAATTCATCCGGTTCACCCGACCACCAACTTCCACAGGCTGTACCCGAGTTAAAATGGTAGTGCTTTTCTTTTCCATGCCACCCATCCTCTTCGCCAAAGAACACCTGCCGCTGGATATGGGTATGTGCAGAAATGGAAAAAGTGTGTGGAAAAGGCGCAAGAAGGTCAAACAGGGCCTGGCGATCAGCAACCCTAAAAGACTGATCGGACCAGTCCTCGAGAAAGAGCGGAATGTGCATCATCAGCACAACTAAAGTGTCTTTTGAAACGTATTTCAGATCATTCTCGATAAACTTCAACTGCCTATGCGTAAACCCTCCCACATATCCTGACGGTGTGGGATTGTAACCTTTGTAAACGATATCATCCAGAATGATAAAATGGACTTTACCATAATTAAATGAATAGGTTGACGGACCATAGTTGGCCTCAAAAGTCTGGTTGGCCTGCTCATCATTGGGGACATCGTAATTCATATCGTGATTGCCAATGACATTGTACCAGGGCACTCCAATTCGCGCTATAACCTGATTGACAGAACCAAAAAGAGATAAATCATCATCGACGATATCACCCAGCGATACACCGAAGGCAACGCCTTCGACACCAACCAGCTCATCTACCAAATCCCTTGATAGATAGTCGACATGAGTTTGTGTTTTAGTCTGGGGATCACCAAATAGCAAAACGGTGAATTTTTCGTTGATCGGTTCGGGATAGAGCGGGAAGTTAATCCTTTCCGGCAATGGCCCTGTGGGATCCAAACCACTGTATATCTTGGAAGTTCCACCTTTTTCGCTATGCAGGTAATAAAAATGGGGCAGGTTGTTTTTTCCGATGGCAGTCATGTAGCCACTGGGTTTAATAACAAATAAAGTGCCTGTCTGACCCAGTTCGATTTCATAGGAACCGTCTTTTTTCGTTTGGACTATATCAAGGCCGTTGGAAACGAGAACCGCTTCAATACCCGGTTCAACAGAGTTCATGACTCCATCTCTATCGAGATCATTGAACACGGTACCTCTGGCAGTTAACACTCTTGTTTTTGCTGATCCGGCAAGTACTTTTACATTCAAACCCGGCAAAGCAAGCATGTATAGACAAATAAAAAAAGCTTTCATCTCATCTCCCAACAGTCTGACAATCAACTCTCTTGACTCCAACATGTTTTAACCAGCTTCACCCATATCCCTGAAACGGTTTTGGGAGCAGGCCAAACGCTAATTATAGCATGACTCTTGCCCATCTGAAGACAACATGTTCTTGCAAAAATACAAAAGCCCTGAAAAGACCGTAAGTTTGACCCTACAGCAAAGGCGTGCTATGCCTGTTCAGCATGGAAATCAGCTCAGTATCAGCCAACTGTCCAGACAGTACTTGTTAATTGCCCTGTTCCACCTTGTCTTCATCCGGTTTCGCAACTTCAGCATTGGGCCGTTCCAGTCTGAGGCCTTGTCAAAATCAACTATGAAGAGTTTTTGATCCTGATCGATCAGAACATTGCCAGGATGAAAATCCACATGATAGATTCCGCACTTGACCATTTTGTCAAAATGTGTGTTGAGACATTGCATGATTGAAGTTTTTTGACTCTCTAGAGGGTTCACTTTGGTTAGAGTTCGCGTGTTTGGTATTTCCAACATGACAAGCGCGGTTTCGTACAAGATGCCGCCTTTTACCATATAGGCCAAAGGTTCCGGAACAGGGATATCTTCTTTCCTGGCTTTAATCAGACATTCAAATTCCCTTTGAGACCGATACCTTCTGCCTTTTAGAAATTTTTTCTTGTTAATCAAGCGCAGTAAACCACCGCGATAATAGTGTTTCAAAATGACGGGACCCAAATGATCCAGTTTTGTTTTTTTTATTTGAACTCTTCCAGCTAAGCCCACACTTTGTTTCTGATTCGGCTGGCAGAAAAGATCCATGAGTTTTGCCGCGTTGTTAGAACTGAGCGGTTTACGGCTAAACAGTTGTATGTGGTCTTTTTGGTAGAGTTCCATCGGTTCACCTTGGCTAAAAAACATCACAGTACAACTTATTCAAGCACGAAATGGTTAAATCTCAATAGAAAACTTTTTAATCAGGCGAATGAGCTGTTGTCTGGATATACCCATGCTCTCCGCGGCCTTGGTACGATTTCCATCAAACCGCGCTAAACGCTCAATGAGAAATTGTTTTCTAACTTTTGCCTCATACTCTTCAAGTGTTTCCAGATAAGCGGTTTTTTCTTCCGACTCCGAACTCAACTGAATAAAGTCCGGCATATCATCTGCCTCAATCACCGTTTTATCCGGATTAAAAGCCAGGGTTCTTTTGACGAAGCTTTCCAATTCACGTACATTTCCAGGCCAGGAATGAGTCTGAAGCTGGGCATAGAAGGACGATGTGAACTTGACTTCGTTATCTGTCGTATTTTGTTGGAGAAAGTGATTCGCGAGAAGTTTGATATCACTCCCGCGTTCCCTGAGCGGCGGCATGACGATTTCACTTTCCGCAACTCTAAAGAAGAGGTCCTGCCTGAATACACCTTCCTTCACAAGCTTCTTCAGGCTCTTGTTGGTTGCCGTCACAAGTCTGATATCGACCTTTCTCAATTTGTTCTCACCCGCTCTAGAAAATGTTTTGGTTTGAATAAAACGAAGTAACATGGACTGAACGTATGGAGTCAAGTCTCCTATTTCATCCAGGAACAGTGTTCCGCCGTTTATGTGCTCAACAATGCCTATTCTGTCTTTTTCAGCCCCCGTAAAGGCTCCCTTTACATGTCCAAAAAGCTCGGATTGAATGAGGTTCTCAGTAAAATCACAGCAGTTAACAGCTCGAAAGGGGCTGCTGTTGCGTTCAGAGACATCGTGAAGCATGCGCGCCGCAAGTTCCTTGCCTGTTCCACTCTCACCGGAGATATGAACTGCGAGATCCGATTTGCCGTATTTGAGAATTTGACTTTTCAGTTTCGTCATGGCACCACAGTTCCCAACCATATAGTCCCTGGGCCATGGCTCAATCTCTTCCACAACAGGCCGACTTGGTCTAGGGCTTTCATTTTGGTTCCATTGGTTAAACAGCTGGGAAAAGGTTTCTTTAAAAAGCAAAAGATGGCTCTCCACAAGTTTATAGCGCTGTTCATCCATTTTCTCAAACCACAAAATAGCTCCCTCAATAGGCATAAAGAGATACTCGCAAACACGGCCTTTGGTCGTGAACCAGGTCTTGACAAAGGGTTCCATGTCACCCTCGTCTTTTGTCAGTTCCTTGATCTGTTTTACCAGGTATTCAGGCAGCTTTTCATTTGAAAGTTTGGGCAGTTTTCTCTGGCCAAACAGAAGTCCCCATCGGCAGAAATTCCAAATAAGTTTGAATTCCACAAGTGCTTTATCCAGGAACTGAGCATTCATCTCTTCCGTCAACGAACATTTAAAAAGATCAAGGACCCGCCTGACAGAGTTGGCCTGATGTGTGGAGAAATTGGCTTTTGCGGAGATCATGCTGTAATGAAGCGACTTGGCTTTTGCACTGTAGCGTCGTATTTCTTCCATAAAAAATGGCGGGATCGAAGAAATAGACAAGTATCCTTTCATCACGGCATCAACAAGGAGTTGAACCTGCAATCCTTTGAAAAAGCCTCGTTCATGTGATTTGAAGATTTGATGAATGGAAAGGGAGGATTCACCAACCAAATAGTCTAAAAACTGATGTCTCCACTGTGTATAGTTCCCTACAGAGCGATTCGCTTCACAGGGAATGTTAAGGCGGACAGCTGCTATTCGCAGTGCAATATTGGCTTCATGAACAAGCACTTCGTCCATTGTTTCACGAGAGAGCAGCTCGTTTAATTCGTCATAAGCACTCTTAACCGCTCTGCGTCCAAGTCTCAAGCTTTTGAATAAATAGACAATACAACCACGGGCTCTCTCTACTGGATCACCCAGCTGCCTCGTCAGGCGTTGATGGTGAAGGTACAAGTCGTGAATCGCTTCTTCCCGACCCTGGAGAAGCGCAAGCTCCATCAGGTTGAACACGACTTGAGCCTCGCTGATCGTGTCTTCTTTACTCCGATAGACCTGTAAAAGCTCCGTAAACAGCTCCCTCGCTCTGGACATATTACCCGCCAGCTTCTCGGTAGAGGCGAGATTGAATGAAACCGACCATAAGTCATGTTCATCATGACATTTCCTGAAGTACATCCGCGCTTTTTGATAGGCCTTGGCCGCCATATGCGGATGGTTATTGCGAAAAAGCGCGTTCCCATACAGTTTGTAAACATTCCCCCATTCGCGATAACCAAACCAGCGAGATTGATTTTGGATAACCCGTTCTGCATGCAGAAGGCATGAATTGAAGTCGTGCTTACGCCATGCTTCCTGTGCCATTGGCCAGTGTTTCAATCTCCCTGCTGTTATTTGTTTGAGACGGTCGTTTTCTATACCCAATGCCAAAACACACGCGGAGAGAGCATGCCGTACACTTTGGCTGCCATCCGGCCAGTTCAGTTCGGTATACTTTCTAATTAAAATACTGCTTCCCGTCCTGTTTGGTAGCATAGAGTGACAATAGAGAGCTTTAACCAGACAGGCCGCCTTCAACAGAACCGGTATTTTTCTCTGACTGGACGCTTTCACAAAATGTTTGAGGGCGTGATCAAACAGGCCCTTGTTGAGTGCTCGTATTCCCTTGTTGTAAGGAACAAAGAAGTTGAGCTCTGCAGGCAGGGACCGCTCCACGGGAATGCCCTGCATCATGTTACCGATCATTGTAAAACTCTTCGTTATGTGGTTGCGATTTTGATAGGACGAATCTTTACCCTGACCGAGAGGTATGGTTGCGTAGTACCAAAGGTCCCAGGATTTACTGAGCACATCATTGACAGCATGACTGAAAAGCGATTGATCTGTCTCACCGGTTAGAGCGCTCACACAGTATTTTTGAAAACCACCCGTTGACTCCAGCTGCAAGATTCGTTTCCAGATCTGTAATCTGGTATCTTCTGGCAAACGGTCGAGACAAAATTGCCGAACCATGGGGATTTTGATGAACAGACCGTGAATGGAGTCCCTTTCTATAAAACCCATTTTGTCCAGTGTTTCTTGTTCAGGGAACTCAGACCTTGGGATGAATTCCTCAATGTCGGATAGTGCCATGGGGAAAAAGGAACAGCTGAGCAGAGAAAACAGTCTTTGACAAGCAGGTGTTAGTTGACGCCAAAAGTCCTCTAGAAATTGCCCGCCTTTTCCCTTGGAGGAAAGTTCATTAAGCAACAAAGACTGATTCCCCTGTGTTTTTTGATAGAGCGACAGGTAGTATTTCTTCTGTCCTTGAAAAGCATCCGTTAAATATTCAAAGTCCTCCAGAGTAAGAGCCGCAGGCTTAATCAACTGAAACGCGAGGGGTGTATTGTTGACCATTTTTTTGACATTCTTGTGGAGGAAACTGGAAATAGAGGCGACAAAGATAATTTTTTGATCTCTAAGCCAGTTAATCAAAAGCGAAAAAGCGCCTATGCTGTCGTGATCAACAAAGTGAAAATTCTCGATAAAAATAACCACGCCCGTGTAAATATTGCCAAACAAGGCCCGTTTAAGTTCTCCTACGAGCGGTTTCCAATAGGATTCTATTTCCTCGTTGGTTTGCCAATTTGATAAATGGGGCAAGCTCTGAAATTGATCAACAAAACCCAGCTCTTTTAAAAAGTCACCCCTTATGAGATCGATCAAGCAATTGATACTTTGAAAAGGTGAAGTCATTGGTTCTTCATGCCACAAGTGCAGCAAGAGGTAGTTTTGCTCTTTGGCCCACTCCAGAGTTCGATTGCGCCATAGCAGCCCCTCCCTTCCCGGACCTGTTTGAAAAAGTGTTGCCATGGATGTATGACCGTCTTCAGGTAGAGGAAGCCTGTTACTTTTATGGTGAAACAGGCGAACATCCAAGCGGGTGTTTTTACTTATTCCGGCTTCTTTTCTCAAACGCACCAGCAAAGCGTCCATTTTAATCCGTTTGTGCGATAACGGCTGCGTCATTTCCCAAAGCAATTCTTTCAGCGCATTCTTTATGGAAAAACCACTTAAAAACTGCGATCGTTCAGACTGTGTTCGATAGTGAGGAGACCCTGTCAACAAGTGAGTAAACAAGCAACCGAGGTAGTAAACTAAAGACGATTCATCAAACAGACCTTTTTCCTGTGTTTCTGGAGGGCTGTACATCCAATTCAAAGCGCTTGGTAGAAATTCACCCTCCATCTCAGCAGTTGATATGAGATCTTCCAGATAACCTACTCGTCCACCGTGTTTGGTATCGTAAACAAGATGGCGCACACTCAGCTGTTTCAGAAATCGACCATGCCGAAACAGAAACTCCATTCCACTGATGAGGTTAAAACAGGTACGGGTTATTTCAGTACTCGAAATTTTTGAAATAATTCCCGGATAAATGGCCTTGACATCAGTACAAGACGTGCTGATAGAAATACAATCACCATCGGAATAGAGTCGAAAGTTGCTGGGAAGTAAGGCAAAATGCTTCACATAGGTTATCCAGTCAAGGGACTCCATGTGTATGGCCTCCTGCTGGAGAACTCTTCCTAAAAACTGTTTGCCGTTAACCCGATCTTGAAACACCGTGTAACCGGATAATTCGGCGCTACCGCATTTTCTATACCTTGGATAGCATGTCACCACATTCCCCATTCTCACTCCTCACAGAAAACAGATGCAGTTGGCTTTCTGATGGACTATCAAAATGGATAGACAGAACACCACCTGCTGAGATTTCTCCACATCAGTAAATCATTGATATTGGGTTAAATTATTATGGGTTTGATCGTTATTGTCAACAAAAGAAATATCAAGATCGGATGCGGCCACCCAAAAAAAGGGTTACACTTGATTAAAATCTGATATTTAACAAGGCGATACCTGGCCCCAACTGCAAGCAGGAAGATGTGGTTGGCCCATGCCGAACAGATGAAATGACAGTTGTCTTTTCAGAAAGCCCCGATACTCCCACAGAGGGGGGCACTCGTATCTACCTGCATCATGCAGGGTTCAACGAGCAACGAAGCGCCGCCGACTTCTCTTGGAATCGGCATGAGGCCTGGATTTTCAGTTGAGATCCAACTCAGCTGAATTTCATTTACACCTGTTGGAAAAAATCATTACCCTTATCATCCACAATGATGAAGGCGGGAAAATCGACCACATCAATTTTCCAAATAGCTTCCATTCCAAGCTCTGGATACTCGAGAACTTCTACTTTTGTAATGCACTCTTTACCCAACCGCGCGGCGGGGCCGCCAATGGAGCCGAGATAGAAACCGCCGTACTTTTTGCAGCTGTCCGTTACCGAAGGATGGCGATTTCCTTTACCCAACATAATCATGGAGCCGCGTTCCTTTTGGAATATGGGTACATAGGGATCCATGCGCTGAGAGGTGGTAGGGCCAAAAGAACCTGAAGCATATCCAGCTGGCGTCTTTGCCGGCCCGGCATAGTAAATAGGGTGTTTCAGGAGATAATCGGGCATGCCTTCACCGCGGTCCAGGCGCTCTTTAATTTTGGCATGGGCAATGTCTCTACCCACAATCAGGGATCCTGTCAGCAAGACCAGACTGGCAACTTTGAGGGCCGACAGGGATTTCAACACCTCTTCCATGGGTTGGTTGAGATCGATTCGGGTGGCTCCACCTGCTCCATCAAGGGCATTTGCTGGCAGGAAACGCGCGGGGTGATGCTCCAATTTTTCTAAAAACACACCGTCCTTCGTAATCTTGCCTTTGACATTCCTGTCTGCCGAACAGCTGACACCTATGGAAACCGGACAACTGGCACCATGCCGCGGCAGGCGTATAACCCGCACATCGTGCACAAAGTATTTACCGCCAAATTGCGCTCCTGTTCCGCACTCCTGGGCCCATTTTTCAACTTTTGCTTCCATTTCCAGATCTCTGAACGCCCGACCCAGTTCATTTCCGCTTGTGGGAAGTTCATCGAGGTATCCACACGATGCGAGTTTCACGGTTTTCAAATTCATTTCAGCAGACGTGCCGCCAATGGCAAAGGCCAAATGATAGGGAGGACAGGCCGCAGTCCCCAAACCGCCCATAGCTTCTTTGACAAACGCTTCCATTGATTCGGGATTTAACAAGGCCTTTGTCTTCTGATAGAGATAGGTTTTGTTGGCAGATCCACCGCCTTTGGCAACAAAAAGAAAATGATAGGCATCGCCCTGAGTGGCCAGGAGATCGATCTGGGCAGGCAGGTTGGTACCCGTATTTTTTTCTTCGTACATGCTCAGAGGAGCAACCTGAGAATACCTTAAATTCGTTTCGGTATAGGTTTGGTAAATACCTTTGGATAAGTGTTCCGCGTCATCGAGCCCGGTATAGACATTTTCTCCTTTTTTTCCCATGACAATGGCTGTACCGGTATCCTGACAGGAAGGAAACTCCATTTCCGCCGCAATGACCGCGTTTCTCAGCAAATCCAATGCGACAAATCGATCGTTGTCGGACGCCTCCGGGTCCTTCATAATGCGATCCAGTTTTTCCAAATGGGCAGGCCGCAGCAAATGAGAGACGTCTCTAAAGGCTTCCCGCGCCAATAAGGTCAATGCAGAAGCATCAACGTGTAAAACCTCTCTTTCTCCCTCTTTGACCAAGTGAACACCTTCAGAGCTAAGCTTTCGGTATTCAGTTTTATCTTTTCCATACTCAAAAATAGGCTGAAATTTAAATTCTGACATCTCTCTCCTCCTGAAAACAGACACGCGCCGAAAAAAGCTGTAATCTTTTTTTTATTTTATCCAATTCATACTGGCCAAGCACTCTTCAACTCATGTCATATTGATGGTAATCATACCACTTTCAGCAAGATAAGTATTGTACTAAAGCCGAAAAAGGCATTTACCCTGTTGCCATTACACTCTAATTCAGCAAAAACTCCATTACAATAATCCTTATCACTCCATCCAGATCGCTCATGCTGAACTCTTCGGGTTTAAAAAAAATGGAACCTCAAGCAAACTTCGTTTTTTTTGAGCTATAATTCTGTGTCGGGCAACTTACACCGCTGCGAGAGCGGCTGTAGCTCCATCAAGAACCCAGGTTACAGGTTCTTTTTGGCTCACCATTGCCGCCTCTACAGTGTGTCAGCAACTTACAGCGGTCTGGGCGAGCGATCTTGGAAACATGCCCACTGCAACACATAGACAAGGAACAAATATGACTGAATACAACCGTGAAGCCACGCAAAAAGGGTCAGAAAGCCTGGCGTTAATCCTGGGAATTGTCTCCATTCCGTTAAGCATCATCTTATTCGGACTGGTGACTGGTATCGCTGGCTGCGTTCTTTCCTGCAATTCCTGGAAAATAAAAGCAAAACTCACACTAAAAACCAACACGGCTTTGATCTGCTCACTTCTTGGCATATTTGGCTCTCTTTACTTTGGTTATAGTTACAGACAGATGTTCCTTAGATGGAACCGCATGCAGGAAAACAACAAAGCATTAATTGGACAAACCGTTCAGCCATTGCACTTCACTGATATTGAGGGTGCCACTATCGACACGAAAACCTTCCATGGAGAGAAAATCGTTGTCAACCTTTGGTCAACAACCTGTCCTCCCTGTAAAAGGGAAATCCCACACTTCTCCAAAGTAGCCACTGAAATGAAAGGCGAGGTTCTATTTATAGGGATCAGTCCGGACACACCTGAATTAATTAGAGCGTTTGGCCTGAATACACGGATCTCCTACCCAATGGTATCTGAAAAACTGAACAAGCTTCCCTATCCCTTCTCAAACATCGAGGCTTACCCAACGACCTTTATTATCAGTAAGGACCATGTCATCGAAGAGATCAAAATAGGTTTCCTGCCGGAAAAAACGCTTCGAAAGTGGCTAGAGGGTTTAAACACAGACGAGGAATAGGATCCACAATCAGGCAAGTGTGTGCGCCTGCTTGGACGCACCCAAAAAAAAAGCTTCGCAAAAGCGAAGCTTTTCCTCAATAACAAACTGAAACTCAGGTTACATCTTTAAGAGTCAGGCCCTGTTTTTTCAAATAGGGTAACAGACCCTTTCTTGTAATGGACTTCAGGGCCCTTGCGGAAAGCTTGAGTCTGACAAAACGCTTGAGTTCAGGAACATATATGCGCTTTTTAACAATATTAGGCATATAGTGCTTATTTGTCTTTTTATTGGAGTGCGCGACTTTATTACCCTTCAGCGGTCGCTTTCCAGTTAATTTACATACACGAGACATGATACGCTCCTTTCCCCGTTTATCTGCAAACGGAGTCACATTCTAGTTGTTCACTTTTTCCGTGTCAAGCGGTTTATTTTGGAATATGCTGCTTTTTTAACGGACCTTTGTTTACAGATGAGTCAATGAAATGCTTTCTCTTTAGCATCTGGAAATTCAAATAGTTGAGATTCCACTGGACCATCCAGTTCGTATTTTTCGAATAAAGTCGATATCACCAAGTTACCGTGTTTATCCGTTAACTTTAAAATGGCGGGGAACTTTAACCCTTTAACGTCCGCATACTCTACAATTTGTGTTGACATAAGCGGAGTGCGTTGGTCTTCTGCTCTTGTCATGACAAACAAAAGCGGAAGATAGGTCTCTGGATGCAGATAATAAACGTATTCTCTTCCCGTGTACTCGAGTACTTTGATTTTATGGGCAGCCACGCCCTCTACAATCTCAGTACCTAAATACTTCAGATCATTTCCTTTGGCTTTCCAATTTACAAGCGGCCCTTCCAAGTCCATTTCCGATTTCATCACTTTGGAAATCTGTTCACTATAAGCGATTGCATCCTGGTTTCCGTTCTTCGTCCAAACAATTCTACCATCATAGGCCTTAATAGATTTCATCCCGTGGGAAACCGTTTCCACTCTGAATTTATTGGGTTTCGAGACATAAAGTATCATGTCGACCCCCAAATTCATCTTCGGCAGGATCGATTTACCTTCCACACGCATGGTCTTGACGGCATTCAACTTATCCAGTCCGCCCAACGCCTTGTAATAATTTGCGAGTACGGAATCTAAACTGGTTTGAGTTTGACCAAATATAGCAGCCAAACCAAATAGAACGAGAAAAGGTGTTTTTTTCATTGTGCCCCCCAAAGCCAGTTCAATTATAAAAGCGTGTTGCTCTATTTCAACAAAAAAAAGGGGGGTCTGCGTTCGTAATGAACCAAAAGGAAAACGAAACCGGACTTACGGCCATAGGCAATTCGAGACATAGCACATTTTTTCTGCTAAAATATCTTCTCCAAAGGACAAACTGTGATTTACTGCCTGAAGAGTAAAACGACACAGAACCGGTCCTCTTTTCTACAATAAAATGGATGAATATCATGAAATTTGTAAAAGGAAACATTCAGGGCTTGGTAACAGTTATTCCCACAGTCCATAGAGATCCCAGGGGTTATTTCTTTGAAGCCTACCATCATGAACATTTCTCACGAAGCGGCTTGACTATGGATTTTGTACAAGACAACCAGAGTTTCTCAAGTAAGGGCACTTTGCGCGGTCTCCACTACCAAATCAATCAGGCTCAGGATAAGCTGGTACGTGTTTTATCCGGTGAAATTTTCGATGTAGCGGTCGATATTCGCTTGGGATCCCCCACATTCGGCCAGTGGGAAAGCATCGTACTCTCCGCAGAAAACCAAAAGCAATTTCTGATTCCAAAAGGCTTCGCCCATGGATTTCAAGTGCTGAGCGATACAGCAGAAATACTGTACAAATGTTCTGACTACTATGCGCCCCAGCATGAAAGGGGTATTTTGTGGTCTGACCCTGAAATTGACATCGACTGGCCAATAGATAACCCACTCCTCAGTTCACGAGATGAAAAACACCCTCTGCTGTCAGAACACCCCGAAGAGAATTTTTTTATTTTTAATACATCGATGAGTTGACATGGCAGCTACCAAAAAAAGAACAACCAAAAAGCGGAAAACGAGAAAAAAGAAAACCCGTTCCCTAGGTAGAAAGCTCTTTCTATTTCTTTTAACACTGGCTATTCTCGCGGCAGCAGCAATCGCCATCTATAAATACAAAAACCTGTTGTTGCCGCCTCACCAAAAAGAGAGCCCCAACCAGCTTATTGCTATTGAGAGCATTTTACTGGCGGCCGATGTTCAATTGGGATCAGATCTTGAAACGTTTTCTCTTAAAAACGAAACGGAACACTGGAAAGCCCATGTCACGAGAAAACAAAAAAAATGTATCATTAAAGCTCTGAAGCATTTAGCAGAATCGCAAAACGTTGAAGTCAACATTGGAAAAGAAAAAACAGTCAAAAGCCAGTTGATGCAATTGATTACGCTTTCACAAAATGAACAACCCTACATGAAGCTGATCCTTTCACTCAAAAAACAAAAAAAAGCCAAAAAGCCCAAAGTCATCAGGAAACCAAAACCTGCAAAAGCTCAATCTCCCGACCCGGTAGAAGAACCGCCCGCTTCTACCTATTGGGAATCTTACGATGGTCCTCGTGTGGCAATTATTATCGATGACGTTGGCATGAAGCCCTACAGTGCTCTCTCTGATTTAACCGGCATACATATTCCCATTACTTTTGCCATCTTGCCATTTCAAAGGTACACCAAAACTTGCGCCAACGAGCTTCATAAAAATCACTATGAAGTAATGCTCCACATGCCAATGGAACCGACCAATTTCCCGGTGGCCAATCCAGGAGCAGGTGCTATATTTTCTTCGTTTACACCCCTGAAAGCACAGGAAACGCTCAGCGAGGCTCTCCGACAGGTACCGCATGTAACGGGTGTCAACAATCACATGGGTTCCAGAATAACCGCTTCAAAAAAACTCATGCCTTCGCTCGTCCAAACAATCAAGGAAAAGAACCTGTTCTTTATTGATTCAAGAACACATGCATCCACTATCGCGTACCAAACAGCGAAAGCTCAAGGTATTCGCTGTGCTGAAAGAGATGTTTTCCTCGATGCAACCATGAGCTACGATTTTACGGTGAAGCAAATAGCTAAAACGGTTTCAACGGCCAAGAAACAGGGCTTTGCTGTTGCAATTGGGCACCCGTACCCGAGTACCATGGCAGCCATTAAAGACAAACTACCCGCACTCAAGGCTCAAGGCATTTCCTTTGTTTTCGCCTCGGATATAGTTAAATAAGGTCGACTGAACCATAACACACTCCAAAAACACGGTAATAGGAGCCGCTATAAAGCGGCCATTGGTTTTCACGCGATAAAAAAAACCGCAGGATTACAAGAGTGCTCTCCTTGAAAGTTTAAATTCACATGGATTCTTAAAAAGAGTTCAATAGATGTAAGTTTAACCCTGAATTGTATATAAATGTGTCAATCGGTATTCACCTGCTTAATCCGATTTTTTCACAATCAGGGTTCCGGGAGAATGTCCAAAATACTGAATGAAAAGTGCAAACAAGACAGCTGAAATTGCGCAGTGTGCCAGCAACATGGGTATGAGACTATAAACATAGAGAACATTAAAAGGTCTGGCAGTCTGGTAGCTGGCAACCAACGTAACCAAAGAGTTCAAAAACACCAGAAAGACAAAGTCCAGAACAATGGAAAAGATCTGTTTTAAGAGCGACCTGCTGCGATCCGGATTTTTGGAAAAACCGTTTGCCTCTGCTTCTTTTTTCTCAACCGCTTTAACTAAGGTCTGCAACCCTGTATCGCGAAATTCAATGGCCTTGTCCCCAAAAGAAGCTTCCTCTATTTTTTGCTTCTGCCTTTTGGGTTTTGGTTTTACCAGCGGTTTTTCTATAGGTTCTTTCGATGTTTTTTTTAAAGATTTTATCAAAGCTTCTGAGGTGGCCTTTACCACAGGTTCTTGGACCTGTTTTACGCTGGAAGATGGGGTCTTTTGGGTCTCTTTCCCTGCGTCCGGGTTCATAAAATCCACACTACCGAAGAGAAAAGCTGGTTTCGTGTGAACATTTCCGATTTCCCTTAAAACACGGCGATCTATTCGACAGTTCCGACAGTGTTCATCTGTTTCTAAAAGGGTTTCACCGCAGCAGAAGCATTTGTTCACATCAATCTCCTGTAAAAAGGAAGAACCATTGCTTTCGTTCGTGATCGTCAATTGAGTTGGTATAGAATAACTGAATCACCTTAAAGTGTTCGCGATTTCTATTTCCTATAGGCCCCAAGACAGCCGCCCGTTTAAAACAGTCCAAAGCCTTTTCCAGTGTGCCCAGATCCTGAGTCAGCATCAAACCTTTTTGGCTTTCAGCTTTAGACAGATATTCGCGAAGCTCCAAATCATCGTAATCCCTCGTTAAAGCTGCACGCAAAACAGGGATGACTTCATCTGCCTTCTCTGCTTGCCATCCTTGAAGAATGCTTTCAAACGCCGCCTTGTCCAACTCTTCTAAAACAATCTTTTTGCGGCTCTTTTCTCTCTCTTCCTTCGCTATTTTAGCTGCCGACTCAACCTTAAACACAGCATCCAATGCATCTTTTTGATCTTTTAAATCAGCAATAGCCTTATCCTTAAGTTGAAGTACCTTATCGTAGGCACAGTAGGCCATAAAGTAATCGCCAAGGCTGCTGTACTCTGCGGCTATTTCCATGTAGTCATTGATTCTGGCCTCATTGGAGTACCATTTAATCATTCTGGGAATAGTCACTTGCACTGGTGCATCTGCAATGATTTTACGACTGAAGTCTGCCCGGTTTTTCCAAATAAAAAAACAGCCAGCCACAATGAGAATGGCTAAGACAACAATTAGTAACCTGAATATCATATTTCGGTTTGACCGCTCCGCTTCCACTATTTCTGTCGCTGACATGACCATTTTGGGCGATTTAGAAGCTGCCGCAGAACCCGCACTTTCCTCAGTCGGTGTAAAGTACTTGGTAATCTCATCGTCACTGGCGATAGCAACCTTCTCTGCAGATGCTGACTCCATTTCAAGTTCTTTTAATTGACGAATCTGTTTTTTCCGCTCATCGATGGCGTCTTTCAGTTTTTGCACTTCCTGCAAATGAGGTGCTTTGATGAAAATGGGTAACAGAATCCTCTCTGCCCCGGTGTAGTCTCCAGCTTTAAAAGCGGCTTCTGCACGCTCCAGCTCTTTAAGATGCCCTTCATCTTCCTTTATAGCCGCTTCTGTTCGCTGAACACAGAGCAATGTCTCCTTGTGATCGGGATATAAAGCCAAAATACACTGCCATTTTTCCAGGGCTTCTCGGTATTTTTTCTGTTTATACAGGTCTTTGCCTTCACTGTAAATCTGAATGAGCTCTTCCTTGCTTGGTTTTCCACTTTCCTCATCTTTTACAGTACCTGAGGCTTGCGATTGCATGACCTGACTTACATCGGAAAGGTAACCCAGAAGAATCCTGTTACCTGGATCATATTGGAGGGCTTGTTTCCAAATCGCTTGCGCCTGCGCGTAGTCCTTGAGCTCATAGAGCGTTACTCCTTGTTGGATAAGCTGCTGAACATCGGGATTCTGTGCATCTTCTCCATGTCCTTCCTGCTCCCAATTCGTTTTCTCAGCCCGTTCCTGAAAATACATGGTGGATTCCAGCGCGTCCTGGCTTGCGGAAACCAATTCGTCTTGTCTTTCCCTCTCAATCCGGCTTGCTATTTTCTTTTTCAAACCCTTTAAGTCCTGATTATCGGGAAATCGGTCTACAAGCATTTGACATAACTCTAACGCGCGGCTGTAGTCTCCTGCTGCATATCGCTTCTTGATTTCCGCTAAAACTTCCTTGGGCGTTTTCTTCTTTCTCAAACGTTTCAGTTTCTCAATTCCCTTCAGTGCTTCCGTGTGGCCTGGCTCTAATTCGATAACTTTTTTCCAAAATGTATAGGCCTTTTGATATTCTTTTTTTGAAAATGCCATCATGCCCTTTAAGTAAATATCTTCCACATGATTTTCCTGGGCCATTTCGTTCTCCTGAAGTTTCACATTCCTTCTGTCATGCCAAGTTTAATTAAAAATAATAGGTTATGTCAAGCTTATGTACCCTTGAACCCAGGGGTCTTAAAAAGTTGTTCCTGCTTCATGTGATGCACATACGGTGTTGCGTTCTAGATCATCGAGAGTTATAATGTCTACAACCGGTTTATCCGGAGAGGGATGCAATCCTACCTCTATACAAGCCTACCTTTTATAATCCCACCTTTTATTGCCTACCTTTTTTAAGCCCACCTTTACATGCCCACCTATTTAAAGCATCCCTCACTCCTTCCGCTTTTATGTAAAACTCGATCACAGCATTCAGGGACATTTATACAGCACAGTCAAAGCGACTGTCCATATGCTGTACGATCTCTTTATATAGCAGAATGAACACTGTTGAAAAAAAACATTTTCGGGAGCATCTTATTTACGATATCATTGGCGACATTCACGGACACGCCTCAGAACTCCACAAACTGTTACAGGCCATGGGTTATCAAAACTCAGGCCAAACCTATGCACACCCAAGCAGAAAAGTGCTTTTCCTGGGTGACTACATTGACCGGGGCCCAGAGATCGCAGAAACCCTGCATTTAGTCAGGAACATGATTGACAGCGGTCAGGCCGTGGGTCTGTTGGGCAACCACGAATACAACTTTATTTGCATGCACAAAACAGATGCCAACGGGAGTTTCCTAAGAGAACACAGCCCTAAAAACTGCGGTCAGACAAGAGAAACCATCAAGCAGTTGACGCACAACAAGGAGCCTGTAGAACAATGGCTCCAATGGATGCTGTCCTTACCATTGTTTTTTGAAACTTCAGAATTCAGGGCAATCCACGCCTGCTGGAGTCAGTCATGGATTGACTTCGTGACCAAACAACTGGGTGAAGATCTCCGCCTCACAGAGTCCTTCTTGCAAAAGTCCGCTAAAAAAGGCCAGGAACAGGATGCCATTGAAATACTGCTGAAAGGTCCCGAATTGGAACTTCCTGACAAGTACCGCTTTAAAGACTCCGATGGCCATATCCGAAACAGCATGCGCTTGAAATGGTGGGTGGAGCCGCGACAAAACTCTCTTCTAAACGAATTGACCTTTACCAAGGCAGAAATCGGCAAATCGGCCTTCAGGAGTCTCGATGACAAGACACGTCGTCAGCTCAAGACCAACGGATATTTAAAAAGTGAAAAACCCGTGTTTTTCGGCCACTACGCGGACACTTCCGGGACACCCATCAAACAGGAGAATGTTGCGTGCCTGGATGCGGGTGTTTATTACCCAGAAGGAACGCTGACATGCTACCGATGGGATGGCTCCCGTTCACTGAACCCAAACAACATCGTTTCACTTAAAAGCAAAGCCCTTTCCTCTCAAGTGGAAAGCCCCTCTTCGTGCACGTCTGCAATACGTTCTTGCTGAAATGACCGATTTGCGGCCGACACTTTGGAACGGATCTTCCGGAAAATTGTTATGAAAAATAAGAAATAATTGTCCTAAAATCAGTTATTTACGGATTTTATTCAGCTTTTTCTTAGTGTGTACATTGGCTTCCACCTTTGGAAAGGCGCATGGCAATGTAATATCTGCGGCTTTTAATAACCT
>PDUC01000023.1 GCA_002747255.1 Acidobacteriota bacterium | reverse complement strand
CAAGCCTCCTTTCTTGTTGCTTGGCCTGTTTTATCATTTCCTTTGAAAACCGGTAAAAATAATTGTCGTCGACCGGTAGTTTTAATTGTCGCTGATCACATACCGGACATCCAAAGATCAAAGGCTTGGGTGTCCTGGTATATGAATATATGAACGCCATGATATGAACTTTCCTCTAATCCATATAATGCTTGAAGGAGTCTATTTTCATCAGTAGTGTTGAATAGAACTTTTCGTACTCTTGCTTTGTTGTACTAGTTTTCTCAATAAATTCAATTCCGTTTAACTGGGAATTCAAAACCTTGAATATTCCAAAAGACCTAAAAACTGATATTGGACTTGAGGGGTCATACAGAACTATGTTACTTGAATCAATAAGATAAGTATTTTTGAATTCATCAAGGGTCTCAGGTGATACATCATTTGGGATGAAAATGTGAACATTAAAAAATGTTGAACTGTGAGTGTTTAGAGGCTCAACCCAATATTTTGCCTCATCCAAATATCCTGGGCATATATAATCTAAATCACAAAAGATAATCAAATTTAATAATGCCCCATCTAGTCTATCAGAAAACTTTTCCATTACTTGCTTTTTGAACACAGCCCCCTGTAATTGAATACCCCCTTCCTCGGTCTTAAAAAGCTTGTTTTCGGCTAAATGTTTATTGTAATCATAGAGTCGATACAAATATATAAGAAGCCCTGAAACAACAAGTAAAATCGGAATAATATTTTTTTTCAAAGTTCTTTACCTGCTAAATTCGTAAACAATTATTCTTGTCTCATCTTCCTCAAAGTCATCATTTTCAACAAGTTCATGAACAAAAATTGAATTTACCCCCACACCTACTACATGCCCTGGTATTTTATAATTGCCGATTATTCGTTCTTTTTTTCTTAAATCATAAATGTCTAACGATATTGATAATGGTTTCCGGTTGTTCCAAACTACTAACAAATAATGTTCTGAAATAGTGAATAAATTATCAATGAAGCTGAATCCATTAAAATACGCATTCAGTTTTTCTGAATTAATCATAGCATCTCTTGAAAGGTTTTTCTTTGGTGGTGGTTCATACCCTCTAGGCAACTTTATATTCCAAATATTATATTCTGCATTTTTGTGCTCAAGCACCATTATTTCAGGTCTTCCCCCATGTCCAATATAAATATTTTTATTTGCATCAATCGCATATCCCCGTGGTACATCATAAATGTATTCTTTCTGCCATCTTGGTTGAGGTGCTTCCCAAAATTCAGTAATATCTCCTTTTGCGTTAAAGAAAAACACGCCTTCCTTAGAAGAAGACCCAGGATTCCTTGCCCAAATAAATGCAAAAGAATTTTCGTTGAATTTAAGACTTGCCCCAAACGGTAAAAAATTGATCAATTTTTCCTTGAATTTTCCAGTAGAAAGGTCAAAACTGATCGTTTTCCCAAACTTACAGGTGATTATTAATCGATTTTGATCCTCTAAGGGTATAATATATCTAGGGTTTTGAAACTCTCCAGGTCCTTGCCCTGAACCATAACTGATGGTTTTCTCAGATATATAGTTTCCATCTGAATCAAAAAAACGAACAGAACTATCGTTATAGTCTCCTAACCAAAAGGAATCGTCATTCATAATTCCCATTATTGGTGAACTGACAAATCCAGGAATCTGTATTTTTTTTGTAAGACTTATGTTGGATGAAAAAAACACAAGCAGTAAAATTTGCATTGATGGTCTCCTTTTGTAGGCTCTAGTGGACACTAGAGCCTACTATTAAAGATATTTAGGGATTCTGGATATTAAAAAGTATGCAGGTGCAATTGCCTGAATTACCTTGACAATCAAGATCCCAAACTCCACCATTATTAATCAAATATAATTGACATGGCCATTCCCCTTCGGATCCTCCAGATGCAAAGACAGGAGCAAATGCACCAATTGCGAATAGTGCTATACTTATAATTAAAGTTATTTTTCTTTTGATCTTTTTCATTTTGTTCTCCATTTATTTTTACCTAAATCCTATAAACGACAGGGTTTAGGTTGCCAAAAGATGGCATAAGCGTTATAGTTTTCTTTGAGTTAGCTCTTAATTAACAAAAAAAGGAAACTGCACACTTTTGTAAAAAAGAATACATCAAAAAAAAGACAAAGCAACACTTTTGGAACCTGCATTCCCGAAAAATTATAACGAGGTGATGTCTTTTGCACGCATGTGAATATCGCTGAATATGGGACACCCAAACAAGTTTTTTTAATTAATAACGCCCTAAACCTCAAATGCATAACCAGTGATTTTGTGCGTGGCTTCCTATATAAACATTTGTGTTCATCTGTGTGCATCTGTGGTTCCTGTTTTTTTTTAGCCACAGATGGACACAGAGTTTGGTACCGGACTCCTTTTATCGTCTTTTCTTTTGTCGTTCAGAGCCGTATAATGCCTCTACCGGCATGGGTTTCATTTTCTCTGATAATGGCAGTTGCCTGTGGCGATCATCCTAAGTCGACAATTTGCTTGAGCTTTCATAAACTCCCGGAGCAGGTACAGAACATCTTAGAAAAAGCCCTGTGGTTTTGAAAAGGCGTCAATCAGTCGGATACTTAAAACAGATCGCTTTTCTTGAACTGTTACAGATTGGAACGAGATGAAATTCACTTTTATTCCAAATTAAAATCCCATGTCAAAAAAACTTCTTGCTTGTAGGAGGAGGCGAATGACTCGATTAAGGACTCTGCCTGGAGACGATGTACGCCAAATTATGTGGCGTTTTTCAGATCGCTATGATTTACAAATGGTTGCACAGTCAGCCAAAATGGTGGCACGGGGTGTCGTTGCCCGTTTGGTTGCCAATGGAGCTCGAAACTCCCATGAATGGACAGAAGAGAAAGCGGCTCTCTTATCGGCATTTGACGAAGCTGGACTGACTTCTCTTTTCATGGACCCCGAATACGGCGGCTTCATTCAAGGTCCCAAAAACATGGCACTGGCATTGGCCGCCTTCGAACTTTCCTGGGTAGACGGAGGTGCCGCCACATGTTCTCTAGCCGGCAACCTGGCTCTTTCCCCCATTCACGAGCGCGGAACGGATGCCCAAAAAGAATACTACATGAGCCGCTGCATTCCGGCACAGCCCGGCGATGAGCGAGAGGTTCTCAGAGGTGCCTTTGCATTGACCGAGCCCATTCCCTATGTGGGTGTGGACACGGGTGTGCTGGCAGGGAAAGTATCGGTTGAGGAATGGGAAGAGGGTTCTGAACCCGTTCTCAGAGTGGATAAAAGAGGCCGTTTCATTACCAATATGAATTTCGCCAATTTTGTAACCGCGGCAGTTGATTCCAATGACCCCCGTATCAAAGGCAGCTGCATGGTTATTCTGGAAGAAACCGATCCCGGTGTTTTTGATCGCGGCGCTCCCACGCTCAAAATGGTTCACCAGTTATCTTCAACCACCGACCCGATTTTCAATATGACCATTCCCGCCAATCGAATTATCGGCGGTTATCAAATTGTCGACGGCGTTATCGTTCCCAACTTCAACCACAGTGAAGTCATCGGCGCGGTCTTCCGACGAACCCGCGTGACCGTTGGTTTGATGAGTACGGCCAAGCTGCTTTCCTCCATCGAGCCCATTATTCGCTATCACCGCAACCGTTTCAGAGGCGGAGAAAACCTCAGCACAAGCAGCCCCCGCTATGAGCTTGGGTTGCAGCAAAAAGAAGATGCCTCCCACCGGCTCATCGATATCTGGGCCATGGGCGAAGCAGGTGCTTCACTTGGGTTTGCCACAGCGAGACTGTTCGATGAGTTCGATTTAATCGAACGCGGCAAGGATGCATTCTTCCAGGCCGAAGGCATTAAAGGGGCCCGGCAGGAAATGAGAGCCATGAGACAGCCGACCAAGGACGCGCTGGAATATCTCGCCCTCATGGATAAACAGGATGAGCCGTCAATGAAGCGCATGAGCGAACTGGAAAGTGATACACTGGTAAAATACGTCCTCTCAGATGCCATCGCCAACGTGCTCTGTCCCGCTTGCAAACTCTGGAACACCGGTCAGGGCGCCAACATGATGCGTGAAGCTGTCAGTCTGATGGGCGGCTATGGTATCACAGAAGACTGCCCCGGCTTCCTGGGCCAGAAGTGGATGGACACCCAGTTGGAAGCCACTTACGAAGGTCCCGAAGCAGTACAAAGGCGGCAACTCACTACCACCATGACCAACCCCGTTTTTATGGCCTATTTCGAGCGCTGGATAGCGGAAATGAAACAAATTGCAGCCGAGAAAAGCGAAATGGGCGCAAGCACTCTGGCCGCGGCTATGGAGTTGTGGCAGTGGACATTGAACTACCTGATCAAAGCCAAAGACGCCAACGGCAAGAAGCTGTTCAAAGGTCAGCGCCAGGGGGTCACCTTTGCCATGGCCGATGCGCTTTGCTGGATTCTGGCCTCCAGACACCAAATTCTCGACACCATCGAGCTGAGCGAAAAAGGACCGCAAAATCCCGTACTGGCCGAGGCAATCGATGGGATGGTCGGTTTCTTCGCTGATCTCTGCCAGGTTGAAGCGGCCTCTGCGGCTGGCGAAACAGGGAAAATTTGCGCGGAACTTTTTTACGGCTATATCAACCTGTCCTCCGATGACAGTCAAGCCAATGATCCCGAAGCGTTCTTCAAATTGAGAAACAAGCTGGACAGATGCATGGCTGGCGCCCGTCTTGCCAAGGATCGCGCGGCCAAAGACCTCACGCAAGTCATGATTCCAGAGGCACTCGACTATCCCATGTAAACCATTCAGGGAGACGCAACCGCCTCCAACCCCTTTCCACTCACCAGCCTTTTTCAGTGGATCGAACCCCAAAAGCAGACTTCTATCCGGGAGAAAAATATGTCAGACATTCCAATTGAGCATCAAGTGATGGAAATGGACATCGCCTGTGTTGGATTTGGTCCGGCCATGGGCGGCTTTCTGACCACGCTCACCAAGGGCATACACAATGAAGACGGCAGTTTTATCGAGAGCAAGGCCATGCCCGGCATGCCTTTGCAGGTTATTTGTTATGAACGAGCCGATGATCTGTCGTTTGGTGTTTCAGGTGTCGTGACCAGGGGCAAGGGCCTGCGTGAATCCTTGCCGGAACTGGATATCTCTGAAATTCCCACCGCAACAGAAGTCCAAAAAGAAGAAATCTACTACCTTCTGGATCCCCATAACGCCAGCAGAAGATCGAAACCGCTTAAACTGGCAGACGGCCTCTTGAAAGCGTTTAAGTGGATGCTGCCTATGAAAGATCACGCCTTCAAGCTACCCTACATTCCGGAGTTCCTCGAAAAGCGCGGGGGCTACATCTTCTCGATCGGTCAATTCAACCAGTGGGTGGGCTCCCAAATTATGGCAAGCGGACAGGCTCAAATCTGGCCCGGCACACCTGTCAGTCAACCGCTCTTGAAAGACGAAAGCGTCATCGGGGTGAGACTCATGGATCAGGGTACAGATAAGCAAGGGAATCCCGCGGCCGGGTTCATGCCCGGCATGGATATTCACGCGCCACTGACAGTGGTTGGTGATGGACCGGTTGGCGCAGTGGGCAGATACCTCGATCAACATTTGGGTCTTCCAGATGGAAACCACATCAGAGAATGGGCCATCGGCATGAAGGCTGTCGTGGAGCTGCCCGAAGAGAGTCAGCTGGAACCGGGAACAGTCATTCACACCATGGGTTACCCGGAACCGGAAATCTTTGGTTTTCTTTACGTCATGCCCGGTTCCCTGGCCAGTGTGGGTATTTTCATTCCAAGCTGGTTCGACTGCCCCACTCGAACGGGTTATCGCTACCTGCAGCATTTTATGCAGCATCCCAAGATGTGGCAGCATTTAAAAGGCGGGAAGCTCAGATCCTGGGGAGCCAAGTCCCTGCAGGAATCGGGGCGAGTCGGTGAACCCCATTTGGTGGGCAATGGTTTCGCGCGCATTGGTGAGGGTTCGGGAAGCACCAATGTCCTGACAGGATCAGGTGTGGATGAAGCCTGGGCTACAGGCACTCAACTTGCCGAAGCCGTACTGGAGTGTTTGAGAAAAGAGCTCCCGCTGACCAGAGAAACACTCCACCAAACGTATGTCAAAAGAAGACGGGAAAGCTGGGTTGACAAAGACAGCCAAATAGCCGAAAAAGCCCGCAACGGCTTTCAAAGAGGTTTTATTCGAGGACTGATCGGCATGGGACTCACCGGTTTGACAAAGGGCAAGCTAAACCTGAAGAGCACCTCTAAAAGGCCTTACGAACGCGTTGGAAGTCTTGAGGATTACTACAGAAAAACGCTTTCGGAAGAGGAAATCGAGGCGCTCAGAAAAGAAGCGGAAAAAACGGCCTCTCCCTTGCACGATCTCATTATGGATCGCGCCGGTTGGCCAAAAATAGAGTACGATGAACAGCTGTTGGTTTCGCATCAGGATGCTCTGCTTCTGGGTGGTAAAGTCCAAGCACCTACGGGCTTTAAAGATCACGTCGTATTTAAGGACACCGAACTTTGCAAACAGTGCGGTTCCAAACTCTGTGTGACGGTGTGTTCCGGACAGGCTATCACCCTGGGAGATGCCGGTGTCCCTCAATTTGAAAACGAAAAATGCATTCACTGCGGCGTCTGTTTCTGGAACTGCATGAAACCGGACGCAAACGACCCCGAACAAACCAATATCGACTTTCAAGCGGGCCCGGGCGGGCTTCACTCCGCTGAAAACTAAATGACAAGAATCGGCGTTCACTGTTTTGAACATGTCGATTCAAAAGCTTTGAGGAGAAAACCTATGACCAATGGATTTCACATTGTCGTGTGCGGGAGTTTGGTGCCAGACCCCCTGCAAACGCTCATCCCTGTTGAAGGCCCTACCGGACCTTCCTTAAAAAACGAAATGATGTTGCCCGTCGTGCTCGACCCATGGGCGGGACACGCTCTGTACGAAGCGGCCCATCTGGCTAAACAACACGCGGGCAGCAAAGTGTGGCTGGTTTCACTCGGACCCAAAGCCAAGCTGCAACAGCTCATGATGACCATCGCGCAAAAAATACCTTTTGAACTGGTGGTGCTGGATGGAACAGCCAGCGGTTTTGCCGATGCCAGTGAAGTCGCCAAAGCGCTGGCAGGAGCCATTCAGAACATTCAAGGGCTGGACAAAGAAAAACTGCTGGTCTTCGGTGGCTGTGCTTCTGCTTCAAGAGACGCAGGAGTAACCATGCAAACCGTAGGCGAACACCTGGGCATTTACAATCAATTCCTGGCCGTTGACAAGTTGGAGATCGATTCAGCTGAAGAGTCTGCCAAAAGCATGAAAATATGGGAACGCGTGGAAGGCGGTCAATACCAGGTATCCTGCTGCCCTGTTGGTCCTGCTGTTTTGGCGTGGGCAACAGGCAGCCTGCCCGAACCTCCCAACAACCCTCAAGTGGGCATGATGAACATGAGAACCATTATGCCCGCTCTGCAAAGAGCTGTTCCAACTGCCATTTCATCGGACCATATCTCTTACACCAAGGTGGAAGTTCCCCAACAACAGAGAGAAACCGTAATTGTCAAAGACACACCTGCAGACGATATCGCCCGTGAAATTGTCGAGTGGATTGGGAATTAAGAGGAGGATGAACATGGAAAAGATCTTATTTTTAGCACATGTGGATTCAGAAGGCCGTCTGCCTAAACTCGCCCTGGAAACCCTTTCCGCTGCCAGCCAAATCAGCGGCGGTCAATTCCAGGTGGCTCTGATTGGTGATGATACCAGTCAGGCAGCAAACCAGATTGGCTCCTGCGGCGCGGACGCCTTTTTCAGTGTCAGTGGAGAGGCATTCAGGGATTCGCGCTACGCCACAGATGCCGCAGCCACAGAAGCCCTGGTCCAGGCAGCCCAGGCAACGCTCGTGATTGCGCCGTCAACCTCCCGGTTCGCGCGCGCCATTCCCGGTGCGGCAGCGCGTTTGAACGGTGCCGTCGATACCAGAATTAACGCCATTGACACTTCTGGAGAAGAGCTCAGCATTCAGCGATGGTTCTACCGACAGAGATTATTGGGATCAATCAGCAAGAAGAAAAGACCCTGGTTCCTGTTGCTGGACAGCGGGCTTTTCAACCCCTGGAGTGGTGATCAAAAAGAGGTCGCAACTCAGGCAGTGAGCGTTGAACTCACAGCACCCATGACCCAAACGCGTGTTCTTGGCGTGGAAAAGCCATCCTCGGACTCTCAAACCATTAAGCCCGACTCCCATCTTCTGTTTGTGGCGGGTGCCGGCTGGTCCAAGAAACAAAGCGATGGCGGCGTCCATGTTGGACGGGCGGAAAAGACCATTGTGGACTTTTTGTCGGTCTCGGGTGCCTCGCTCGGCAGCTCCAAGTCACTGGTCGATCAGAGCAGTGAAGGCCAGGAGGTGCTTTCATTTATGTCGCATCTCAACCAGGTTGGTCAAACCGGGTCATCGCCTCGGCATCCAAAAGGCCTTGCAACCTGCTGTCACGGAGAAGAGCCCCACGTTGTGGGCTGGCGTTTTATCAATGAAAGAAGAGCCATTAACACCGATGCCAACTGCGGCTGGGCACGTGGAAAAGCAGATGTCGTTTACGTGGCTGATGCCTTTGAGGTTATGGAGAAAGTCAACCAGCTTCTCAATAAGTAAGTTCCTGTTTCCCCAAATAAATGCTCATCCGCCATCCGATCTTCAACCGCGGGTGAGCATTTCTTGTTGTCTCGACTGTGTGGATCGGGAACAATGAGAAAACTGAGATAATAAACTGCTTGAAAATTACAAACCTTCACGTTGGCCTGCTTCTGAACTTCAAACACGCCAAACTGGAATGGAAACGAATGGTGATATAAATACATTCGTGTGCATTCGTGTGTATTCGTGGTTAATAATAGATCCATTCAAAAACATGAATAACTTTGCTGTCGTACCGTATTTTTCAGAAGGAGGAACCACTAATGAACACGAATGGACACGAATTATTACTTAAAAAAGAAGTTTATCAAGTGGTTGGCTGTGCCATGGAGGTATTGAATACGCTTGGTCATGGCTTATTGGAAAAGCCGTATGAAAATGCCTTGATTGTTGAACTTCAGCAGCGAGGTATTCCCTATGTTCAACAACCTCGATTCCCGATTATTTACAAATCCGTGAATGTGGGCGAATACATACCTGATCTAATTGTGTTCGATAAAATTATTGTTGATACAAAAGTAGTTAAGAAAATCGGGAACAATGAAAAAGCTCAGATAATAAACTACTTGAAAATAACAAACCTGCACGTTGGCCTGCTTCTGAACTTCAAACACGCCAAGCTGGAATGGAAACGAATGGTGATATAAATACATTCGTGTGTATTCGTGGTTAATAATAGATCCATTCAAGAGCATGAATAACTTTGCTGTCGTATCGTTTTTTCCAGAAGAAGGAACCACTAATGAACACGAATGAACACGAATGAACACGAATTATTGTAAATTATTTACCACGTACTTGAAAATTTGTGGCCTGCATGTGCCGCAGCTGATGTTTTTTTTAATATTCCACGCCGAAATGGAAACGAGTGGTGATATAAATACATTCGTGTGCATTCGTGTGTATTCGTGGTTACTAATAGATCCATTCAAAAACATGAATAACTTTGCTGTCGTATCGTTTTTTCCAGAAGAAGGAACCACTAATGAACACGAATGGACACGAATTATTGTGTTTAATTTACCACGTACCTGAAAATTTGTGGCCTGCATGTGCCGCGGCTGATGGTTTTTTTAATATTCCACGCCGACATGAAAGCGAGTGGCGCTATTAAAACATTCGTGTCAATTCGTGTGTATTCGTGGTTAATAAAAGCGAGTGGCGCTATTAAAACATTCGTGTCCATTCGTGTGTATTCGTGGTTAATAATAGATCCATTCAAGAGCATGAATAACTTTGCTGTCGTACCGTATTTTCCAGAAGGAGGAACCACTAATGAACACAAATGGACACGAATTATTGTGATTAATTTACCACGTACCTGAAAATTTGTGGCCTGCATGTGCCGCGGCTGATGTTTTTTTTAATATTCCACGCCGACATGGAAACGAGTGGCGCTATTAAAACATTCGTGTCCATTCGTGTGTATTCGTGGTTACCAATACGTGGTTACCAATAGATCCATTCAAGAATGTGATAAACTGGATGGTACAATTGACGGCCCCGCCATTTCGATTTCACACTTCAAGGACAAACCATGAAAGAAACACTTTGGAGCTTTATAAGCCATCAACTTCAAAAAGGGCCCGTGATGTTACAAATTGTCACTCAGCACCGTGGCAGCAGCCCGGGTAAAAAAGGTGCGAAAATGGCGCACAGCCTGGATGGAGCCAGTTTTGGCAGTGTGGGTGGCGGCATCATGGAGCATGAACTCATGAAGCGTGGACAGCACATGCTGGCACGAGAAGTAAGAGCTTACGAGCATGTGTCTTTAGAACATCGCCCCGATTCAGCGCGTCCGGGCACCCTCTCATCCGGGCTGATGTGCATGGGTTCACAAAAGGTCCTGCTCATTCCACTGTACCCGGAACATCGCAGACAATTCGAGCAATTGACGAAAGACCTTCAAGCCGGTCATCCCATGGATTTAATCTGCCACGACAATTCCATCCGGTTTGCGAAGCGAGATCCCTCTGCGGTATTGGAGGCTTCTGATTACAGTGAAAAACTCAATCGCCTGGATGAAATTTTCATCTTTGGCGATGGTCACATTGGCAATGCCATTGCCACAATGTGCTCTTTTCTCGAATATGACTATTACCAGTTCCCCACTCCCAGAGACGATGAAGCGCTAAGGGCTGATTTGGTTAAAGGCATGCATTTTAAAGAGTTAATCAAGGAAAGTGAAAAGCCGTATGCCGTTGTTGTCACCTCTTCCGCACCCACTGATCTCATGTGTCTAAAAGCTCTGCTTTCCTGCGAGCTAACGTACTGCGGCATCCTGGGCAGTGCCAAAAAAATCAAATACCTGCTGGGTGAACTCAACAAGGAAGAGAAGCAAGCCGCCTGGCTCGAATCTGTTCATGCGCCCATTGGACTTCCTATCGGTAGTCAAACACCTGCTGAAATTGCCGTCAGTATCATGGCTGAAATTATCGCCTGTATCAGGGGAGTCAACTGAACCCGATGAAGTAAGTCCTTCTTTTCTCTATAAGTCAAGGAGAAATGAGCAACCAGCAAACTGCAGGTAGCTCTTTCCTCGCTCCAGCTCATCTTACTCAATTGGTATAATTTAAGCAAAATGGCTAACTGATGTAAGATGCTGTGGAATCCGGGCTTCATAAACCCCAAAGAACTACCTGACTACCCTGGCTACTCTGGGTAAAAACAGCGGCAATGATATTTTTTACTTCGGTTTCTACTGCACGGGTTTCTCGCCAGTTTGTCCGTCCATCGCTGCTGCCTGTTGCTTTAAACTCTGTATGAGCTCGCTGGAAATACGAATTTTGAAACTGATATAATCATCGTGCTCTTTGATTTCAATATCCTGAGGATTCATCTTTCCCTGCGCCATCATCATAATTAAGCCGGTCCCCATGCTCAAGGTCTGATTGATTCCGGCCTTTTCTTCTTCCGTTTCAAAGGGCAGTTTACCGCCTACAACGAAGCCGTCAAAGTAGTCGACTGTCAACAGCACATTCTTGAAACCGGGATTTTGTGCGCTCCCCTTAATAGTTCCCACTGCCCAGAACAGATGTGGTAAAAGACCATCCTGACACTGAGCCATTAATTGTTTGTTTCGAGAGGCCGATTTACCCTGTTTGTGGAACAGGTCGATGGAGTCCCGCACCAGATCCAGATCACCAAACAGACTCCACTCACCTTCAATCTGCTGGGTGACAGCCAGGTTTTCCTGTTTATCCAATTCATAAATGATGACATCGCGATAGTCCTGAGACTGAAGAACACGGCCGTGTTTTTTGGCATATGCTGTAATGATCTCAGCTAAATTAACTCTTCGGTTGTAGCGTATCAAGGCTATCAATCGAGTTTGATCGGGGTTTTGATCATTGGATGCGACTCCAAACAGGATATCCTCAACATCTTCTGTAGGGTCCAGCCCCAAAGCCTTTAATTCACTCAAATCACCATCTGAATCTTTGAGAATATTCTCTTTGAATCCTTCAACTGAGAGTGTAGAACCAACGTCCAGCTTGCCAACCATATTGACTGATCCGGGCACGTAATGAAGACCCGTATCCGACGCAAAAACCGAAAGGGAAAACACGATACACAAAATAATCTTTCTCACGAAAACCTCCAAAGCTTTCTCCAAAATATCGAACTTTATACCTAACGAAAAACAAAAATACAAGTTGCAAATTCTGCAGAATCACCGTGGTATTTTACTGAGGCATGCAATAAAAACACTTTTGCTCTAACATAAATTGCTTTTCCTCTCGCTGTTAAAGCATTATATTTTAGCCTGGCTTCGGCTGGCAGAGTCCGCGGTAAGAGTTGCAGTGCTTTTGTAAGTATCGATGCTTTCAGTTTTTTGGTTGAAAAGACAGTCGCCGAATGAGCTGAATGCACTCTGAAAACATCGGTATCTACGCCGCTCACAACATTTACATCCATAGATTCAGTTTCAAATTAATTACAAACACGGGAGGGCTGAATGGCCTCAGGAAGAACCTTCTCAGAGAAGATTCTATCGTGGAAATCGGGAAAGGATGTTCGCGCTGGCGATCTTGTCACTGTAGAACCGGACATCGTTCTCTCACACGACAACAGTGCTGCCATTGCGGATACCTTTGACCGATTGCAGGCAAAAGCCGTCAAGTACCCTGAACGACTGGCCATCATTCTCGATCACTGTGTTCCCGCCGCCTCTGAAAAACACGCTGCCAATCACAAAAGGATCCGAGAATTTGCCAGGAAGCAAAAGATAGAGCATTTTTACGACATCCAAACCGGAATCTGCCACCAGGTTCTGTTGGAAAAAGCGCTGGTCACACCCGGGTCCGTCGTGCTGGGCAGCGATTCACACACCACAACCCATGGCTGCCTGGGAGCATTTGCGGCCGGGATTGGCAGAACGGAGACCGCTGCTCTCTGGGCAACCGGAGATCTGTGGCTGCGCGTTCCGCAAACCATTCGGATTCACCTTGACGGGTGCTTCACTCCTTTTGCCTCTGCCAAAGATACGGCATTGAGGATCATTGGCGATATCGGCAGCGATGGAGCTCGCTATGGCGCGGTGGAATTCAGCGGTCCGGCCATAGCTAAAGCCTGCATGGCCGATCGCATGACGCTTTGCAACATGATGGCGGAAGCCGGAGCCAAAAACGCCTATGTGGAGTTAGACGAGGTCAGTCTCAATTGGCTGAAAAAGCGAACCGATCGCATGGGAGAGGCCATTTTTTCCGATAAAAACGCCGATTATTCGATTTCACTCGAGTACGATCTCAAACAACTGGAGCCCGTTGTTGCCTGTCCTCATTCTGTGGATCATGTCAAGACCATTTCCGAGCTTGGAACGGTTCACGTGGATCAGTTCATGCTGGGAACGTGCACCAATGGCCGCCTTGAAGATATCGCTCTTGCCGCCAGCATCTTAAAAGGAAAGCGCATCGCGCCCGGCACGAGGTTTCTGGTCTTTCCTGCCAGTCACGAAATCTACCGTCAGGCCATGCTGAGTGGCGATTTATTGGCACTCTCTGAAGCCGGTGCCGTTATCATGAATCCAGGCTGTGGACCCTGTCTGGGTGCGCATCAGGGTTGCCTGGCTCCAGGTGAGGTTTGTCTATCCACCTCCAATCGCAACTTCAAGGGCCGCATGGGGTGCAGGGACGCCGAAATTTATCTCGGCAGTCCCGCCACTATCGCCGTCAGTGCCTTATCTGGTATCATCACCGATCCAAGACAACAGGTTCCTCAGGAGGTCTTGTGATAACTGGAAGAAGCTGGAAATACGGCAACAACATCAATACCGATGTCATCTTTCCTGGAAAATACACCTATACCATTTCAGAGCCCGCCGAAATGGCGCAACACGCGCTTGAAGATCTCGACCCGGATTTTGCCAAAACCGTCCAAAAGGGCGATATTCTGGTGGCAGGCAATAATTTTGGCTGCGGTTCCAGCCGGGAACAGGCCGCTATCGCCATTCGCGAAGCGGGCATTGCATGTATTGTCGCCAGCAGCTTTGCTCGAATCTTTTCTAGAAACGCCATCAATTGCGGCTTGATGCCGATCACCTGTCCTGATGCTGTCAGACACATCCAACACGGTGACAGCCTGACCATTGACCCAACAAGCGGCACTCTGGTTCACAACGAGAAGATTTACACCTATCAGCCACTTCCAGAAGCCATACGCAATATCCTCAAGTGCGGAGGTCTGATACCCTACACCTTGCAAAGACTCCAGCAAGAGGGGGCGAAACATGGCTCAATATAAAATCGCCTGGCTGCCAGGAGATGGCGTGGGCAGAGAAGTGATGGAAGCGGCCAGAATGGTACTGAACGCGCTTGCCCTGGACGCGGAATACCTATATGGCGATATTGGATGGGAATGCTGGAAGAGCGAAGGCAATGCCCTCCCGCAACGCACGAAAACCATGCTGAAAACAACAGATTGCGCCCTCTTTGGAACCATTACATCCAAACCCAAGAGAGAAGCACAGGCAGAGCTCGATCCAGCTTTGAAGGGAAAAGGTTTTCAATACTTCAGTCCCATTGTTCAATTGAGACAGGAATTCGACCTATATTCCAATATACGTCCCTGCAAAGCCTATCCGGGAAACCCGCTCAACCACAAAAACGACATTGATTTCGTCGTATTTCGTGAAAATACCGAGGGTCTCTATGCCGGAGTGGAGTTTCACCCCCTTCCCCAATCGGTTCTTGAGTCACTGGCAGTCCATCCCAAAATGGAGCGATTCAAGGATACTCCCAACGATGAAATTGCCATCACGACCCGAATCATGACACAAAAGGGATGTACGCGCATTTTGCGCTCTGCCTTTGAGTATGCGGTCAAGAACGGCAGAAAATCCGTCACTCTGGTTTCCAAACCCAGTGTGCTGCGGGAAACGGGAGGTTTGTTTTCAAGAGTGGGATGGCAAGTCGCCAAGAGCTACCCGAAAATCGATTTCACCATCACGAACGTCGATGCTCAGTGCATGTGGCTGCTCAAAAACCCGCAGAACTACGAGGTTCTGGTTGCGGAAAACATGTTTGGAGACATTCTCTCTGACCTGGGTGCTCAATTAGTCGGAGGGCTGGGCTTCGCCTGCACAGCCAACCTGGGCAATCACTACGCCGTTTTTGAACCGACCCACGGCTCTGCTCAAAGAACAGGCCCGCCGCTTGGAGCAAGCAGTAGCTGACACCATTTATGAAGGAAAAGTCCGCACCTACGACATGGGCGGAACAGATGGCACCCTGGAAATGGCGGAAGAAATTATTCGGCACTTGTAGACCTCGCCAGGTATTCAGCTCAACAGGATGTTGACCGCTTGTAGTGAGCTCGATCTATCCAGCTTGGGTTATACACCACAGGACAAATTTCTTTTTGGGAATCAACGTGTTAGAATGCCCGCATTAGAATGGACCTGGTTACTTTGATCTATGAAAAAGACAAACAAGCTCACATTACTCACATTGTATTTATTGCTTTTCACCCATTTCCCGCTCAAGGCGACTTCGCCCCTCCAGCTTTTTATTGATTTAACTCCGGAGGGAGGCACTTTAAAACCCATTCCAGGCACGTATTCCGGGCCCATTGTTATCAAAAAAAGTATCATCCTCGATGGTCAGAATGAGGTTGTAATCGATGGAAACGGGACGGGCAGCCTGCTTGTCATCGAGGCTGATCATGTCACCGTTCGCCGCTGTAAACTGATCCATTCCGGTCATTCACACGACAAGGTCGATGCGGGTATTACCATCAAATCGGATGGCAACCTCGTTGAAGAGAACATGATTGAAGAAGTCCTCTTCGGCATTCACATTTCACAGGGCAACAACAACGTGGTTCGCAACAATCGAATTAGAGGCTGGACAGATGATAAAACACTGAAAGGAGAAGGTCTTCGGCTCTGGAACGGTCAAAACAATACCCTTGAAGGAAACGATATTCGCGATGTGAGGGATTGTTTTTTCTCCAACTCCATTCACAATCGCATCATAGGCAACCGAATTTTGAACAGTCGTATGGGAATGGAGTTTATTTACTCACCGGATAACGAAATAGCCGGGAACTACTTCAGCAACAACGACCACGGCTTGGTGGGTATCTATTCCGATAACCTGTGGATCCACCACAACCGAATCGAACACCAACGCAATCTCCACGGTTCCGCCCTCGCAATTAAAGGGAGTTCACAAGTTCGTCTGGAAGACAACATCATCATGGATTGTGCTGTAGGCTTGACAGCGAACGCTCCTACCTTTCCCGAAAACATTTTGTATATTGAAAACAACCAATTTCTCTACAACGATGTCGCCCTCTACTTTTACGGCGATAAAGGCGGACACGTCATTCACGGCAACCGGTTCACGGGAAATTTTCAGCAAGTAGCCGTGACGGGACCTACCAGTGCGAGGTTTAATGACTGGAAAGGCAATTACTGGCAGAACTACCGGGGCTTTGACAGCGACGGGGATGGGTATGGTGATACGCCTTACAGTGTCTATTGGTATTCGGAAAGAATTTGGATGGAACGCTCCATGGCCCGTTTCTTCAGGGGAACTCTGGCTCTGGGGTTTATCGATTTCACCGAACGCCTGATCCCCTACTCCAAACCCGTCCTCATTTTTGAAGACCCCACACCGGGAGTACTCCGTCAATAACAAGCCATATTCAAGCTGGCTTCAACAACTTCCGGGCCCATCCAAGGGCAACCACAGGTGTGTTAAGTAAAGATATCGCGTCGAATGCGTAAGTCCAGTTCCAACCAACCTAAATGAACCCCATCTTGTTTATTTTGATTACTTTGAAAGAAAAGGGGCGTTTTTTTAATTGAAATTCATTTTTCTTGTTGACAGGCATAGCCAAAATCAGGATAATAACGCCCTGTTGTGAGGGACGCGTTTAGTGCCTTACTGATGTGCGGAATTAGCTCAGTTGGTAGAGCGCTTGCCTTACAAGCAAGATGTCAGCGGTTCAAGTCCGTTATTCCGCACCATCTTTTCATTGAAATGCGGGGGCGTAGTTGAGTTGGTTACAATGCCGGCCTGTCACGCCGGAGGTCGCGAGTTCAAGTCTCGTCGCTCCCGCCATTCAATACCGATAACAAGATAAACCAGCAGCCATGCTGGTTTTTTTTATGTCTTATTTGATGGCATTGAGCATGTATCGCGATATGGCTTGACCGGTTTGAAACACCCGACATCTAATTCTCAGCAATAAGATGTGTCCATAATTCATTCATTTTGCTTGTTTTTAATTATTTTGTCGCGACTCTCACGTATCGTGTCGATCAAGAAGCACTCTCGACCTGTTTTCATCTGTCAATAAAACACGTTCCCAATTGGAGTCCGTTTCTCTTCTTTCACAACAAATCAGGCTGCCACAGAAGCGAGGCCAGGAGAAATTTTAAATTCAACAGGTTTAATATCGACAACCAAAGCTTAACACTTCAGAGGCGAAAAGCAGGTCTATTCCCTCGAATGCTAAACGACACTTTTTCTCTTGCCTAAATCCTTTACCAAATCCCTGGGCAGCGAAAACATCTTCTTTTCTTCCGCGTAGATCATGTCGGATTCACGGTCAAATCCCAGCTCCTGCAAGAAATTGATAATTTGGTTGATCACAACAGCAGGAGTAGACGCACCGGCAGTTACACCTATTCGGGCAATAGATGTCCAATCCCTGGAAGCAAGCTGCTCTACATTTTGAAAAAGTTCAGCTGCCACGCCCTCATTGAGCGCAACTTCGACCAGGCGCCTGGAGTTACTGGAGTTCTCTGAACCGATCACGACGAAGAAATCGACTTTGCTGCATGTTGCCATGACAGCATTTTGACGGTTGGTTGTAGCGTAACAGATGTCGCCCTTGGGTGGTGATTCCAGCATGGGAAACCGGTTTTTCAGTGCTTTTACTACCCGGTTACAATCATGAAGACTTAAAGTGGTTTGAGTCAGATAGATTAACTTGGTGCATTCTGGAATGTCTAAACTGGCAACAGCCTCTTCCAGGTTATTTCCATTTGCAGGCTCAACAATGGTAATTGAACTCGGAGCTTCTCCGTACGTACCGCGAACCTCGACGTGCTTCTTATGACCAATCAGGAAGATGTGATAGCCTTTTTTGGCGTAGCGAACGGCTTCAAGATGGACTTTTGTAACTAACGGACATGTAGCGTCCAGTGTGTTGAGACTCAACGACTGAGCTTGTTTTCTTACATCAGGCGGCACGCCATGGGCCGAGAAAATGAGCCTGCTGCCTTTGGGTACTTCATTCAGGGAGTTGACAAAAACAACCCCTTTCTCCCGCAACCCGTTCACAACGACTTCGTTGTGAACAATTTCATGATGAACATACAGAGGTGTGCCATAGGCTTCAAGTGCCAATTCAACCATTTTGACAGCTCGATCTACTCCCGCGCAAAACCCGTGCGGAACGCACAGGATCATTTTCTTTTCTTTTTTCTTTATCAAAGCTACAACCTTTTCGATTCCCTAAAAAAGAAGGTTTTGGCCGTTCTTCCCCAGAGTGGGTTTTCGGTCTACACAGGCTGTTCAAGAGGCCTATATTTCATGAATCATACAGTTTGAATCGATCCGGTTCAAGAGTTCCCGCTTGACAAGCTCTTGCTTTTAAGGATCAGCCAAGCCAGAACCTTTTCCTCTTGCGCGCCGTTCTCAAAGATTACTTTTCAAAAAAACACTCATTTCTCTATGATAGACATGAACGCGTTTATCGCAGTCGCTCAGTCAAACAGTCCATCAAGAAACCACGGCAATCTACAGCGATATATTGACTGGTGTTTTTACAGAAAGGACCCGACGAAAGGTAAGCGCTCTTGTATGATTTCGGTTTCATGTTGAGCGTACTTCTTCTATAATAACGCAAAATTATATCCCGACCACAACGGGATACTCAATATTCAGGAGTACATCATGAAACGAACCATCAACCTGCTGCAAGAGTTTTCAATCCCTCTGATTGCGGGTGTTCTACTTGCCATAGCATGGGCTAACATCAATCCAGAAGGGTATGCACATTTTTTACACTACCCCTTTTTCGGACACGACTTTAAAATTCTGGGACATGAATTAAATTTCCACTTTCTGTTCAATGACATTTTCATGGTCTTCTTTTTCGGTATTGCCGCTGTTGAAATCACACAGTCTGTTCTGCCAGGAGGTTCATTGAACCCCATCTCCAAAGCGGTCAACCCGCTGATGGGAACACTGGGTGGTGTAATTGGCCCGGTTGGTGTCTTCTTCCTTCTTTGCTATGTCCTGCCTATGGACGGGCTTTTAACCGGTAACATCGATATGCCAACGATCCTCAATGGATGGGGAATTCCCACCGCCACAGATATTGCACTCGCCTGGCTTGTAGCGCGTCTGGTATTTGGCAACAAACACCCCGCTGTTTCCTATCTACTGCTTTTGGCTGTTGCCGATGATGCCATTGGACTGGGTATTATCGCTATCTTCTATCCAGACCCCAATCACCCTGTTGAAGTCTATTACCTGGGCTTGACGTTACTTGGTATGGCCATCTCCTTTGGTCTCAATAAAATGAATGTGAAGAACATGTGGCTTTACCTCATCACGGGTGGTTTGCTTTCGTGGTTGGGCTTAATTATGGCCCACCTTCATCCCGCGCTGGCACTCGTCTTCATTGTACCCTTCATGCCGGCCGACAAAGACCCCTCGCATCACCACGATCAGCTTTTTGATGAGGAACAGCAGGACCACTCAACACTGGTTCATTTCGAACACAGCTTCAAGCTATTCGTAGATTTTGGACTTCTTGGCTTTGGCATCGCCAACGCTGGCGTGGTCTTCTCCAACATAAACAACATTACATGGATTATTCTTGCATCCCTTTTAATAGGAAAAACCATAGGTATCACTCTGTTTGGCTATGGTGCTCATTTGGCGGGCTCCAAGCTGCCTGATGGCATGAATATTCGCACCTTGATCGTTGCAGGTGTTGTCGCGGGTCTCGGCCTCACAGTGGCATTATTTGTAGCGGGCGAAGCCTATACCGACCTAGGCCTGCAGGGTGCCGCTAAAATGGGTGCACTGTTCTCTGCCGCAGCAGCGGTGGTAGCACTTATCCTGGGTAAGGTGCTCGCCATCAAGAAAATCGACTAACTGCAGAACACAGGCGGCACTGCACGTGCCGTCTGTTCACTCTTAGCAGTCCGCATTGGGAGGTGTATTTGGATCGACCGTCTTTTGATCAGATCTACGCACATTTTGCAGAAACCATTGCAACACGCTCCACATGTTCGCGTTTAAATGTCGGAACCGTTATCACAACCACCGACCATCGAAAAGTCCTGGCTGTAGGATACAATGGTAACGCAACAGGTCTCAACAATTCCTGTGACCGATCCGAGCCTGGCAACTGCGGCTGTCTTCACTCGGAAGAAAATGCAGTTATCAACTGCGATTCTCCGAGGTTTGTGGAAAAAATCGTCTACGTTACACATCTACCCTGTTCTGCGTGTGCAAAACGACTCATCAATTTAGGTAATGTTAAAAGGGTTTTTTATATTCACGAGTACCGCCTTAAAGATTCTGTAGAGTTGTTAAGAAAAGTAGGCATTGAAGTTCAGCAGATATCTCCCTATCGATGTTCTATAGGAAATTGACCTCTTTGCTGGAACAGTTCAACCAATATATTTTTTCAGAGTACGGTCTACTGGTGACCTGGCTACTGGGTGTCCTGATAGGAGCGCTGCTGATACATCGATTAAATAAAGCGCTATCTTCATTCAGAGGGAAAAAACGCCAAAAGCAAGGAATAAAAGCGCAAAAAAAAGCAGCTCGACTGCTCAAAAAAAACGGCTTTAAAATAATTGAATCAGAACCCCGTATTCAATCCAGGCTGATGATAGACGGCCAAATCGTGACATTTGAAATCACACCCGATTTCATGGTCGAGCGCGATGGCATGAAATACACGGTTGAAGTTAAAAGCCAGAGCGATAAGAACCTCATCCGTCAGGCGGATGTGCGCAGACAGCTTATTGAATATATAAAAGCATCCCATGTACCCTGCATCCTTTTGACCATGCAGGACCAATTCATGACAGAAGTGGAATGGCCTGAATTTGAAGAATAAAGAACCATTTCAGAGCTCATAGTTTGCTCCATAGAGTAACTCAAATTGAAATTGATGACTGAACTAAGGTAAAACCAGGATCACGCAGCTGTGATCCCGGTTTTTCAGATTGTGGTTTTCAGTTTGCAGTTAAAACCGTTTTGCTTTCAGGAAAATGGCGCAGTTGATAGAACCTGATCTATTCAGAACCGCCTTTTAATTCTTCTACCTTTACCGGAATGGCAAGGATAGATTGAATGACATCGATGAAGAGATAAAAGATGAGGAACAAAAGGTAGGTAATCAAAGGCGCTAAAACTGCTCCAAAAATGGCCAAAACGACAGATTCCCCCTGCACGGCGTATATGAAACTTTGTTCTGAAAACAACATGGCAATCGCCATATAGAGTAAAACAAACGGCGCGAGAATGTTGACAACGCCAAAGATAAGAGGCACCATTCTAAGCATTAGTTTCATGAAAAAGGATAAAATAGCAATGGCTTCCTGACCTGCTGAAGCATCCCCTGCAACGGTGACATTGACGGTCTTGGGTCTCATGGTCACAGACAAAATATAAATAAGAAGAATACACGTTCCCAATCCAACCACAAAGGGCAGGAAGCTCTTTTCCTTGGCCGCGTTTACTATGCCGCCCAATAGAGAACTGGGAATAAGTAGCAGAATAACAAGCCCGACCGAGTCCAGAAACGATCTGGAGGAAAGATGTGTCGGAGATTTTCTGATAAGTGCTTTTCCCGCATCGAGGAATTTAATACCAATGTACTGCATGATCAGAATCCCCAAAATGGAGACAACCGCAGATATCATGGAAGAACCAAATTGAGTTTTGATACCATTGATGATTTTGAAAATGAGTATGGCGGCAACCGATCCCAAAATACCAACATTGCCCCACTTCTTGGCAAGTTCATCAAAGCTGTCCAGTTTGTCTGAGGGAACCTTGTTGCCGAACCACTTCAAAATTCCATCGATCCAGACTAAATGAGGCAGGAAGGCGTAAGTACTCTCACCTTCGTGAATCTCTTTAAACTTACTGGCTGCACCACTGAAAAAAGCACTGGCCGCCTGGCCTGCCTGGTTTTGATAGGCAGACGGCTTGGGGGCGGCTGGCTTGGGGGCGGCAGCTTGAGCTTGGGGTTTATGTTGTGCCGCCTGCTTGGGAGCAGAAACCTGTGGCTGAGGTGCCGCAGGCTGTGGCACGGCTGGTTGAGGTGCCGCGGGCTGTGGCACAGCCGCTTTAAATTCAGGTAAGCTCTTGGGGTCAGCCCAATTGGACATTCCGCTCTTCCATACCATGAAAGTACCTTTAGGATTGTTGGTCATATGCTCGATGACCTGCTCAGTTGAAAAAGGATTTGGCAATTGATTGCCATTCTCAATTAAACGCCACATATTCTGCCTCCAATGATCTTTCTCTGACCGACCATCAAGTCTGGCCATTTTCCACTTATGCTTAGACCTCTAAATTATCACTTTTTTTCTCGTCTTTGTCTATCTCTTTTGAAAAGACTTCAACCAAAGCTCCAGATTAAGCGGGAATATAAATATGGCCAGAGACTCTTCACCGCCTGCGTAGTACCGATCCAGCATATCCTTGAAACATTTGCCGGAAGAAAGCCAACCGTTTTTTTCCAGCCACCCATTTTCCAGATGAGAGCGAATGAACATTTCCTCTTTCTTGCATCCGTAATAGTAAAACGAACGCAACAGGGGTTTTTGATTATGTTGAAGGAGCTGCTTCGGTAAATAGCCTTCCATTGCCTTTCTAATGAAATACTTGGGTGTCATCTTGTGGTGAAAGATATGTGGAGGAATTGAAAGAGCCAGATCGATCATTCTTGTATCCAGCCAGGGATGCAGAACTTCAATATCAAAAGGAGCGGCCAGGCGTTCGAGGTAATGAACAGCCCGCAAGATACCCCAATGCTCGCATACCGCAAACTCTCTTCGTTTCTGTTCAAAAGGGCCCAATGCCAGGTTGGGATGATCCCTGAACAAGATGTATCTCAACCCCAACTGATCGTAAACACCGCGATTGAACCATTTGGGTTTCCGGGGCGTCTTTTTAAACAGATATCTCGCCAGTTCTTTGCATGGCCTGGGGATCACAGGAGAAAAAAGATAACGGTAGAAAGCTCTGGTAATGGAGAGTCGCTCTGCTTTTGTCATTTGAAGGAAAGGCCGACCATATTGAATCGGCCGTGTGGCAATGCCCGCGGCCAGGAAGTAGGGAACCATGGCTCCAGTGAAGAGATTATCGCCACCGTGTCCCGAGAAAAGACTTCGGATACCCAGGTTACTTAGACGAGAAAAAATCTCCTGATCGAGCATGTTCCAGGACAGGAAAGGGTTCTCCTTCTGAACGCCACCCAGCCTGTCCCGGTACAGCCAATAGTTTTCTGCTTGAACATAGAAAGGAGTTGCTCCCATAAAAAGCGAAGCTTCCTTAGCTCTAGGCCATTCATCGCAGGCTCGCAGCGTATTAAAGCGGTAAGTAAAAGTGGTTAAACGCTCTCCCCTTTCTTTCAAAACCGATGAAACAGCCGCTGCAATGGAAGTAGAATCCATGCCGCCGCTGAGATAGGAAGCCACAGATTGATTTTCAGGTATGGAATCAGAAACATACTTAAAAAATGTTTCCCTGAAATAGGCCGCATAATCTTCTGGACTCTTGAAGTACACATACCCATTGAACTGCCATCGGTAGTAGGTTTGCACATTGACTTCGCACCTATCACAGGTAAGGAAAGAACCGGGGCCCAACCCTTTTATTTCATTCCACATGCTGATTCGCTGGTCATAAGCGTTACAAGCCCACATACCCATGGCCTTTTGAGAGAGGGAAGGATGATCGATCGCAGCGAGCAGTGAAGATGCTTCGGACGCAAAAACCAAGTCACGATTTTTTTGGCTGAAATTGAGTGTTTTAACGCCCAGAGGATCGATGAACAGGCACAGGGTTCGCGATTCAGCGTTCCAGATAGCACATGCAAATTGCCCCCTAAGCTCATTGAGGGCGGCTGTCCCCTTTTCAGCAAATACAGCAAGAACTGTTTCTGCCGGGTTTGTGTCACGCTTAACCTCTGTGTCTGTATCTTCGGCATACAGAAAACCATACCAGGCAACAGTCAGATGGTTTCTGGTCAGAAGTTCCGTTCTGTGGGGACCTCTCTGCAGGGCCGGTTGCTGAACACCCAGCTTAAGCTGGCCTGTCTCCCAGGTATCTGTAAATTCCTTTAAATTACCTCGATAAGAGGCGCTGTCAGAAATCGTCTGAAGGGAAATATCCACGCCTGAAAAAGTCAGAGCACCGCAAATTCCGCCCATGTTCAGCCCCGGAACTTTGGAAAAACCGCGTATTTATTCAGGTCGGGCAAATCACCATAAACAACCTCACCATGGTACTCCAGCCACGCATGAGCATCGAGACCTTCTTCCTTTTCGATATGGGCACCAATCTGAAGCTCGGTCTCAAAGCCTCGCTTTGAGAGCAGGGATCGCAGTGCCAATGAGCTTCTCAGACAATTGGGTTTAAGCACATGATTGCGCTCTGCCAACTTGAACAGAAATAGCCACTGCTTCAATTTGGATAAATCGGTACCACGAGGAACCGAATCCGCAGGATGGTATTGCAGCATGGAAGATTGATATTTCCGCTTCAATTTGAGGCTCATGATCAAAATAGAAATCCAGCTCAGACAAAAAAAAACCAATCACTCAAGGAGAGACGTTTGAGAAGCCTGCTGAAACTAATCGTTTTTCGCCAAAAGGTCATGCCGTTCCAGCTCCTTCAGCAAGTCATTCATATCGGATTCCACTACAGCAGGCTTGACATCGTAATCATGACAGATTCTGCTCACGATTTCATCGGGAGACTTTCCCTCGATGAGGAAATCCAGAATAATGGCAGCAATTTCATTTAACTGAAAGTAGTTTCCCTTTTTCAGGTCGAGTAAAACAGCCTCGTTGCCGACTTTCTGAAAAAGGGATTCCCGATCGAGTTGCACGTGTTTCATGAAGTCAATCCTTGAACAAAGAATGAAAAACTATCATAACACGCGTCTCTGCCTTTGCGGATAGTTTTACATTTCCTTTCTTTGCCCGGATAACTCTGACGCCACAATTTTAATCCCTGTGCGATCACAGTAATCCGCCAGGATGTTCAATGCCTCTTCCAGAATAAAGTCGGGGATGTCTTTATCTCCAGCTTTTCCCGGTTTGTTTTCAGACTGGGTTTTTGCAGGGCTCTCGTCTTTTGGTTTGGTCAGACCAAGCCGTTTTTCGCGTTCAGCTTTTCTGTTCTTTTCCAGTTCATCGAGCCGCATCATTTCTTTTTTCCGGACATCCATATTGAGAGACAGGGTGCTTTCCTCTTCAAGTTGATCCCAATAAGCCAGATCCTCTTTGAGATACTGAAACTCCTTATTCTTTTCAACCCGCTTGGCGGAAAGAGCCTTGAGTTCATTGATCAGCTCACCTAAATCGGCTATTTTTACATATTCAGCAGGATCGATTTCATTCCAAGGAAGAGATCTGGGCAGTTCTTCCTCCCTCATTCCGTAGCGATCGTAAGGTGATGGCAGTGCAATATCAGAAACAATGCCCCTATTTTGAGTGGAACTTCCATTCACTCTGTAAAACTGCTGGATGGTAAATTTCAAAGCTCCGGCTACATCCTTTTCATATCTATGATCCAGCAACTGTTCGAGTGTTCGCTGCAGACCCACCATGTTTTGAACGGTTCCTTTTCCGTGAGTGGACTCTGAGCCAATAACAATGCCTCGACCGTAGTCCTGAATTGCTCCAGCAAAAATTTCAGAGGCCGACGCACTCATGGCACTTGTGAGAACAACAAGCGGACCCTCGTAAACTATTTCCGGGTCGGGATCTTCCAGGACTCTTTTTCTGGATTGTCGATCCTGTACCTGCACAATGGGACCGTCTTTAATAAACAAACCGGAAAGTGTAATGGCTTCCGGCAGGGAACCGCCTGAATTCAATCTGAGGTCAATGGCAATCGCGTCAACCTGCTTTTCCTTCAACTCAGCTAAAATCTTTCTGACGTCTTTGGTTAAGCTCTTGTAGTTTTCGTCTCCACTGTAGCGGGCATTGGTATCCTGGTAAAAACCGGGTATATCGATCACACCAAATTTGTAGCTGTGTCCGTTGCTGCTTTTAATCTCTTTTATTTCATATTTGGCATCATTGGCAGTAATTTTAACTTTATCTCTTGTAATGGAGACGATTTTGGTTTCAGATGAATCCAAGCCCTGAGAGGGAATGACCGTCAATCTGACTTCGGTTCCCTTTTTCCCGCGAATCATGCTTACAACTCTTTGGAGTTTCATGTCGATAATATCAACGGGTTCTTCTTCTCCTTGAGCCACGGCAATAATTTTATCGCCGGGCTGAAGCTCACCGGAAAGCTGAGCGGGTCCGCCTGGCGTTAAGTCCACAATGGCGGTGTACTCCTGGTCCCTTCTCAATGTAGCACCAATACCTTCCACCGCGTGTTCCATCCCGATATTGAAGTTCTCCTTGGAGGCAGGCTTCATGTAGGAAGAGTGAGGATCGAATACACTGGTTAGAGCGGTAAGGTACCTCTCGAGAATTTCCACACCCTTGACATCGTATACATCTTTCAAGTTGCGCTTGTAGCGCTTTTTCAGAAGTTCGATGGTTTCTTCATAAGACTTGTCCCTCAATAGAAATCCCAAAACCTGTTCTTTGATTCGCTTACGCCAAAGCTCATCCAGTTCTGCTTTTGATGAAGCCCATTCTGCGTCTTCTCGATCGGTACAGATGGATTCGTCCAGTGTGAAGTCAAATTTCTGATCCAACAAGGCCAAATTGGCGTGAACCCGTTCCTTCACCCGCTTTTGAAAAAGTTCATAAACATCGAAAGCCAGACGCAGATCGGGCTTTCTTGAAAGCAGCATGTCGTCAAGCGCATACTGAAAAGGCCTGAACTGTTCCACATCGGAGGCCGTGAAGTACATCTTATTGTAATCCAGCATTTTAAAGTAATTGTCAAACATTTCACGGGAGGTAAAATCGTCAATACGCATTCCACTGTAGTGATTGTAGGACAAGTATCCCGCGACAATTCTGGCCAAATAGGGATGATAGTCTTCCTGCAAAGAGGCTGTTTGATCCGCAGCTGGAGGCAACTGGTCTTTTGAAGGTTGATCCCCAAATGAGTTAAATCCCCATAGTAGCAAGCTGATAAAAATAAAATAATAGGTTTTCATTGAACCTCCAATGATTTCAATAGTCACATTATACGCACTCGACGGTATTAATACCCGCAAAACTTAGGCCAAAAAAGGAAATGTGTGATAATTACGCGAAATGATTTAAATGGTCAAGTTACTTTGAAGAAGGTGTGAGCCGGAAATGCAGTAAGGTGTCCAGGTAAAACAATGCCTGTTCAGCTCAAGCATTTGCACACCCCTTCCGAAAACACTTTAAGGAGGCATCCTCTTCTGATGATTGACCCAGCTGCTCCCCACAAACTATTTGACGCCATTTACCTGGAACAGGCGGGTTCTATGTGGAAAGTGTGCATGGGTGATCGAACTCTGGACTTTTCCCCAAAATCAACGGCTAAACTGGAAGTGGATGCCGGCGGCGGAAAAATCACCCTCTCCGACTTAAATGGATCCACTCTCACCCAAATCAATGTTCCGGATATCGATAGCCTTGCAAGCACGATGAAACGCCTTGAGATCGAACAAGTTGGAATACACACAAGCGCTGTAGTGGACTTTCTCAAACTGATGAAAACCCGCTCGTTGACAGAGACAGACATGCATAGGCTTTCCTCCGAGCTGGAAGAGCTCATTCCAGCCGAACCGCTTCAGGTAAAACCAAACCACCATGTTCAAAACCTGTCGCTTCAGAAAGTCCTCCCGCTCTTACCTCAGGAGATGAGACAAATGGCACTGGACTATTCCATGGAGCGCCTGGGTGAGCCCATGACGAGTCTGCAACATCTTCTCTCGAAAGTCGATGCTGTAAAAGACCCGGAAATTACGGCATTCCTTGCGGGAAAAACACAGTCACTCCCGGAAATTCTGCCTTTAATTGAGGAATTAGCGTCCAGATCCAAAGTGTTCATTCAGTCCTGCCCACCAAAAATTGTCCCACAGGCTCTACAAAAACTGCTTGATTGGCTGCAAAACCACGTGGTGTTCCAGGCTGCTGGTGCATCCATTCCCGTGGCACTGGAACAAGCACTGATTGAAGGGAACATTTACGAACTCCCAAATATCAGCATCTTCAATAGCTTGAACCAAATTGAAGAAGATTGGATGAGGCAGAACTTATATAAAATCGAACAAAACCCGCTTTTTAAGCTGGAACAGGTTCTTCTCCGTGTTCTCAACGAATCAGATCACGCTGAATTATTGAGTTTCTTGACAGGGAATCAAAAAGGCTGGAACGAACTTCTGGCACTTGAATTAAAGAACGCGCTCTCCAGCAACCTTTTAAAGGCAAACCTATCGCCCTTGCCTCCTATTCGATTCAGCCAGCTGGAACGCTTGCAAGCCCACAACCCGAATCTGTTGAAAAGGATAGCGGCCTCCGCTTTACCCGAAATGGACTCCAGAGAATTCGAGCTTTTCATCAAAGCTTCACCCAATGTGAAAAAAGGCTTTTGGATTCTCGATCATCTTTCCTCTGAAAAAACACCTCTGTTGGTATCTTATTTCCAGGGAAAACTGCCTTCATCGCTGTTGACGCGACCTCTTCGAATGGAGATCACTCGTTTACTGAATTTGAGCCAGTTTGAACCAAGCCGTCCACCGCTGCGGGATTTGCTGTCCACGGAGATGAGAGAGCCATTCAGAAAGCGTTTTTATACCTTTATTAAAAAACTGAACGCGATCCACCAAACCAGAGGCCCCCTACATTATCGACCTATGTCCCCTGTCACACAGTCGCTCTGGAAACACATCATTCAAAGCGATGCGAGCGACTTAACAACGGGCCTTTCCAAGTTATGGCGGCAGCACGTCAAGTCTCACCTCCCCAACGACCTGGGAGAAACACTAACCCAACTCTTTAATACAGAACTGTCCGAAGAAATCCGGAATGAACTTTTGTCCAAGATACTTCGCAGACGAATAAAGCCTTTCCAGACACTTGCTTTCCTGAATGCGGCCAATCAAGCGGTCAATAATCCGGCAGATCAGGATGAAACAAGCCGGATCCTCGAACAAGCGCTCCATGGTAAACTCCCTAAAGTGATGTCGTGGAATCTTCATGACAGGACACATCCCCTCATTCGGGGTTTTATTACGGGTCTGGAACCAGAGGCATCTGCCTCTCAGTTCTATCAAACATGCAACCATGCCCTGCCCGAGTGGCCTCAATCCTTTTCAGAGAAGATCCAACTCATGGAATTTTCCAGGCAGGTCTCCAGTTTGCTCTCTAAAGGAGTCGATCTCCCTGAAATAGAGTCCTGGCTGAGGAATGTTCTCCGCTTTCTTGCCCGTTCCCAACAAACCACGTGGCAAACGGGTTTACAATCCAACTTGCTCTTGATGGATGATTCTTTGACTGACGTAAACACGACAGGCCCCTTAAAAAATTTCCTGAACACACCTGATGAGAAACTGCAGCAGAAGTTGGGACAACTCCAGGAACAGGGCTTCTCTCAGAATGCCATTAAAGACCTCTACGAATTATTCAGCAGAATGAAGCAGCGCACAAAAAAGGGTCAAGTTGAATTCATTCAATCCATGATTGAAATGATCAGAGATGGCGACTTACCGAAAAACTTACCTGAAAAGCTGATCCAGTTCACCGACCGCATAAACGATTGGAATCGCTTTCAAAACCTCAACCAGGGGCCGCTGTATTTTTCCATTCCCCTCAAAATGGGGGAGCAGACGAGTTCTCTGGAAATCCTCTATAAACCCTTATCCAACAGAGAAGAACGGAAGCGCTTCCTGGTTGTTCTTCATCTCGATTTCAAGAGCATGGGTCACTTTCGGGCAGATATACTAAAGGAAGGACAGTCTCTTTCGGCAACCATTTGGACAGGCAGTGAAGCAATGCAGGCTCGACTCCACCTCAGAATCCATCATCTAATAGAAAAACTCGCTCAGGCGGGCATGGCCAATGTCAAAATTGCAGTTAAACGACATGTTGAACGCGCTGCAACCGATCTGGCAACTCTATCTGCGAGGTATCACGAAGGAGAATTCGACCTGGAGGCATAGACATACCAATAAGCTAAAAAAGCACTTCGAACGGTATTACCTCTAATGCCGGTGTTTCAAGGCTATTCTCTACCAAATCCACAAAACCTGTCCGGTAAAGAAATGAAGTCGAGAATGTCGGTTGATCGAATGAAAACGCGCCCTGATTGGAGTAATCGTTGTTCTGAGCTATCGTTTATTTGATTTGCTCCCTATTAAACGAACTTTTTTCTGGAAATCTCGCAACATATCGGGTGACCATTTAGAGAAGTTCTTCAATATCTGGTTGTATTTGCTTTGATAATGTGCCGCCACCGTTCGCACCTTCAGCAGTTCCTGTTTTGTTTGCTCGTGCTCCTCGATCGCCTTTTCCAGTTCACGAGCCCAATCCTCGGATCTCCGCCGATTCTGCAAGTGCGTTTGTGTTTCAAACGTCACGCAGATACTGAGGTACTCCTTTTCCATGTGCTCAAATTCTTCAAACAGTGCTTGGTATTCTCTGGCCAAATCCTGGTATTCTTTTACCTGATCCTCCAGTAGCTCCCGCAAGGCAAAGAGTTCAACTTTCTTGCCGCCGCTTGAAACTCGAATGTCCTCCATTTTCTGCTGCATATCTTCGAGCTTGCTCTCGAGGGTAAGTGTATACTGGCGTTTTTCCTCAAGAGCCAAGACAAGTCGCTGTATGTTTTCTTCGCGTTTTTGAGCTAACTCTCTCTCTGTAATGAGATTATACAGCCAACCAGTAAGATAGGCCGGCAACACTCTGGACTTGAGAAGCTTGTCGAGATATTCCAGTTTGCGATAAATAATCCCCAGAAACTTGAAATTCGAGCCCTCTAGATAAACGGGAATGAGAGCCAGGTGTTCGGTTGTTTTTAATTCTGAATTGCGATACCTGAAAAACTTGACTTCAGTGAAGTAACTGTCATCTTCTTCCTGCAGCCGTGTCTTTAAAAAAACGGCAAAGCTGGAGGCGGCATCACCCTGACTTAGAACCAAATCCATGCCTGTCCGATCACAGAAAAAACACGTGTCAAACAGAAATTCCTGTTTAATTTGCGTAGCTAGTTCGGTAAATCGGTTTTCAATTGAACTCATTTTTACAGCTCCAACTGCGGCACGACTTATACCCTTCAGCAAAGGGCATCACGCTTAAAAAATAAGTTTATCAAAAACACCGCCCACTCTTCAATTACTGTAAACGCAATTCGAGCCACAGACCGTTTTTTGTGAATTCTCCCATATTATACTGAATGTTGAAGGGTTCAGGTTACTCCGCACCATCGTCATTGACTTCAATGTGAACACCGTTGCCAATGTCGGTCTTGCCGGTGGGGATTTGAAAGTCGTACATGCTAAAATGAGCCGTGAGTCTACTGGGTAATTCTTCCCAGTTAACGTGAATTTTAACTGTACCTTTCCGATTTATCGCTTCAATGACATCGTCCATTTTTTCACGTACCAGAGGAACATAGCCAGAATCAGTCAGATCAAAAATCAACGTGCCCAGCAGTTCTTCGCCATTGGAGTTAGCACGCATATCCAGAGCCACTCGGCTCAACACATCCTCGCTGAACCAGTCCCATGGGGTTAAATCCTCAACACCCAGAAATAGAAATACTTCAGGTCGAATAGCACTTCTCGTAAGAAAACCGTACAAGAAACTATCCAAATTGAGATCTTTGAGGCCTACACTGTCATGGTGGTCCGCCTGTGTAACCGGAAGACCAGTGAGCATTAAACTCATGGCATTTCTTGTGTTTGCCAGATAAAAAATGCTCTCATCGAGGCTCATGAAAACACTTTTTCCCTTTTTGGTCTTAACCTCGATGTAGGACCTTTGCCCCTCTTCATAGAAAAGATCGTTCTCTCTCGCATTTCGCTCGGCAAAATAATAAGCGATGGAGGCTATTCTGTGATAAGCGGAAAAACCCACCGATAATTGAAATTCTTCATTGGCTGGTAGAGTCTGTAACTCGACTCTGAGCGGCATGAGTTCTTTAATATCACTTTTCGTCTTCGCGTTGTTCATTTCCTCTAATGCAGGAAACTTTTTAAAAACGGGATTGTCCTTGTTGGCCTGTGCCGATAGTTTCTGTATGAAATCAATCAGGAACTCTTCTTCCTCGTTCAGTTTGAGCTGAATGAAGCAATCGCTCTCGCTGGAAAGAATGGAAGCAGTTTGATCGAACTCGCCCTTTTGGCTTATCCAAACCGATCCCATGACAACGAATAACAAACCTAGCAGGATAAAAATTCCGCATCCTATGGCACATGCGATACAACCCGTTTTCTTCTTACTCACCTTTCACCACCTAACCCCTCATTGAAATCAAAACACAGTCTCTTGCAAATTATACGATTTATCCATCGAGTTGTTTAGACAAAAAAAGCAGGTTAAACTCTGAAAATGCAACGGTTCATGTCAAGCTGCACTTTCAGGGTTCAACCTGCTTTTCTTCTTGAACCTAACCCGCAACGCAATTGCAGGTTAGGCTAATTGAAGTCAGACTATTCGCCAAGCAAACAGAAGCGGGACTTTACCCACTGCCTGTTTAACCTTGCGATATTGTCAATCTTGATTTCCTTCGGACATTCCGCCTGACAGGCGTAGGTATTCGTACAGTTACCGAAGCCCTCTTTATCCATTTGATCAATCATTGAACGAACGCGCTGCTTGGCTTCCACTTCACCCTGAGGTAAAAGTGCAAGCTGAGACACCTTAGCTGAAACAAACAGCATAGCTGAGGCGTTTTTACAGGCGGCAACACAAGCACCGCAACCAATACAGGCGGCTGCATCCATGGCCTTATCGGCGTTCAATTTATTGATTGGAATGCTGTTGGCATCGGGAACACCGCCAGTTTTTGCGGAAGTGAATCCACCAGCCTGGATGATGCGATCAAAGGCTGAACGATCGACGATCAAGTCTTTAATTATGGGAAAAGCCTTGGCTCTCCATGGTTCAATGTAAACGACATCGCCGTCCTTGAACTTTCTCATGTGAAGCTGGCAAGCAGTTGTGCCGGCATCGGGACCATGAGGTTTGCCGTTGATAACCAGGCTGCACATACCACAAATACCTTCACGGCAGTCGTGATCAAATGCCACGGGGTTGTCGTTTTCTCTTTCAAGGCGTTCATTGAGAATATCGAGCATTTCGAGGAAGGACATATCGGTATCCACGCCATCCATTTTGTAGGATACCAGTTTACCTTGAGCGTTAGGCCCGCTTTGACGCCAGATTTTAAGTGTAATATTGATTTTCTTACTCACTTGTAACTCCTTTGCGTCAGTTTGACATTTTCAAACTCCAGTTCTTCCTGGTGACGAACGGGATCTTTACCTTCCCGATATTCCCAGGCGGCAACGTGTGAGTAATTTTCATCATCACGCTTTGCTTCGTTTTCTTCAGTCTGGGATTCAATCCGGAAGTGACCACCACACGATTCGGGTCGTTCCAATGCGTCGCGACACATCAGTTCCCCAAACTCGAGGAAATCGGCCACGCGGCATGCTCGTTCCAGTGTCTGGTTGAGCTCGCCCTGGGAACCGGTAACCGTCACATTTTTCCAGAACTCTTCCCTGATTTCCGGAATCTTGTTAATGGCCTTCTTCAAGCCTACCGCCTCTCTTGACATACCGCAGTATTCCCACATAACTTTACCCAGTTCCTTGTGGAAATCGTCCACTGTCTTCTTACCCTTAACGGCCAGAAGTTTGTCGATTTTGGCTTTTGCCTGATTTTCGGCATCTTTGAATTCACTGTGCGTTGTCTCCACACGATCATAGCTCTGAGTAGCCAGGTATCCGCCAATGGTGTAGGGAATGACGAAATAACCGTCAGCCAAGCCCTGCATAAGCGCACTCGCTCCAAGACGGTTGGCACCGTGATCGGAGAAGTTCGCCTCGCCCAGAACAAAGAGCCCGGGAATGGTAGACTGCAGATTGTAATCGACCCAAAGCCCGCCCATGGTGTAGTGAATGGCCGGATAAATCCTCATGGGAACTTTATAGGGATTTTCATCGGTGATTTTCTCGTACATGTGGAAGAGGTTTCCGTACCTTGCCGCAATGGTATCTCTTCCGTCGCGCTTAATGGCGTCTGCAAAATCCAGATACACAGCCAGCCCGGTGGTACCAACACCGTTACCGGCATCACATGCAAGCTTGGCGTTTCGGGAAGCGACGTCCCTGGGAACCAGGTTCCCGAAGCTGGGGTATTTGCGTTCCAGATAGTAATCACGCTCGTTTTCTGGAATCTGTGTTGCCGGCCGGGTCTCGTCTTTTGCCTTGGGAACCCAGACACGACCATCGTTCCTCAGTGATTCACTCATGAGAGTCAGCTTGGATTGATGATCACCTGATACCGGAATACAGGTTGGGTGAATTTGGGTAAAGCACGGGTTGGCAAAATAGGCTCCTTTCTTGTAAGCGCGATAAGCGGCTGTCACATTCGAGGCTTTTGCATTGGTGGAAAGGAAGAACACGTTGCCGTAACCACCGGTTGCGAGAACCACCGCGTTGGCATTGTAGCGTTCGAGTTCGCCTGTAACCAGGTTGCGAACGATAATACCGCGTGCGTGTCCGTTGACAACAACCAGATCGACCATTTCCCTTCTGGTGTGCAGCTTGACTTTGCCTTTGCCAACTTCCTTCATCAGGGCACTGTAGGCACCGAGAAGAAGCTGTTGACCGGTTTGTCCGCGCGCGTAAAAAGTACGGGAAACCTGAGCGCCACCGAAGGAGCGGTTATCCAGATAGCCACTGTAATCGCGAGCAAAGGGAACACCCTGCGCAACACATTGGTCGATAATGTTGTTACTGACCTGAGCCAGCCTGTAGACATTGGCTTCTCTGGAACGATAGTCCCCGCCTTTAATGGTGTCATAGAACAAGCGCCAGATACTGTCACCGTCATTGGGATAGTTTTTCGCCGCGTTGACACCGCCTTGAGCAGCGATGGAGTGCGCTCTTCTGGCACTGTCCTGAATACAGAAGCTCTCAACTTCGTATCCCAACTCGGCCATGGAAGCGGCAGCAGAGGCTCCTGCCAGGCCGGTTCCAACTACGATGACCTTGTACTTTCTCTTATTGGACGGGTTCACGACCTTTAATTTAAATCGATGATTGTCCCATTTCTTTTCAAGTGGACCACTTGGGACTTTTGAATCAAGTATCATGTCTTCCCCCTTACCCTTTGAACAAGAAGAATAGTGGAATGATTGCAAAACCAATTCCGATGAAAAGTGAGAGAACCAGCCCCACCAAATTGACTAAGGGCGTTAGTTTGGGTTGTTCGACTCCAAATGTCTGAATCACGCTCTGAATACCGTGATTCAAATGGAAGCCCAAAAGAAGCATCGCAATGACGGATACGCTTCCGATCCACGGTATTTGAAAGGCTTCTGATACCACGCCATACAGCCCCCTGGGATGGGTATGGTGAGGTCCGAACTTAAAAACAATAAGGTGCCAAACCAGAAATACCAAGACAATCGCGCCTGAATAAATCATGGTACGGGAAGCCAGGGTCGCATCGGATGCGTCTTTCTTCGCGTATGACTGTGGTCTGGCAGCTTTATTTTCCAAAGTCAAATTAAAAGCCAAAAGAATGTGAACCAGGAAAATGGTGACGAGTCCTGCTTCTGCTACAAGTAGTAACTTCGGATGATCGGCATAAAACTTGGCATATTCATTAAAGGTTTCTGCTCCCATAAATAGCGTAAAGTTACCGACAAGGTGAACGATTATAAAAATTGAAAGAAACAGGCCCGTAATAGCCATTAACTGTTTCTTGCCAATAGAGGTTTTGAAGAAGGCGAGGAACCACTTCATATCTTATTTCTCCTCCTTGCAATTCTATAGCCCTAATTGTGGATTCAAAGAAGTTTGAAATGCACAAGACTGGTTACAATTATAACACAAAAACAAGATATACCACATCTGCTTGATCCATTAATCCAATATTTTTTTTGCTAACATGATGAGAACAAGATATATATGCATTGAACATCCTGGCCTTACCCATGTAAACAAGAGTTAACATGGGACTGCAGACCCATGTTAACGTCATGGACCAAACGCTCTTCAATTCCCCAGGGTGACGTATATGGCGGCTCCTTTGTTTTTAATGGAATGTCATGTTAAAAAAATCGGTAGAGAAGAATGAAAAAGAACCTGTATGAGATGATTTGAATACGTAGAACCTCCAATGCACAACCAGCGATTTTATGAGCGACTAACTGATACACCTATCTGTGTTTATCTGTGTTCATCTGTGGTTCCTTTTTTTTACCACAGATGGACACAGATGGACACGGATCTTTTTTCACAGAAACAGAAGTGTCTGCATGGTCAATTTGTTGGTAACCACGAATGGACACGAATGAACACGAATGATTCTCATGGTATTGTTCTTTTCCCTTTCAGATTGGAATGTCATGTTAAAAATTCTGGTAGAGAAGAATGAAAAAGAACCTGTATGAGATGGTTTGAATACACAGAACCTCTAATGCGCAACCAATGATTTTGTGAGCGGCTTACTGATACACCTATCTGTGTTTATCTGTGTTCATCTGTGGTTCCTTTTTTTTAACCACAGATGGACACGGATGGACACGGATCTTTTTTTACATAAACAGAAGTGTCTGCCTGGCCAATTTGTTTGTAACCACGAATGGACACGAATGTTTTTGATGGTATTGTTCCTTTCCCGTTGAGACTGGAGCGTTATGTCAATAATTCGGGTAGAGAAAAATGAACATGTGCCTGTATGAGATGACTTGAATACGCAGAACCTCCAATGCACAACCAGCGATTTTATGAGCGGCTTGCTGATACTTGCGTTTGCGGATTGTAAAAACACGAAATGAGGTAAATCTAGACACACGTATAAGTTATGGTAAATCTGAAAAACAGGCGTGTTACTACAAATTTATGACGTTTTTTGCACGTCTAAAACTTTTTTTGGAAGCGTAACTTTTAGTTTATTTATGATGTTAAGTAGTTTCTTGGTGGGTTCGTTTCTTATAAGCACACGATGATTTAAATCAAAAAGTTTGGTCACTTGCAAGTCATCTAATCCACCC
>PDUC01000022.1 GCA_002747255.1 Acidobacteriota bacterium | reverse complement strand
TGTTGCCAAAAAGCAATTTTTTCTTCCATAGCATCCTCCTTGGGGCAAGGATGCCAAAGTCTCATTCGTTTGAACAGGCGGTGAATAATTGACGCTTACTAAGAAACAATAATGGAGACACAGCATTACACATCGCTTGTTTTGGAGTGGCGGAAAAAAATGACCTTGAACTTGAAAAACAAATAAGAGCAATACAGGTTCTTTTAAATCATAATGCCAGTATCAGTATCAGAAATAATGAGGGCCTTACACCAGAGGAATTAGCTCGAGCGAGTAACTGCAACCAAAAAGTTATCAGTCTATTTGCAGAGTAATGAGACGCTGAACAGTATTTAGAATTCTAAGGAGGAGCACAACATAGCACACCCAAGCCTTTGATCTTTGGGTGCCGCTTATTTCTCTTTTCCGGGTCCCTTTTATCTTGTCAAATACATCCGTGTCCATCAGTGGTTAAAAAAGAAACCACAGATGAACACGGATAAACACAAATGTTCATACAGGAAGCCTCTCACAAAATGATGGGTAATGCATTTGAGGTTTTAGACAGGCTGGGTCATGGTTTGTGGAAGCAAGGAACGTAAGCGGATCATCCTATGAAAAAAATATCCGTGTCCATCTGTGTCCATCAGTGGTTAAAAAAGAAACCACAGATGAACACGGATAAACACAGATGTTCATATAGGAAGCCTCCCAAAGAATGATGGGTAATGCATTTGAGTTTCCGAAGGATATTCATTAATTAAAAACTCTTCATTAGGTTGTTCCATACAATTCGTTTATTCGTGAGAATTCGTGTTCATTCGTGGTTAAAACTGATCCGTGTCCATCTGTGGTTAAAAAAAAGAAACCACAGATGAACACGGATAAACACAGATATTCCTATAGGAAGCCTCCCACAAAATGATGGGTAATGCATTTGAGGTTTTAAACAGGCTGGGTCATGGTTTGTGGAAGCAAGGAACGTAAGCGGATCATCCTATGAAAAAAAATATCCGTGTCCATTTGTGTCCATCAGTGGTTAAAAAAAAAGGAACCACAGATAAACACAGATATGTATATAAGGAAGTCACACATCTGCTTTCATAGCCATAACGTGAATGAATGACGCCAATAAAAAGGGCCTGGAATTTAAGTCGACTGCCCAAGTTGGGTTTATTTTAGTCCTGTAAAGCAGGAGGATTCCACTTCCTGAAAACGATTTTTGAGGGATAGGTATCGCTGCAGTAGACTTTGTGTTTGGCCTTCTTGAAATCCGATCTTTGGGCTTGAAAAATATTGTCTACGTAGGTTTGAGGATTGATGTCAAAAAACGGGAAGAAGGAACTCTGAATTTGAACCATAATGCGGTGTCCCTTCTTGAAGGTGTGCAGGACATCCTGAAGTTTAATTACAATGCGTGTGGGTTTGCGGGGTGTAAAGGGTTCAGGGTGGCTGAAACTATTTCTAAATCTTCCCCTCAATATTTCCCATCGAACCATAATCTGCGGTCCTGTTCGATCGCCACTTGAAGGGGTGCCACTCTTGGGATGCACGTCAATGATCTTGACAATCCAGTCTGCGGCACTTCGCGAGGTCGAGACCCATAAATCGGCTTCGATGGAACCTGCAATGGATTGGTTCTCCTGAAGTACCGGACTCATAAACTGGAGCACATCTTTGCGATTGACCAGAAAGCGTTGATCCTCAGCCATGAATCTCTTACCCCATCTGACGTTATTTTCCTGCGTGTAGGGAACGGGTTTGGCCGGATTGCTTTTGAAAGCGATCAATTGCCGGTTTTTTGTGGATGGAACAGAGGATAGAGACGAATCGGCATGCAGAAAGAGCGTGAAATCAACGGTCTTTGCCGGAGGCCATGAGTCAAAAGTTCGCCATGTATTCGTACCCGTTTCAAAAATCCTGGCCTCCGGGAAATCGGGTCTTTTACCGCCGTATAAGTAAAATTCAAAAAAGGGAAATTCTATGTTCTTTTGGTAGTAAGCAGAGGTATTGGAACCAAAGTGCGCGTCTCCAAGTTGATTGCCGGACTCTCTTGACCAGGCTCCGTGGGACCAGGGCCCCATGACAATGATGTTGTCAATCCCGGGATTTTGCCTTTCAATAGCGCCATAGGTTTGCCATGCCCCGTAAAGATCTTCGGCGTCATAAAGACCTCCTACGGTTAACACAGCACATTGAATATTTTTTAAATGCGGCAAGATATTGCGAGTTTGCCAAAAATGATCGTAGTTGGGGTGTTCAGCAATATCGTTCCAAAAGTCTATCTGATTGTTAAAGAAATGCTTGTTGACGTTTGAAAGAGGACCGATTTGCTTGAAAAACTGGTATTTATCGTTATCGGGAAAGCTGAAGGGTGAAGACCATCGCGTGGTAGGCCGCTCTCTTTTTTGACCAAATGACGAGAGAAAGGTAAAGCTGAGCTGAAAGGAAAAGGCGCCATTGCGGTGAACGTCATCCCAAAACCAATCCGCTATGGGTGCTTGAGGAGAAGCCGCAGCGATAGCGGGATGACTGTTGATGATCCCCATGGAGGTGTAAAATCCGGGATAACTAATGCCCCAGAGACCCACCTTCCCGTTGTGGTTGGATAAATTGGCAAGCAGCCACTCAATGGTATCGTAGGTGTCGGTGTTTTCGTTGACTCCCTGTTCCGTATAGGGTCTTACATTGGCAAATTCTCCCTCTGACATGAATTTGCCGCGCACATCCTGGTACACAAAAATATACCCGCGTTTGGCCAGTAACAAACTGGGCCCGAGGCTCGACTTCACGGTATCTTCGCCATAGGGAAAAACCGAATAAGGCGTGCGATTCATGAGAATGGCATACTTTTGTGAGTCATCGAGGGGAATGTAAATATGCGTGTGCAGCTTGGTTCCATCGCGCATCGGAATACGGACAACCTGCTTTCGATAGTATTCCTCTACTGTAAAAAGTGAACTGTCTTGGCGGCAGTCAGATGTTAGTTTGACAGGTTCAATGTGAGGTGAGTTGGCTAGAGCAAATATGGGGAAAAGAAATAAAAAAGAACGAGGTTTCAATTTCAACACATGGATTTTTTTCGGGTTGAATAAGACATAATGTCCAGGATCTCTATTCTACTGACTTCATTGGGATTGATGGTTTTTGCGAAAGTGAGCAGTTGTTCCTGAGCTTTTTCAGATAATTTCCGAATGGGTTTCACAACCATACCTGTATCGGGTTCCATGAAAACATTGGCTAAGACATGTTGAGGCTTGTCTAAATCAATTATTTCACCAAGCAGGTTAGGTGGTGCCAACTCATTTCCCGGGAAAAACTTTAAACGCATTTTTTATTCTCCAAAACCCTAATCAGACAATGACTCATCCAATGACCTGAGATTAGAATAGTACAAGTGAAGAGAAAGGTCAAATGTGAATACGATCTTGGTTGAATGTCGCTTCCATGTCAAACTGAGTTGAAGATCAAATCAAACACAAAAATAGTGTATTGATTCGGTTGGTGATCATTCTTCTGGCGTCGTGGCGAACATAAATTCTCGATTGATCCTCGATTTCCAGGCATTTGAATCAGGTATCATTTTCTCTTTAACCATTAGTTGATGCAGGTTGCTCCAGCGATCGGGGTCGCATTGTCCCAGACCTTTCTTGACGGTATATTCCGACTGAAAATAGGGTAGTGTTTTCATGAGAACCCGCTTTTCGATTTGCATTCGATCACTTTGCTTAACTTGCGGGAAATAGGTTTCAACAACCAATTGGAAGCAGGCTTCGGGGTTTTTGAGAAGATCATCAACGCCCCGGAAAGTGGCCTTCAGGAATCTTTGCACCAAGAGGGGGTTCTCTTTGAAAAAAGTCTCGCTGGTCATGATGCCAACTCCCGGCCAGAGAGATTGTTGATTCAGTTGAAGGGTGTTGACAGGCATACCCTCTGATTCCAACAGAACGGGTTCGTGATTCTCATAGCCCATGACACCGTCCATGAGGCCTTTTTTCATGGTCGCCACCTGGGTGTACCCAATGGTGCGCAGGTCGATATCGCTGAGTTTGAGGTTGAGCTGGTTTAAAAGAGCTCTCAAGGCCAGATAGGAAGAACCATAAGCCCCTGAAATGCCGATTCGTTTGCCTTTCAAATCCGCACTTTTTTCAACCTGATCTTTTGTGATCAGGGCCACCGGATAAGTCTGATAGAGTGTGGCGACGTGCACTAAGGGGATTCCCCGTTCAACGGCATTGAGAAAGGCGTCCGGATCGGTGGAGCCCAGCTGTATTTTACCCAGTGCCACCAGCTTGAGGACATCGGGCCCGATGGTGTAGTCCATTTTCAGTTCAATGCCCTCATCTTCGTAATAACCTTTTTCAATGGCCACATAGAAAGGGGCAAACTGGATATTGGGGATGTAGCCCGCGGCGTAAGTTATTTTGTCTAAACTCAGCATGAAAAGTAGCATCATCATCGTTCTTGTCTCCGTTGGTTCCAGGAACCCAGTATGATAAAGTCTATTATTTGAATCAATGAAAAGAAAGTCATCCCGATAATGGCCAGGATCCAAATGGCCACAAAGAGTTGTGATGTATCCAGGAGTCCGTTGGCCTCCAGAATAAGATGACCCAAACCCTCACCTGAACCGAGGAATTCACCTACCACGGCTCCCACAACGGCAAGCGGCGCTCCTATTTTCATTCCAGAGATGATGCCAGGCATGGCGGTGGGCACTTCCAGATAAATGAAACGCTGGAACTTGCTGGCCTTTAAAGTGCGCATGAGGCGTTTCAAAATGGATTTCTGAGCCTGAAACCCGGTAATGGTACTGATGGTCATGGGTAGAAAGACAATGAGTGCCGTTACGATGATATTCGTTAACATGCCGCTTCCGAACCAGAGCAGGAGCAAAGGTGCGAATGCAACCAGGGGTACGGAATTACCCGCAATCAGGTAGGGTGTCAGGATGCGTTCCAGCATTTTAACTTGTGATATGGGATAACCTATCAGTAAACCCGAGGAAACGCCAACGGCATAGCCCATTAATATTTCAGTAAGCGTGATGATGGTGTGTTTTAACAGAAAACCGTCGGCGAGTAATTCCATAAAACGGTTCCAGACCATGTTAGGCGGAGGCAGCAGCCAGGGTTCGGGTTTGAAAACAATCCCGATCAGTAACCAGAAAAAGAGAACCGTCATGATGAACAAGATGAAGAAAAACGCTTTTTTCAAAAAGATCAAAACTTCAACTCCCTCGCCATATTGGGCTCACATGGGAGGCAGCCGTGAATGGTTTTGACGTAATTCAAGAACTTTGAGGATTGTGGTGTATCAAAAGTTCTCGGCCTCGGTAAATCGATTTTAAACTCTTCAATAAAGCAGCCCTCTTCGAGTATCAGGATTCTGTCCGATAAAAGGACCGCTTCGTTAATAGAGTGTGTGACAAAAAGAACGGTTTTCTTCATTCTCGACCAAAGCTTGAGAAGGTTGATGTTCAGGTTCTCCCGCAAAAGCGGGTCAATGGATGAAAACGGTTCGTCCATCAGTAGAAGATCGGGATCCTGAACCAGTGCCCGGGCAATGGCGACGCGCTGGGACATACCGCCGCTCAATTGGTGGGGGTAGAGAGTGGCCGCATAACCCAAACCCACTTTTCGCAAAGCCTGCATGGCTTTTTCTTCGCGCTCAGCTTTGGGCATTTTTTCAATTTGCAGGGGTAGGGCGGTGTTTTTTAGTACATTTCTCCAAGCCAGCAGGGCGGGCCTCTGGAAAACGTAACCCATGGTCAGTTTATTCCGTTTTTCAATTGTTCCACTGGAGGAATTCACCAAACCCATCATTAAATCCAGTAGAGTGGATTTGCCAGATCCGGATCGGCCTATAACGGTGACGAACTCGCCGGTGTGCAGGTGAAAATTCATGTTCTTCAATACAGCAATGTTTGTATTGGGGTAGGTTAAGTTGAGATTGGTTATTTTAATCAATTGTTTATCCAAATCGATTTCAAAGTAAAACGGAAAGACACGGCAGTTTAACAGCAGGAAGGGGTTCTTTTACCACTATCAACTGCTATGTGGGAAAATGGATTATAACAGAGCGAACGGAAAATGTCGGTAACTCTTGTGGTTTAGCTTTTCGGATATGGGTGAATTGACACATAAAACAGGTTTATGTTGCCGGAAAAGGTTCGCTTTTGTTTTGAATAGAATGCAGTCGAGATGGTTTAAACCCATGGTAATGATGTTTTTTCATGAAAGCAGCATGCTGTTTTTTTATTTCTGTTTATCGTTTTCTGCACATTAAAATCAGATCATGAGACTTCATTTGCAATGAAAATGCGGTAAAAACAAGGAAAAAGGCTGAACGGTTTTTTAATTTCCTCCGATAAGAAACATGTGGATTGGGTGTAGAAGCATCCTGTTTTTAAGACTCCAGTCCTGAATAAACCAACTCAAACGCATCATCTAAGGGATATCATGACGAAACTCATACGAGCCCAGAATTACATGAGACACTATCGATGTTCCGGTCCGGATTGTCCGGACTCCTGCTGCCAGAAGGGCTGGATTGTTCCAATAGCTAAAGAAGAGCTGGATGCCGTAGAAAAGAGCATCCGCGGGAATCGGTCACTTGAGAGTTGCTTCTCCAATTTGACGCTTCAAATCTCTTCGGCGGAGGAGGCTGAAAGATTCAGTTTTTCTCCAAAACCCGAAAAGCCCTGTGCTTTTATTCACGCCGGACACTGTCTCCTTCATTCTGAACTGGGTGAAGCTCGTTTGTTTAAAACCTGTGCCACCTACCCAAGGCATCTGGTAAAGACAGCAGATGGTGTGGAGTTAAGTGGACAGATTTCCTGTCCAGAAATTGCCAGACTATGTCTGGAACTGGAGAATCCTTTTGACTGGTATGAATGTGACGGTCGTGGATTGCCGCCCCAAATTGGCGTTGAAACGGCCGCTCGAGATCAGACTCCATGGCATGCCGCCGCGATTTGCCTGGTTCGAGAGGAGATTCAAAGCCTCCTCTGCCGGAACGGGGAGTTGAATGAGAATTTATTTTTAACGATGTATTTAATAAAAAAAGTAGAGTCACTTTGCGTGAACCGAATGAATGAACTCCAAATGGATAAATTGAACACAGCCATTCATAAATTCAATAAGATGAAGGCAAAATTTATCAAGGGATTCAGCCGGTCAGAATTGTTGCCCGGTCACCTTTACGACTTGTTCAGTCTGATTCTAAAGAGTCGGGAAAATCACGAACATGTCGAACGTTTCAACGCTATGGCCATAAAGACGAACGACAAGACGCTGAGCGACTTGAAAAAGGGACATGGATCGATTTCAAAGCTTCATTCTCTGTTAAGTGTCGAGAACAGGATGCGGCTTGATGAGACGATGCACAGAACCGCGCGATTTTTATTTAATCAGTATCCCCAGCACGCTCTCTTTGAGTGGGCTCGGTTGAACATCATCAAACTGGTGCTCTTGAAGTTGGTGCTCATCAATGAAACAGCCTCAAAAAGCGAATCCGGATTGAACCGAGAGGATTGGCTTGCCCTGCACACGCAAGTTCTCTATGTTTTTCTGGGAGAGAACTCTCACAACCGTGAACGGGAGATCGTTCTCAATCGCGCCTTTGACCGCTACCAACTCAGCACACTGTCGGAATTGGCACCTGTTCTGAATATGTTAAAGCCGAGCCTCGGTTAGGGAACTTTGCTGCCAAGAGTGGTTCCTGAAAGCGGGAAGGAAGAGTTGCGGCTTCTCAAACCTTGGAGTATGATGCTGAGTAGCCAATTCAAAAAACTGATCGGGGAGTTCTGCCATGTTAAACCATTTTCAACCTGAGAAAACAACCTGGAGTGTCCTTGTTTTAACCATCCTGCTGGTCAGCCTTACAGGCTGTACACTCAATACCGCCACTGGCAAACGACAGCTTACATTGATTGATGAACAACAGGAAATCTCCATGGGGCAGGAGTATAACCAAACGGTTCTCGGTCAATACGGTCTCTATCAGGACGAAAAGGTTCAGAACTACGTCAAGGAACTTGGTCACAAGTTGGCGGCTGTCTGTGAGAGACCCAATCTTCCGTGGGAGTTTTACGTTATTGACGATGATACCGTCAATGCCTTTGCTGTTCCTGGCGGTTACATCTATTTAACTCGCGGTATTTTGGCTCATTTTAATTCCGAAGCCCAGTTGGCCACGGTCATGGGGCATGAAATAGGACATGTAACGGCCCGGCACAGCGTGGAACAAATAAGCAGGGCTCAACTCGCGCAGCTTGGTGTGGGCATTGCGATGGTTGCATCAGAGAATTTCAGGGAATATGCGGGTCTGGCTCAATTGGGGCTCGGTGTGCTTTTTCTTAAGTTCAGCCGTGATGATGAAAGTCAGTCCGACAAACTGGGAATGCGTTACCTGCTCAAAGCGGGATACGACCCCCGTGAAGCTCCAAAGGTTTTTGAAATGCTCGGAAAACACAGTGCCGCTCAAGGATACGGGCGGTTGCCGGAATGGCAGGCTACCCACCCGAGTCCCGATCGGCGTGCGGCTAAAATGACTGAGAGGGTGAAAAGACTGCCCGTAGAAAAACAAACGGGAACCGTCAACAGGGAAAAATTTCTGGATATGATCAACGGAATCACCTTTGGTTCCGACCCCACACAGGGCTATAGCATTGGTTCCACTTTCTATCATCCGGGTATGGCGTTTCAAATGGACTTTCCAAAGGATTGGCAGATTGTCAATCAGGCACAGATGGTTGCCGGAGTCAGTCCCAAAGAAGACGCCTATGTGCTTTTGCAACTGGCTCAGGGAAAGAGCGTTTATGAAGCAGAACAGAACTTCTTTTCGCAGGAGGGCATCCAAAAAGGGGCGTCGTGGGGGAATGGCTTTACCCAGTTTACAGTGACGCCACAAAGTGATGCCATGGGCAATACCAGCACACCCATGCAAGGAACGGTAGGCTTTATCAACCATCGCGGCATTATTTTTCAGCTCGCCAGCTGCACGTCTTCTGATCAGTGGTTTCTCTACAACCAGCCCATGCAGCAAGCTCTTTTCAGTTTTAGACAACTGACGAATAGAACGTATCTGGATGTTCAGGCGAAGAGAATTGAGATCGTGAAGCTCAATCGACCCATGACTCTGCAGGAGTTCAACCGGAGCTATCCATCGACCATTCAACTGGAGGAACTGGCTGTTCTCAATGGGGTTGATGTTCAAAGCAAGTTAGACAAGGGCACGCTCGTTAAACGCGTCACGGGAGCTGATCCACCGACCCAATAGACTGCTTTAAGGTCAAAACGCACGCGTTTATGAGTTTTTAAATATGAAATCTGTTGGTAAACAAAAGTGCCGTTAAACTCGCGGCACTGTTACTGCCGTCCCATAGAACCTGAGTAGTGAGACAACTTTTTCAGATTTTTTTAATCATTTTATCGACTTCCTGGCCTGTCAAAATGTCCGGGCACTTTTTTTGAAAGTACTCTCACCCGATAATTCAATCTGCAATACATTGCGGATTTCCGCATTCACCGATGTTCGGGGTTTCTGATTGATTTGAGGGTATGAAAGAGGTGCGTCGTTTGGCTATATTCCGTGAGGGCATTGGGGTGTGAGTTTTCATGCAGTTACAGAAGGGTCTGTACAAGAGATCTCCTTGAGTACACACCGAGAATACTGTATTATTAACCCAGGTATATAGCAATCTATAGCCTTTCTCCATGTGGTATGGATCTGTTCTTTATCTGCATGAGAGAAGGTACTTTTTCCTTTCATAAGAGTGGAAGAGGGCAAAGATGTCACAGGGAGTAAAAATGGGCTCCCAATTTTCTGTAACCGGGCGGCGAGGATTGGCTGTCTGTATTCACGCGCCCATCATTGAATACAGGAGTTTGCTTATGGAAAAGGTGGTACGTTTTTGGGATCGTCTATGGCAGATGCACGAGGAGGTCAAGGCGCTGGTTTTCTTTCGGCCCCGAAGTATGGCTCGCCATTTTATTTATCAACAGAACGCGAATGAGGAGGAGCCGGAAAAAGACGTTGCCCTTGCCGATGAAATGGCATCCGCGCCCGCGGAACATATCGACCGTCTGAAAACAGGTCCCCGCGGTGTTGACGAAGGCGATCCCAAGGGTTACGGCCTGCGTCAGAAGACAGGTCTGATTCTCGGGCCTATCTTGTTCCTGTTGATGCTGGCAATGCCGCTGCCGCAAGGAATGACACCTGCCGCCCAGAAAATGGCCGCAGTTGCGATTTTGATGGCTACCTGGTGGATGAGTGAGGCGATCCCCATTCCGGCCACGTCACTGCTCCCCATTGCACTCTTTCCACTATTGGGAATTATGCACACCAAAAAAGCGACTTCGCCCTATGCCTCCCATCTTATTTTTCTCTTTATGGGCGGTTTTGTTATTGCTCTGGCCATGCGGCGCTGGAAACTTCACCGTCGGATTGCCATGAAGATTGTCAAGCTGGTGGGTTTTTCCCCCGGTCGTCTTATCTTTGGTTTCATGATTGCTACGGCCGTTCTTTCGGCCTTCGTTTCCAATACCGCCACAGCGGTTATGATGATGCCCATCGGTCTTGCGATTATCGCCCATGTTGTCTCCGAGGGTAAAAAAGAGGGGCTGGATGTAAGGATTGACTTCACTCCCGAAAACTTCAATTTTGGTTTGAATCTCATGCTCGGTATCGCCTATGCGGCTTCTGTCGGCGGCATAGCCACTTTAATTGGTACGCCTCCCAATACCGTTCTTGCCGGCTATCTGCAGAAGACCTACGGCTATGAGATTTCCTTCGCCAACTGGATGATGGTCGGCGTACCGCTGGTCGCCTTTTTCCTGCCCATTTGCTGGCTCTGGCTGACCAAGGTCGCCAACCCCATGAAACTGAAAAAAATCCCGGGCGGACGGGAGTTGATAGATGAAGAACTCCGAAAAATGGGGTCGATGAATATCGGCGAAAAGTGGACAGCCCTGGTTTTTGCCCTAACCGCTGTCGGCTGGATTTTCCGCAAGAAGCTGGGTTTTATCTTTCCCGAACCCATCTTCATCACGGATGCCACCATCGCCATGACCGGCGCTCTGCTGCTCTTCCTCATTCCCATCGATTTGAAAAAGAAAATCTTTGTCATGAACTGGCATTGGGCGCAAAAAATGCCTTGGGGTGTTCTTATTCTCTTTGGCGGCGGGCTTGCCATGGCCGCGGGCTTCAAAGAGACCGAACTCGCCGCATGGATAGGTAACCAGGTGAGTTTGCTTGAGGCAGCTCCCATTATGGTTCTCATTTTCGCGGTTACAGCTCTTATTATCTTCCTGACGGAACTCACCTCCAACACCGCAACTTCGGCAATGATTATGCCCATTCTCTCGGCTATTGCCATTGGTCTGGGCCAGAACCCGCTGCTGCTGATCGTGCCGGCAGCGATCGCGGCTTCCTGTGCCTTTATGCTGCCAGTCGCGACACCTCCCAACGCCATTGTTTTTGGCTCCGGCTACGTCACCATTCCGCACATGGTCAAAAGCGGTATCGGACTCAACATGATCGGCATCTTTCTGACGGTGGTGCTAACCTACCTGGTCGTACTCCCCGCGTTTGGAGTGGAGATCGGCGTCATCCCCGCCTGGGCTCTTGCTGCTCCATAAAAAGAAACCGCCAACTCCAGACCATTCTGAAAACAACCCATCGGGCTTCATTCCCTGAACCAAAGCACGGAGTCCATCAATCGCTTTCCTCAGGTCGGTGCTGCCTAGTACTCAAAAAGACCTGGGATTCAGACAGAAACACGAGAGGGACCCTTTTCAAGGATGAAGAGAATTCGGGTGAGCTTGTCTGCATTGAAAACGTCGGACATATCAAGATAACAGCAGTTCAAATGCCGTTTCCTTCCAGATACAGAGCCACTCATTGCGCCGTCAGTTTCGCCATGGGCGATGAAGGGCTTGCCACCAACCGCGCTATCGCTTCTTGTGTTTTCCATTTGGAAGACCAGAGCAAGAGCTGAGCATAAACCGGGTTCTCCTGTCGACAACAGACCGCCCTGATCAAGGTGCTGTTTTTCCAGTTTTCAACGTGATCTTCTCAGGCAGCCTGTGGAAAGCGAGTATGTTGATTGGTTTCGCTCATAGCTCCTTCTTTCATGTGGATGTTGCCGTGATCTTTTTGTTGTGCAGAGGCGGTTAAAAGATCGCTTCATCATTTATTTTCAATGAATTATTAATAATCCAAACTGGACTGTAAACGAGTCGTACTACGAAAATATTCGTGTAAATTCGTGCCCATTCGTGGTTACAAATAGATGGATTTCAGAGTGTGGATGACTTGGAAGTCGTTTCGTTTTTGTTTACGTATTTTTTTCAGACAGGCAAACACGACAGTCACATTCAGTCAAGCATCTGCCCGGTAACGCCATAAATACCGCGTTGATCTCAAACTTTTCTGCGGATTAAACAACGTATTTTGTTTTATAATCCCGTTCAAGGAGAGAGTCTTGGCGCTGAATGAATCTATAAATGAATGTGAGCTCAATCAATGCAAGCACTGTGGTCAGACGTTAAATAAGAATCAGGTGGACTTTTGCTGTCCTGGCTGTCGCATGGTCTACAGTGTTCTTCAGGACAAGGGTCTCGATCAGTATTACACCTTAAAAGGGGAGTTGATTAACGAACCTGTTCAACTGAGTCATGATGAATACGACTACCTTTCAACCGAGTCCTTTTTTGAAAAATGGGTGAAACCCGCTGGTGATCACTGCCGCCTGGTCTTGTATGTCAAGGGTATCCAGTGTGCCGCCTGTGTTTGGCTGATTGAAAGAATACTGGAGAAGAACTCCTGTGTCGTCAGCCATCAGCTTTTCATGGGTACGGGAAAACTGGAGCTGATTTTCAAGCGTGAACTCAATCTTCAGCAGCTTGCGGTTGAATTGGCTCAAGTTGGCTACCGCGTGGGTTTGCAGGAGAGTGGTGAAGAGGAAGAGCGCAGACAGAAGCAGAGGGACATCTTCCGCTTGGGTATTACCGGTGCGCTTACCGGAAATTTAATGATGTTAACGCTTCCGCTTTGATGTTCCATTTGGACATTCCCATTACCATCGGCATTTTGGGTGGCGAACTGCTGAGTGTGTACAACCTCCTGAACAGGAATTATGCCGGTCTTTATTTCGATACCATTGGCATGCTGGTGTTCTTTTTACTGGCCGGACGCTTTGTTCAGGCCAGGTCCGTTCATCGAGCCATGGAACAGTGTCGGCGTCTGATGGCCGAAGTGCCCGAATTGACAGAAGCTTTCAGAGAGGGGAGATGGGTCAACCTGGTTTCTGAAGACATTGTAGCCGATGATCTATTGAGACTGCACTCAGGTGATGTGCTTCCGGTTGATGGCGAACTGGTTTCAGATGTTTCTACCTGGAACATGCAAGTGATTTCAGGTGAATCCAAACCGCTTCGCCTGCGCCAAGGTGAGAGCATTCCCGCGGGTTCCATCAACATGGGCGGTTTAGTGGAAGTGAAGGCAGCCACGACGATTTTCGATGGCTCTCTGGTAAAAATGGAACAGGCTGCCGATAAAGAGACAGAACACCAACTCGAGATCCAGAACAGTCATCTCGCGGGTTGGTTCACACTCGTCACACTCAGCGTGGCCGGACTTGGCGTTGCCCTGTGGTGGCAGCACGGCTTGGTGGAGGCCTTTAAAGTAGGTTTGACAGTCTTTGTGGTTGCCTGCCCGTGTGCTCTGGCTTTGGCGAGGCCGACGGCGGACGCGTTTGGGGTAATTCGGGCTTCCGAGAAGAATATATGGATCAAGAAAGACCATTTTTTTCGGAGAATGGAAACCATCAGGCATATTGTTTTCGATAAAACAGGTGTTCTGACCTACGGAGAACCCGAAATTGTCACTCGAATCGATCTCTACTCCGATCAGGCCTGGCTGGAACGGGCGATCTACCAGCTGGAATCGCATTCGGATCATATGGTGGCGGCGCTTTTAACGCGTTTATTCAACCGTGAAGTCACAGAACCGGAAAACACACTTCAGGATGTGGAAATTCTGCCAGGCCAGGGTATTCGCGGACGTGTCGATGGAAGAGAGGTTTGGGTAGGCTCGCTGGATGCGTATTCGGAGGTGATTGGTCCCGAAGCGGCGGAACTGGTGCAAAAAAAAGGAATCTCACTGGAACAGAACATTGTGACCGTGGGCGTGGATGGCAAACTGGCGCTGGTTCTCGGTTTGACGGATAAAGTGATTGAAGGTGTTCCGGAGCTTTTAGACAGTTTACTATCAAAGGGTTATCGTGTTTCCATCTTTTCGGGTGACCGCCAGGAAGTGGTTGATAAGATTGCAGCCAGGCATCCGGGCCTGACCGGTATGGGTAATATGAAACCACAGGAAAAACTGAGTGCCATACGGGAGCAGTCACAGGCCGAACCCGTTCTGATGGTGGGTGATGGCTTGAACGATATGGGAGCGCTGGCAGCCGCGGATATCGGTATTGCTGCGGGACAGGCGGCTCCCTCGGCTTTGCGCTACGCCGATGTGGTTTTCCACGGTACCCGGGTTACCTCAATCTTTCAATTAATTGGGTTGGCAAAAACCGTTAAAAAAGCTATTATTTCCAACATCAGCGTATCGCTGTGCTATAACGCTGCCAGTTTCTATCTGGCTATAACCGGAGTGATAGGACCTTTGGTAGCGGCTATATTGATGCCGTTGAGTTCTTTGAGTGTTATTGGAATATCCGCATGGAAAATTAGAAGGAACAGGAAAACATGGGAATTTTAATTGTACTTATTCCTCTCGCACTCGTTTTAGCAGCCGTATCCATAGCGGGTTATATATGGGCGGTTAAATCAGGACAATTTGATGATCTGGACACCCCGGCTCATCGGATCCTGTTTGAAGATCATAATCTGGAGGAAAGGAAAAAACGTCATGACAATTGAACGATTTAAGTACGATGACGCGATTGTCCGAAAATTTATGTGGGCGACCCTCATTTGGGGTTTCGTGGGCATGCTGGTAGGTGTTATCATCGCCGTGGAACTTGCCTACTGGAAACTGAATCTGGGTTTACCCTGGACGACATTCGGTCGATTGAGACCACTGCACACCAACGCCGTTATTTTTGCATTTGCTGGTAACGCCATTTTTGCGGGTATTTATTATTCCACACAACGGCTGTTAAAGGCCCGGATGTTTCACGATACCCTGTCAAAAATCCACTTTTGGGGATGGCAGTTAATTATAGTTCTCGCAGCAGTTACTTTACCCCTTGGATACACCACATCCAAAGAATATGCCGAACTGGAATGGCCCATTGATATCTTGATTACACTTGTTTGGATCGTGTTTGCCATTAACTTCTTTGGCACCATATTCAAGAGAAGGGAAAAGCACCTGTATGTGGCCATTTGGTTCTATATTTCCACCGTTTTAACGGTTGCCATGCTGCATATTTTTAATTCACTTTCATCACCTGTCGGTTTGACGATTATGAAGAGCTATCCTATTTACGCAGGGGTTCAGGATGCTCTTGTCCAATGGTGGTATGGTCACAACGCGGTGGCTTTCTTCCTGACCACACCTTTCCTGGGCTTGATGTACTACTACATGCCCAAAGCGGCAGAAGGTCCCGTTTATTCCTACCGGTTATCCATTATCCACTTCTGGTCGTTGATCTTCCTTTATATTTGGGCGGGTCCTCACCACTTGCTCTACACTTCACTTCCCGACTGGGCTCAAACACTGGGTATGGTTTTCAGTCTCATGCTGATTGCACCATCCTGGGGTGGCATGATTAACGGTCTGTTCACCTTGCGGGGCGCATGGTGGAAACTGCGGACCGATCCCATTTTGAAGTTCATGGTTGTTGCCATTACGCACTATGGTATGTCCACCTTTGAAGGTCCCATGCTTGCCATTAAAACACTGAACATGCTTTCGCACTATACCGACTGGACTATTTCACACGTTCACGGTGGTGCTCTTGGCTGGAACGGTTTCCTGTCATTTGGCATGATTTACTGGCTCGTTCCCAGATTGTACGGTCGAAAGATTCACTCCAAGAAACTCATGAATATCCACTTCTGGATCGGTTTCATGGGCATTTTGATCTACATGCTCTCCATGTACATCTCTGCCTTGACACAAGGCCTGATGTTACTGGCGCTGGACGATGAAGGTTTCTTGCAGTACCCCAAATTTGTAGAAACTGTTCTCACGATCATTCCCTTCTACTGGTTCCGTGCCATTGGCGGTGTGATGTACCTGGCCGGCGTTGTACTCATGATCTACAACGTCACCAAGACGGTTGTAGGCGTGAAGGATCTCAAAGATACAGAAGCGGAAGCGGCTCCATTTGTGCGCGGACCCATCATGGGCTCCATACACGCGAAATTGGAAGGCATGCCGATTACCTTCTCCGTTCTTTCACTCATTGCAGTTGTTATCGGCGGACTGATTGAGTACATCCCGCTCAGAGATTCCGTTATCAAGTCCAATATTCCCACCATCGAAAGCGTGAGGCCTTATACCCCGCTTGAAGTGGAGGGTCGCGATATCTATATCCGTGAGGGTTGTGTGGGCTGCCATTCCCAGATGGTGCGTCCACTGCGTGCGGAAACGGAACGCTTCGGCGAATACTCCAAAGCGGGTGAGTTCATCTACGATCACCCCTTCCTGTTTGGTTCCAAACGCACCGGTCCCGATCTGCATCGCGTTGGTGGCAGATATTCCGATGTCTGGCACCTCGAACACATGAGGGATCCCAGAATGATCGATGGCTCCATCATGCCGCCTTATCCCTGGCTGCTTGAAAACAAGCTGGACCTCTCCTTGTTGCCTGACAAACTCAGAGCTCTCAAGGCTGTGGGTGTTCCCTATAAGTCCCATGACATTGAAAACGCTATTAGCTCGGCTGAAGCTCAGGCGGCTGAAATAGCCAAAAATCTTGAAGGCACTAATCATCACGGTTACGCTGATAAGGAGATTACAGCTCTTATTGCCTATCTCCAACGTCTTGGTACCGACATTAAAGGCGAAAAGAAATGATGAAGTTTCTTACTGTTATCAATGGAGGAGAGAGCACCTGGGCTCTCTTCTCCCTGGTCGTTTTCTTCAGCTTTTTTGTCGGCATTCTGATCTGGGTTTACAGAAAACCCAAGAAAGATTTTCAAGAAGTCAACTTATTACCATTAGAAGATGGGACCATTAAGGAGGAAAAGGTCAATGAGTAAAGAAGTAAAAGTGATGGAACACCAATTTGATGGCATTGAGGAGCACGATAATCCTCTGCCCGGATGGTGGTTATCTATTTTCTGGATAGGGGTTGCCATTGCAATTGTCTATCCCATTTATTATCACGTGCTGTATCCGGAAAAACTGACATTTAGAAAGTACGATGCAGAAATGGCCGCACTTGCCGAGATGGAAGCAAGTAAGCCTGTCGAGGTTGTCACGACTCAGGATTTGATGGCGGAATACAAGGCCGGTGGCTGGCAGGAATCTGCCGCTGCGGCTTTTAAAGCCAACTGCGCTGTGTGTCACCGTGCAGATGCTGGTGGCAGCATTGGTCCGAACTTCCACGATGATTATTACATTCACGGCGGTAAGCTTGAAAACTTTGTTAAAGTGATCAATGAGGGCGTTCTGCAGAAAGGGATGACTCCCTTTAAAGGTGTTCTCAAACCGGATCAAATCAAGCATTTGGCATTCTATGTCCGGTCACAGAGGGGTACTCCGGTTGACAATCCGAAAGAACCTCAGGGTAAGAAAGTCGATGAAGAAGGTAATTTCATTGAAGAGGCGGCCCCTGAAGCAGCTGAATCTCCAGAAGCGCCTGCTGAAGAAGCACCCACCCCTACAGAGTAATCGCGATTTAAAAGTCGGAAACCCAAATGCGTGATGCGTGACAAGGTCGTTATGATACCTCGTATGGAATGACTTTGACGCACTGTCCAAATCAGGATGCCAACACAAGGTGGCTGTCTGAGAACATAGGTCGCATTGAAACGTGTCTGTATTGAGATGGGATTTATTTGGATTTAAGGAAAATCCAGAAAAAGACGAAAAGATACAGATACGTTGCGGCTGATCAAGAGCTCTTGGGTTGCACCATGGGGTCTTTCACATTGTCGCGATTCAATCAATATTCCAATCCGAGATGTTCTGAGGTGAGAGCATGACCAAACCCAAGAAACCCAGTATCGTAAAACCAATTAAAGAGCGGGTGACAACCATCGGTGAGGGTGGTTCCCGCATATGGGTGTACCCACTTAGCTTTAAAGGTGTCTGGCTGACCAGGCGTCGAATTTTCGCTTATGCCTTAACTCTTTTTTATTTAATTGTACCGTGGTTGAAAATCAACGATCTTCCCGCTGTCTTGATTGATCTGCCGCATCGCAAACTCTCCTTTTTCGGTCTGATTCTGTGGCCCCAGGATACCCTGGTGTTCTGGTTCTTTATGGTCGGCCTGGGCTTGTTTATCTACATGGTTTCAGCCTGGTTTGGCCGCATTTGGTGCGGTTGGGCTTGCCCTCAGACTGTTTTCCTGGAACATCTGTTTCGGCCTGTTGAAGTCCTGGTCGAGGGCGATGCAAGGAAAAGAAGAAAGCTGGATGCGGCACCGTGGACCGGCCAAAAAATTGCCAAAAAGTTGACAAAATACGTTCTCTTCCTGATTATTTCCTCAATTATGTCCATTACCTTCCTCTTTTATTTTGGAGGTACTGAAAAAATAATCCAAATGATAACATCCTCTCCATTGAAGAACCCCGGCTGGTTCTTCTTTATGTTGTTTGTCAATTTTGTTTGTATCTTCAACTTCTCCTGGTTCAGGGAACAGATGTGTCTGGTTGTATGCCCCTACGGTCGTTTCCAGTCGGTCTTGGTGGATGACGACTCTCTGGTGGTTGGCTACGATGCCGCTCGCGGTGAACCCAATAGGCAGCAGGCAAAGAAAGAGGGTACTGAGCCGGGAGACTGTATTAACTGCCGAAAATGTGTGGATGTTTGCCCCACGGGAATTGATATTCGCATGGGATTGCAGATGGAGTGCATTAACTGCACGGCTTGTATGGATGCCTGCGATATGGTGATGGATAAAGCAAAGAAACCCAGGGGTCTCATTCGCTATTCATCGATCAATGAACTGATGGGCAAGACGACGCACCTCCTTCGTCCCCGTCCCATTGTTTACCTGTGTCTGTGTCTCGCGTTATGGGTGACGGGTGGCATTATCTTTTCCAAGAAGGATCCGATCCGGATTCAATTTCTCCGGCCGCGCGGTACCAGTTTTACCGTAGCCGAAGGAATGGTCAACAACCAGTTCATTCTGAAGGCCATTAACAAGGCCAATAAGGAATTTAAATTGAAAATTGAAGTGGGCAATGATTGCGAAATCGTGACGCCTTACAATCCCTGGGTCATCGATAAACAATCGACTGCCAAGAATCCCGTTATTGTGAGAAAGAAAGAAACACTGATGGATCCCAGCGGGAAGGAAAAGGTTACAGTTACCTTTGTTCAGGAGGGAGAACCCGACCGGACGAAGACCATAACCTTGCTTGGAGCTACAAAATGACCTTCAAGAACTACTGGAAATGGATCATCGTCGCGCTCGTGATTTTCATTGTGATTTTCCACCTGGGTGCCATTGTTTACCTGTCCAATCAGCAGACTTACGAGTTGACGAGTCCCGATTACTATCAGAGAGGTCAAGCCTACGAGCAGGAAATTCAAGCCATGAATCGCGGTCGTGAATTTAACACCGAGGTGACAGTCGAACAGCAGAACCAACTGGTTGTCACTGTGAAACCAGTGGAAGCCGAGCTGCTTGACAGCTCGGTCAAAGAGGTTCGACTGGACTGCCTTCGCCCCAATGATTCCAAAATGGATCAAAATCTCATTTTGGCAAGGCAGGTCGATTCCAATTCCTTTTCTGCTCCCATGACACTGTCCAAGGGTAGGTGGCATATTGACATCAGCTTCACCTTAAACGGAGAAAGAATCTTATTTAAAAAAACGCTCGTTTTTTAGTGGATGAAAAATGGAAACAAAATACGTCTTGCCAAGTGATGTCATTCTGCCTCCATCGGAAAGAGTATCCAGAGCCATTGAACTGGTATCTCCACCGGAGAAATTGAATTTTTCAAAACTGTTTGGCAACGACCATCCCGTGGAACTGGAAATAGGCTTTGGAAAAGGACTGTTCCTTATGGGTTCGGGCTATGCCCATCCCGACATCAATTACATAGGAATTGAATACGCTCGCAAGTACTTCGTCAAAGCCTGTGACCGCATCGAAAAGCGACCCATCAGCAATGTACGCCTGGTTCACGGTGAGGCCTTTTTCTTTCTCTCTGAATACATCCCGGATGCGTCCCTGAGCAAAATTCACCTGTACTTTCCAGACCCCTGGCCCAAGAGCCGACACCACAAGCGCAGGCTGTTCCAGACTTCATTCATCGAGCTCGTCTACAGAAAATTGACAGACGGAGGCTTTTTATACATTGCCACCGATCATCAGGGCTACTGGGAGTGGATGGATGAAAGGCTGCAAAGTCAGCGTCTTTTAAGGAAGACGGAACGGCTTCCTCAACCGCCCTTGTCGGACTCTTTCGGCTTAACCAACTATGAAATCAAATACGAAAAGGAAGGACGAAACATCCATCGGGTTGTTTATCAAAAGTAACATGTCATACAAGGTGCGTTTCTACAAGGATCGACTCAAGTTCTCATCGGCACACTTCACTCTTTTTCCCGATGGAGGTTGCGAAAAACTGCACGGGCACAACTACAGGGTCAGTGTGGAGCTTTCTTTTGCGGTACTGAACAGAGGACTGAGCTGTCCTTTTCACAAACTGAAACCCATTGTTGAATCGGTTATCAAGCCGCTGGATGAAATGGTTCTCATGCCGGCCAATTCCGAATGGGTTTCTTTTGAGTATCAGGGTACTCAAGCTATTGTGAATATCCATAGCCCCAAAGTCGAAAAACAGTATCAATTGCCGAAAGATGAACTGTTCATCCTTAGAGGAGATAACGTCTCCAGTGAACAACTCGCCAAATACGTCTTCGAAGAACTTCAAACCGTTCTCGCGCGGCACAACATGGATATCAACGTTCACTCTGTCTGCGTTCTGGAGTCCACGGGTCAGGAAGTCTGTTTCGATGCTGATTAGTCCTGGAACTGCTCCTTAATGGCTTTAATTCCCACCAGGTTTTGGAAAAACGCATTGACGATTTTGGGATCAAAGTGAGTGCCGTTGCAGTCTTTTATTTCTTTTAAGGCCAAATTAAATGGCCAAGCTTTTTTGTAGGGTCGCTTGGATGTCAAGGCGTCAAATACATCGACTAATGAAATGATTCTCCCCATAAGCGGGATTTGATTGCCGCTTAAACCATAGGGATAACCACTTCCATCGTATTTCTCATGGTGGCTTCTGGCGATCAGTCCGCCTGCTTGTAAATAGGGACTTTTGGAGTTCTTTAAAATGCGGTACCCAATTTCAGGGTGTTGTTTCATGATTTCAAACTCTTCCTTCGTCAGTCGTCCCGGTTTAGTGAGAATATGATCCGGGATGCCTATCTTTCCAACATCGTGCAGGGGAGCCGCGTGAAAAATAGTTTCTTGAAATACGGCGTTCTTACCCAGTTTTTCGGCCAGCAGTCTGGCGTAACTGGCAACGCGTTTAACGTGATTCGATGTTTCCGTATCTTTGTATTCTGCTGCCCGGCCCAATACCGAGAGCGTTTCAAATTCGCGATCGACAATATCCCTGACTTTTTCGTCGATTTCTCTTTGAAGTAAATGAGCCTTATCCTGGTAGAGAATTTGATACTTTCTGAGACTAAGCAAGTTCTTGACCCGGGCTCCGAATTCAAACGTGTTCAATGGCTTGTACATGTATTCAGTTGCTCCGGCCTCAATGGCATCGAGTTTCAGGTTCGCGAAATCATCCTCTCCAGTAATCATGACGATGGGTATTTCCGGGTGTGTTTCTCTGATCATTTCAATGAGCTGAATACCGTTAACCTCCGGCATAAGGTAATCAATAAAGGCAATATCCAGTTTATTTCTTTTTGCATAGGCTGCGGCTCTAATTGGATCCATGAAACATTTAACGGAAAGACCAATTCCCTGAGACATGGACCTGATGATCATTAGACTGACTTCATTGTCATCCACTGCCATTGCTTTTATGTTTTTATACATCGGTTTGTCCTGAAAACTTGCCCTTGTCAGAGAACGCGTCTTACGAGAGCCGGCATGAGGCGGCTTTTTACAAACTCATGCAGACTCATATAGGTGTTATCGTAATCTGGCAATGATATCTTAACAGAAATTGCGGTTATTGTTGCTGCCCAAATTACTAATTTAAGATGAAGCGTTTACAATGGTTATGCAGTTTTTGTATTTGATGCACCGCGAGCGCTCAAGATTCCAGAATAACAGTAAATGGACCGTCATTGCACAGAGTCACTTGCATGTTTGCACCGAAAACGCCTTGACCAATGTGTTGAACTCCTTCCTCGCGAAGCTTTTCGACAAAGGTACCGATTAGGCCTTTTGCTTTATCTGAAACAGCAGCCTGTCCAAAGGAAGGTCTGTTCCCTTTGCTCGTATTGGCATACAGCGTGAATTGCGAAACAACCAAAGCGGAACCTTTGGTGTCGAGCAGACTCAAATTCGTTTTTCCTTCTTCATCGGGGAAAATCCGCAAACGGGCAACTTTTCTGGCCAGTTTGACCGCAGTGGAGACGTCGTCATCATGGGTAACTCCCACTAAAACCAGAAAGCCGGCCTCTATTGATCCGGTAACGCGTCCTTCTACCACCACCTTTGCGTGGCTGACTCTTTGTATTACTGCTTTCATCAGCCGACTTTCGCTACTTTTCCAACAGGTCTGATAGAGGGTTTCTTGGAATTGGAGATGAGCTTGGACCGGTAAGAGACGTTTTTATCAAAAGGCAGCCTGGTTTTTGTATAGAGCTTCCGGATTTTTCTGATGTAATTCCTGGTCTCTTTGAAGGGTGGAATACCGCCATGATTGTCAACGGCCACTTCGCCTGCATTGTAGGCCGCCAAGACGTGATCTACATTGCCCTCAAAATATCCCAGTAAGAAGCGAAGGTATTTTGTGCCGCCCCTGATATTTTCGCTGGGATTAAAGGCGTTTCTGACACCAAAGCGAATGGCAGTCGATGGGATCAGCTGCATTAACCCCTGGGCTCCCTTGTGACTGACTACCCTGTAATTTCTGGAAGATTCCACTTCAATCACCGCTTTAATCAAATTGGCATCGACATTGTAGGTTTTAGCAATGGGCTTAACCAGTGTGTCTATTTGATTGCTTGACAGTTGGTATTTCCTGTTAAACCTGGATGCTTTTCTGGTCTTCCTGGTACCTTTACTCGAAAGAAGTTTGTATCCCGGCTTTTTGATGGCTTTATCAGTAATCAGCAATCTGCCGGACGGTGTTCGGTAGGAATACAGTTGCCCAAACAGATCAGGCGCGATCAAAAAACAAAAAATACAGGTAAGAGAGAGGTACTTAAACAACTTCATAGCCGTATTAATGCATGATTTCTTTGACTTTTTCAAGTGCAAAGTTGATGGCATCTTGTAATTTTGATGGATCTTTACCACCAGCCATGGCCATTTGGGGTCTTCCGCCGCCTCGGCCTCCAATCATAGGTGCCAGTTCCTTAATTATATTTCCAGCGTGAATACCTTCTTGGTCGCAGTTCGTTTTCACCACAACTTGAGCCTTGTCTTCGAGATTGGATCCAAGCACAACCACTCCACGGCTTATTTTGACCAACATGTCATCGGCAAGAGATCTCAACGCGCCCGCTTCCATACCTGTTACAACTTTTGTCAGAACTTTGATCTGCTTCACATCGGTAATTTGTTCTGACTGTCCTTCTCCTTTCGCTATTTTGAACTTGAGCTCCTCGATTTCTTTTTCAAGTTCTTTTCTCTGCTTCAAAATCTTTTCAATTTGATCTGTCACTCTCTCGCGTTTGACGTGCAACAGTTCTTCTGATTGACCGATTATTTTTTCATTGTCTTGAATGTAATCAAACGCCTGTTTCCCCGTAAGAGCAACCATTCGTCTAATACCGGAAGCTAATGCTCTTTCGGAGACTATTTTAAAGAGTCCGATTTCACCCGTGGCAGAAACATGGGTTCCGCCGCAAAGTTCCATGGAATAATCACCTATGGATACGACACGCACTTGCTCGCTGTATTTTTCACCAAAGAGGGCCACCGCTCCTTCTTTTCTAGCCTCTTCCAGATCCATTAATTGAGTTACCAGAGGCGTATTCTTTCTAATTTGTTCATTGACTCTTCTTTCTATTTCCGCTTGTTCTTCTGGCATAACAGGAGAAAAGTGGTTGAAATCGAAACGCAGTTTTTCGGCGTCTACTAAGGATCCGGCTTGGCGGACATGCAGCCCGAGAACATCTTTCAGGGCTTGGTGCATCAAGTGAGTGGCTGTGTGGTTTCTTCGAATATCATTTCTCAGAAGCTCTGATACCTCACACTCCGCTTTTTGATTGAGGCGAATGGTTCCCGATCCCATTTTTCCATAGTGAAGAACGCTATTGTTGAGTACTTTCTCCGTTCTTTCCACCTGGAAGACACCTGATTCAGTGGAGATGGTACCAAAATCACCGATTTGACCACCGGACTCAGCATAAAAAGGTGTTTGATCCAGAGCTATGGCTGCTTCCTGACCATTTTCAATGCAATTCGCGCAGGTGTCTCCCAATAAAAGGAACTGAACCTTGGACGACATTTTAAGTGAACCATAGCAGTTTTGAACCGTTTTATTGTCGGCGGCAAAGGAAATGAGTGGCTCTGGCAAGTCTTCTTTGTTGAAATCGCCTTCCATGGCAGATTTTTTGGCATCTTCCTCCATCAACTCAGTGAACTCGTCCAGGTTAACAGTAAAACCTTCATCTCGGGCAATGTCTTCCATTAAATCAACAGGAAAACCGTGTGTTGTGTACATGAAGTGTAAAACCTGGCCGGGAAGGACCCTCTGATTATCTGAACGCAATTTGTCCATGTACTTCATCAAAATGGGCATACCGTTTTGCAGGGTCTGGTCGAACTGCAGCTCCTCGGCTTGTACAAGGGTTTGAATTTGTTTGGCTTCCTTCTTAAGTTCAGGGTAGATATCGCCCATTTTTTCAATGACGTATGCGCAGGTTTCATAAAGAAACGGACCCGTTTGACCTAATTGCTTGCCAAATTTCATCGCCCGTCTCATGATGCGTCTGAGAACGTAACCGCGGCCTTCATTGGAAGGGATGACACCGTCGGCGATGAGGAAACAGGTGGCTCTCAAGTGATCCGCGATCACCTGCAGGGCAACGGCTGTTTTGGGATCGTTGCTGGATTCCACTTTGAGATATTTGCTGAGCGGTGTGATGATGTCCTGAAACAGATCGGTGTGATAGTTGGAGGTGACACCCTGAATAACCGAAGTGACTCGTTCCAAGCCCATACCCGTGTCGATACTGGGGTTGGGCAGTGGGGTCATTTTTCCCGTATCATCCCGATCGTACTGCATGAAAACCAGGTTCCAGACTTCGACATAGCGGTCGGACCCTTCGAGGATTCCCTGGTAGGGATCGTCACTGCCTTTAACAGAAGGGCCGTAATCGTAGTAGATTTCGGAGCACGGACCGCATGGACCTGTATCGCCCATGCTCCAGAAATTTTCCTTTTCATCAAACCGGAAAATTCTGGATTCCGGTAACCCAATTTGCTTGTGCCAAATGTCGTAAGCTTCATCGTCATCGAGAAATACCGATGCATACAGCCGATCGCTGGGAATTTGCAGGGTTTCGGTTAAAAACTCCCAGCCGTAGCGAATGGCCTCTTCCTTGAAATAATCGCCGAAAGAAAAGTTGCCGAGCATTTCAAAAAAAGTATGGTGACGAGCTGTAAAACCTACATTTTCTAAATCATTGTGCTTCCCACCAGCGCGAACGCACTTTTGAGAGCTGCAAGCGGTGGCATAATCCCGTTTTTCATAGCCCAGGAAGACATCTTTGAACTGATTCATGCCTGCATTGGCAAAGAGCAAAGTGGGGTCGTTGGCGGGTATCAGCGAAGAGGAGGTTACTCTGCTGTGACCGTGCTCTTCGAAATACTTTAAAAATGCTTCACGAATCTGTTCTGATTTCATGTCATCCTCCTTAAGGCCAGGTATCCTAGCATAAACACTGTCAAATCAAAAGACTTGGGTGTTGTTCAGCGCTATGGATACAGTTGGAGGAATCCAATGGTATGTTGGGAGTACGGTCGAAAGGGTTTGTTTGAATAAAGAAAGGCGTTTTCTAAACAGAAGGTGTGGTTAAGGCCCGGTTAATGCAGCCGCACCGGAGTGAACTGCATTGACCGGCTTTTGTTTTTATAAAACAATGTACTCGTTCGCCGCTGTTAGCGAGATTACTCCATGCCAACAATGCCGCGATAGCCACCGAGTTTTTGTCTGTCGTCATCTCCTATCAGAACGAAGCCCATGCAGGTGTCTCCGTTCCAGACAGCTTGAGTTGACAATTCTGGAGACAGGATCAGCTTTTTCTCGCCGGAATTAAGGGTAAGGTTGTGGTCTGCTATCAGTAATCCCGAATGATCATAGAAAGAGAGAACTCCAGTAACCATTTCCTCGCCCGGATTCAGCAAAGAGAGACCAGACCAGTAGCCAGGAGTTGTGTCAAGTAACGGAAAACTCAAAATCCTGCCTGTCTCTTCTGTCAGCAGAAAACCCGCCAGGTAGGTTTGAGCGGGATTTTGACCCCCGAATAATTCGATTCCCGCCAGGGGAACATCACTCTCAATCTTGATCCAGCTTAGGCCATCGTAGTTTTGAAAGAGGTTTTGGCCGATGACTTCAACTATTTTCTGGCCTGTTTCCAGTGAAAGGGAGAGCGAATCAAATATCGACCCATCATCTCTGTATCCAGTCAATACAACATTGGCTTTCTGATCGTTAGGGTTGGTCAACGTGAATCCAGTCCAGAAATGGTAGACATCGGAGGCAACATGAGATAATACCAGGGTGTGGTTTCCAAAGGGTTTTCCGTCGAGTCTGAGGCCATTGAGAGCGGCTCCACCCTGAATACCGTCAATGCGTTTAAATTCAAAATAACCATTGGAGGGTTTCGAGGTGTTCAGTTGCATCCAGGTGTTTTCCTGGCCAGCCACCGTGGTGATTTCATGAGACCACAAACCCGATTCGTAGGGTACTTGTGTGGCCTGTTCTCCAAACACCCTGCTTTGAATATTGACATTGGAGCTTGTGGCGAACTTCCAGTTATTCATCCAAGAATTGGGGTTATTGGTTATGTGGGGCAGCAGATAGGCCTTCTGATCTTTGGAGTTAATGCTCACAAGATTTAAATCCTCCTGTTCACTTCTAAGTACGAGACCCAATTTAGCTGAGGAGTTAATTTGAATTAGTCGACCTTCTCCAGTGATGGAAATCTGTTGATAGGGTTCCAGAAATTCCGATTCCTGTTTGTCAATACTCAGCAAGACGGCTTCAGGATGAGGATTGACTATAGTTAAGAGATCACCGTCTTCAACCAGGGGAGCGTAGCCCAGCCAATCCTGACATTCGGAGAAATTGAGGATGTCCATACTTTTTGAGATCAAATTGAAACCCGTTTTTTGAGCTGAACTTGCCCAGAACTGGACATTTAAGTAAACCGGACCGGGGCCATCCGAAACAAATTGACAGACACTGATTTGGTTGAGGTCAATTCGAACGATGCCGCTAAGGACACCCGATTGAAGCTTAAATGAAATTGCGCGGTTACCCCTCTCATCAGTGAGAACAGAGGTAGCGGGACTCCATACGCCGCCAAGGTTATCGGTGATAAAACCGTTGTTTTCATTAAACCAGTAAGGAGGAAGTTCTGCTCCACTCTGGAAGTGAACCGAATTTGGGCCGTTGTTGACAATTCCGGGAATTGTCAACAGGATAATCGACCCAGGATGCCACTGTATCTGCGTACAATTGATTTGATATGCAACAGAGTTCTTCATACACACCTGTTGATCGGCCGTGCCGCAGAGAGGCAGTGTTTGAGCCAGGACAGCTGTTTGAAATAAGACAAAAAAAGGGGTGATGATTCTCATCATGGTAAGTCTCCTGCTTGTGTGATATTTAAAATCTAATTGTCATATAGATTTTTGTCAATATTCCGTTTTGTTTGATGACACTTTATTGATCTGACGCACACTTATTCTTCCGGTCAAGGTAATCGTGTTGGTGGAAACAGGACTCAAACAGAAAAACAGGATAAACATAAATTATTGATATTGAATGGTGTATATGTTGATTGCGGGAAAACTGTAAAACACAAGTTGTATCTGCACTGGACGTAAATGATCTGTCAGGGTAGAATCTTTATTCAAGAAGCGTCTTATTATTGCCGAGGTGGATTTTTGAAACTGGACGATCACATGAAAGAACTGCTGAAGAGGTTGGGCACCGCGCTTCACCATGCCATGGCGAAAAGTGAAGATGTAACCGAAATTACAACCGCGATCAGGGAAAAAGGTTACAACTTGTTTCTGGTTATGGAAGCCAATATCGCACTAGAGAGAAAGAAAGGCGAGCGGAAAGGTCAGGTATTCCACCATGCCCCCGCAGAGAAAATTCAAATGAAGCTCAGTCAATACGATCGGGAGTTTCTCTCGGGTATGCAAATAAAAATTGATTGAGGCTGATGAGGTTCAAATTTCCTCAGGACTGGAATCTCTGTTCAATTTAAACGAGCATTCACTATGACAAAAAAAAATCTGTTTGGTCTTTCCTTAAGCGAGCTGTCCGATTATTTTGAATCCATCGGAGAGAAGCGTTTCAGAGCCAAGCAGGTACTTCCGTGGCTGTATCAGAAATGGGTAACCAATATCGATTCGATGACCAATTTGTCCAAAGATTTGAGACAGACCTTAAAACACTCCGCGGAAATCAATACGTTCAAAGGTATGACGAAGAAAAAGAGCCGTGATGGTTCCGTTAAGTATCTTTTTAATTGTTTTGATGACAAGCAGGTGGAATCCGTCTTCATGCCAATGAAAAACGGCTACACCATGTGTCTTTCGTCCCAGGTGGGTTGTGCTCAGGCCTGCAGTTTCTGCATGACGGGCACCATGGGCTTCATACGCAATCTCACGTCCGCTGAGATTCTCGGGCAGGTCGTTTGCATGCTTCGGGATCAAGCCCATGACAGACCTTTCAACCTGGTCATGATGGGGATGGGAGAGCCTTTGCTCAATATGAAGAATCTGGAAATAGCTTTAGATTTACTCTTCGCGAAAACAGGGTTCAATCTCTCGCCTAAAAGAGTGACGATATCCACATCAGGTCATGTGAAAAACATAGAACGGCTCTCGCGGTTTAAACCGCTTCCGAGGTTAGCTGTTTCACTCAATGCCAGCACCAATGAACAGCGTTCGGAAATAATGCCTATCAATGATCGCTGGCCCATTGAAGCGTTACTTCAAGCCTGTCGCTCCTTTCCGCTTGGCACAAGGGACAGGATAACCTTTGAGTATGTCGTGATTCGCGATTTTAACGATTCGATTGCCGACGCGAAAAGGCTGATTGGCATGTTGGAGGGTATTCGTTCCAAGGTCAACATCATCCCTTTTAACGAAACACCGGAGTTACCCTACAGGCAGCCTGCGGATGAAGATTTACATGCCTTTCACGAGCGTTTAAATCGAGCGGGATTGCGCAATACGATCCGGTGGAGCAAGGGCAGGGATATTGGCGCAGCCTGTGGTCAACTGGCAGTTAAGGGTATAAAAGGGAAAAAAAGACGCGTCTGATTCTCTGGATTATTAGAAGTGTGTTCTTGAACAAATACGGGAAAGGATATATTTTATAGGATGATAGTATCTTATGAGAGCAGGCTGAGTACACCTGAATTGGAGGTTTAAATGAAACAGATTATGGTTGTTTGGTCCTATTGGGTAGTCTTTTTCATTATTGGTACGGGTTTGGTTTTACTGGTCGAAAGGAAGGAGATGGTAAAAACGCCAACAGCCCGACAGTCTTCAAATTATTCGACTGAATTAAAAGTTGACAAGAACACGATGAAAATAGAAGGCAAAGAGTGGGTTGCGGCGAAAGAACAAGAAAAGACGCCGCCATTAGAAGAGAACAGCCAGACATCAAAAGTTACAGAGAGCGCACTTGAGAAAAATAAAGAGGCTCACGATGGCAACAATCGACTTGCAAAGGACGAGGATAAAGAGGAAAAGGAAACTGAAAAAAATGCGAGTCAAAGTCTAAAACTTTTAGAGGAAGTAGAACTGGTCAATAAAGAAAACAAAGTGAAAAAAACGCAATAAAATGCATTGATCTCGAGAGGTATCGCGATTATAGAGAAACAAAAAAACTCTCTAGAATGTCGAGTAATTCAGCTTCACGCTTTTCCAGCGCGCGGAAAAGAGCCATCTGATTGACCGTTCTTACCAAATTGTGTTCTGGATAATCGGTTTGGAAGTACTGATCGCCATTGAGGTAATCTGTCAGAAAGCGAACAGCCACCATCAGCGTGATGGCTTGTGCACCCAGGACAAGATGGTCAATTTCCTGCTGGATCAGAATGGGGTGCGCCTGTTTTAGAAAGCCATGAGATACAGCCTTGTAGATATCCATATCAATCTCGAGGTTGCTTGGTCGGGGATTGTCTTCAGAGTGACTGCTGCTCAAAGAGCGAACAAGGTCGCCGAAATCCGACAAGACTGTGCCGCTCATCACGGTGTCCAGGTCAATGACTGAAATGGGTTGGAAGGTGTCCTTGTTGAGAAGGACATTGTTCAGTTTGGCATCGTGATGAATCACCCTTTTGGGAAGGTTCTCTTTGATTCGATCGAATTCGAGCAAAAGATCCAGCGCATTTTGAACATCCGCTATGGTTTTTCTTGTGGCGGATGGTGCGCATTTTATTCTTTTGGCACGATCCTGGTCTAAAGCATCCTGGAATTGTTTCACTCTTAGGCTGCCACTGTGGAAGCCGGGGAGAATATCCCTCAGCTTTGAGGCATCCAGTTCAGATAGGTGGTACAAAAAGTGCCCAAAGGCCTTTCCCGCCGATTCCGCGACACGTAAGTCATTCACTCGATTGAGACATAAAGCGTTGGCGAAATAGGGGAAAACACGCCAGTATGAGCCTTCAAACCAAACTCCGTTGCTCGAGTAGAGGGTCTGTTTTGGTGAAAGGATATCCAGATCATAACGCGGAACAGCATTTTTCTTCATTTCCAGGTGCCGGCTGAGAATGCTTATGTTGTGCATGATGGATTCAGGATCTGAAAAAATATCGGTATTGACATTCTGAAAAATGTACTGCTTGCTGTATTCCAGGTGCTCCATTTGTACAACAAAAGTTCGGTGAATGTGGCCTCCGGGCAGGGGGCGGTAGGTTGTGACTCGCGAATTATTGAAGAATTGACTGGAAATAGTTGAAAAAAGGCCGTGTAGATTGGTCAAAGTGATGTTCCTTATCCTTATAGGGCGTTCCAAAGGGGAGAGCTGTAAATTTGCTGTTGAATCAGTTTCGATGTGGCTTCCCGTACCAGGGGCTTGTCCTGTGAATAGGTGATTCCGTACCACGAATCAGGGGATGATTGCGTGTGAACTTTCGCCTTTCCCTGTTGAATTAAATGAAATACATGCGAAGGCAGATAGAACTCTGCACGCGATTGATCGCGATTTTGTTTTGCAAAATTGAGAAAGCCGTGTTGGAGAGAATGAAAAAAATCGGGGTGAAATCCCCAGAAATTCATGGAAACAGGTGTTTGATCGGAAAGGGTTATTTGTGTTTCGGAGGCACAGCGGTAGGCTTGACCCCTTTTTTCAATGCCGCTTACTTCCTGTATTTTTGATAACAAGCCGTTTTCATCAACTTTGCAAACGCCTCTGGAAACAGAACCGTTTGGCGACAGTGTTTTACCCAGCTCAAAGGCAATCATACAAAATGCGTCCGGTTGACATTTGTTGCGAAGAAAGGCGGCCATTTTTTCAAATGCGCGGCGACCGTAAAAGTCGTCGGCGTTGATGACGGCAAAAGGCTCGTTGATAAAGGGCCTTGCGCATAGCACCGCGTGACCGGTTCCCCACGGTTTTTCCCGCTTTATGTTGTTGTTCATGCCCGGGAGGACAGGATTGATTTCCTGATAGGCGTATTCGATTTGAATATGATTCCGCCACCTTTCACTGAACCGAAGCTTGAACTCGCGCTCAAAACTCTTTCTGATGATGAAAACCACTTTCCCAAAACCGGCTTGAATGGCATCGTACAGGGAGAACTCCAGGATGGTTTCTCCGTGGGGACCTATTTCGTCCAACTGCTTTAAGCCGCCGTAACGACTGCCCATGCCCGCTGCCATAATCAGAATACTGGGTTTATTCATTTCCTGCTCCCCAAGCTCGTCAGCATCTTGCTGAATCAAACCGAACCATTATAAGGGTAAATGTCTTCATTTCACAGAAAATCGTGTTCTTCGGGCATGGTCAGAGGCGAATTGCCGTGCAAAAGTCCAAAAAGAAGTGCTTCTGAAAGAAATTCATTGAAATGGTTTTTCAATAGAGGTATATTGTGCTTCTGTTCCTTGAAAGGTGCCGCTGTGCCTCTTTCAAAAGTTATATGTTTGATAAACTTAGATACTTGCCGGTGTGGTGAAATTGGTAGACGCACTGGATTCAAAATCCAGCGGGGGCAACCTCATCTCGGTTCGAGTCCGAGCACCGGCACCACTCTTCTACCCAATTTACGTATCGCCGTTTACTGTATCTGTTGTTTGAGACAAAAGCAGTTTTCCTGCTAGAGACCCCATGGAAAAGAGATACTTCCCGACTTTTGGTTTGCCGGGTCTTAAGCCGTTACATTGCCTTCAATGAAGGTTGAATCTTGGCGTAAAAGAGAGTAGGATGAGCCTCTGTTTGATCTTGTTTAGGTTGAATTAGCCAAAAAGTGCCGAGACAGCAGGTGAAAGAAGATCGAGACTCTCTGGCTCTGAGCTCAACAAAAGGTTCTTTCTTCGAATCCTCTTCTCCACAGAGAGGATGAAAACGACTTTGGCGTGGCAATTGCTCTCATTTTATGACCGATCTTATTTTAGCAGGTGAATCATGTATCAAGGATTGTCCGTAACCGTAGTTATTCCGTGTTTAAATGAAGAGGAAGGGATTAAGTCCGTGTTGTCCGCGAAGCCCGAGTGGGTGGATGAAACGATTGTCGTCGATAATGGCAGCACGGATTCAACGGTTGAAGTGGCCGAGAGTTTCGGGGCCCGTGTCATTCACGAGAAAGTCAGAGGGTATGGCAGTGCCTATCAAACGGGTTTTAACAATGTGCAGACAGATGTGATCTGCTGCATGGATGGCGATCACACCTATCCCATCAAGGATCTCGATCGTCTCATGAACGTCTTTTTGAAATACCAAGTGGATTTCCTGTCCTGCTGTCGTTTCCCCATTCTGAATCCCGAGGCCATGAGTTTCAAGCACTGGATAGGGAATAAACTCCTGTCCTTTTTTATGGCCATTCTCTTCAGGTATCCCATTGAAGATTCCCAGTCGGGAATGTGGGTCTTTAAAAAGCGGGTTTTGGATCACATTAAATTGACTTCAACAGGAATGCCGTTATCCGAAGAGATCAAAATTGAAGTCATAAAAAATAAAAATCTCACTTTTAAAGAGGAACACATCAAGTATTCAGCCCGCGAGGGTGAAATCAAGCTGCGTCCTTATCGGGACGGCCTTCGCAACTTGTTGTTTTTGTTCAAGAAACGCTTGTTTTAGCTCTCGCGGTTCATGGCATGAGAAGAGTTTCCGTCATTGTTGTCAACTGGAACGGCAGGCACCTGCTGGAAGCCTGTTTCCAAGCTTTAAAAGAACAAACCTATTGTGACTTTGAAGTTATCGCTGTGGATAATGGCAGTGAAGATGGATCGGTTGATTTTTTAAAAACCTATCGATGGTCCAGGCTGAAAACACTCTTTCTCAATGAAAACAGGGGCTTTGCCGGCGGGAACAATGCCGCTCTTCCACTGGTGACAGGGGATACCGTTGCCCTTCTCAATAACGACGCACGTCCGGAAAAAAATTGGATAAAACGTGCGGTGGAACGGATGGAAAAGGACCAGGTGGACATGATCGCCTGCCGCATACTCAAGGCCGATGGCCTGACAATTGATAAGGTCGGTCATCTCATTTACCTTGACGGCCTAAACAGGGGTTACGGCACGGGTCAAAGGGATGGGGAAGCGTTCAGTCAACCAGCAGAAGCCCTTTGGCCCGATGGGTGTGCGGCTTTTTACAGTAAAAATCTAGTCGATTCCATAGGTTTTTTTGACGACGACTTTTATCTCTACGGAGAAGATGCCGATTTGGGCTTTCGGGCTCGAAGGGCGGGTTTTAAGTGTATGTATGAACCTGAATCAAAAGTAATCCATCTGCAGTCTGCCAGCTTGGGAAAGTTCAATCCGGACAAACTCTTTTATGTCGAACGAAACCGCATCTATTTATTGTTGAAGAATTTCCCACTGACCTGGATTGTTTTGTCACCCTGGTTTACCTTGAAGCGCTACCTGATGAATATGTACTCCATGTTTTCAGGGCAAGGAGCCGCAGCCGGGTTCAAGAGAGAACAACCCGCTTTTAAATTGGGAATTATCCTCATAAAAGCAACTCTTGCCGGTGCTTTTGGCAGTGTTAAAATGCTTTTAAAGAGAAAACATCACAAAGGTCAAATGACAAGCAGGCAGATTAAACAGCTTTTGAAAGCCTACAGCATTTCTGCCCGTGAACTCACTTTGCAGGATTAATTGCGCAGTTTGCAGATGACAATGATTTCAATTTCATCGGGATCGAGTATGACGAGCGGTGTTTTCCGGTTTAAACGGATCTTCCGGAAAAAAAGGCATGAAAATACCATCTAATTATTTGAAATAATATATTTTATCCTTATTTTTCATATATTGAATGTAGCCACTAAT
>PDUC01000034.1 GCA_002747255.1 Acidobacteriota bacterium | reverse complement strand
TAAAAAAGAAACAGCATAACCGCTGACTCTCTAAAAGGTGTTCGTACCAGACACCCAAATAGTCCAGTTTTTGAAAGAAGAAACGACAGCAGATCATCCTGAAAAAAAATATCTGTGTCCATCTGTGTTCATCTGTGGTTAAAAAAAAACCGATGAGCACGAATGAATACAGATGGATAAGGAAACCACTCACAGAGATATTGGCAGTGCATTTGAGGTTCTGAACGTTTTCATCAATTAAAAACTATTTGTTTGTCCCATACTCAGTCCTATTCCAAACTGATACCCTGAAAGTTATTCGTGTCAATTCGTGTTCATTCGTGGTTACAAATTATCCGTGTCCATCTGCGGTTAAAAAACGGTTGTGTTGAAGCACTTGTCTGAAATGCTTATACCACACGGGCTTTAGTTTTGAAGCATAGAAGCTGTAAGTGTCTGTTTTTTCCTGTGTGGTATAGAGCCTCGCGGAAAAGGCTGGCACAGACCGTATATTCCGGGGTCTGTGCCAGTAAAATATTTATGGTAGCTGGAATTTTGTGACTATGTCATTTAGAATCTCAGACAATTTAGCCAACTCAATAGCGCTGGCACTTACGCGTTTACTGTCAGAGCTCATTTCTTCAGCCAGGTTGTTGACCTCACTGATGTCTGCAGTCACTTCATTGGAAACCGTGTTGGCTTGATTCATACTGATATTGATTTCCTTTACGCCCTGAGCTGCCAGGTTGACGTTATTGGAGATTTCCTGGGTGGTCGCGGACTGCTCTTCAATACCAGTAGCTACAGAGGAGACAATGACATTGATTTCATTAATGATGTCAACAATGGTTGTAATAGCCGAAACAGATTCTTGCGTTAACCCCTGCACACTGGCAATTTCCTCGCTGATTTCTCTGGTGGCATCGGCTGTCTGCTGAGCCAAGGCCTTTATTTCCCCTGCAACAACAGCAAACCCTTTACCTGCTTCGCCGGCTCTTGCAGCCTCGATAGTCGCGTTAAGGGCAAGCAAGTTGGTTTGCTCAGAAATATCAGATATGGTCTCTGTTACTTTGGTAATTTCCAGGGCCGCCTGACCAAGCGTGTCCATCTTTTCGGAAACTTTTCCCGCTTTTTCTACAGCTTCCTTTGTAATTTGATTCCCTTTTTCCATATTTTGTGCCACTTCATTGATGCTTTTGGCCAGTTCGTCTGCCGAGGTGACAATGATCTCCAAATTGGCCGATGCTTGCTCCGTAGTGGAGGCAATACCATTCATATTGGCTGACATTTCCTCTGCAGAGGAAGCGACACTATTGGATTTTTCGGAGGTTTGACTGGAATCTGAGGACAGTTGTTCAGAAATGGATGCGAGCTCCTTTGAAGAGCCAGAAAGAGATTTTGATCCTGACAAAATGTCGGTAAATATTTTTACCAAGTTATTTGACATGGTGTTCATGGAATTGGCAAGCTGACCTATTTCATCTTTTTTCGCGAGGAACCCTTCCCCAACCGGAATTGTAAGATTCCCTTTGGATATTTCTATGGCAAATTGTACGGCCAAGGATATGGGGACAGTTATCGTTCTGGCAATGAACAAGCCCAAACCGAGGGCAAAAATAAAACCAATTGGCACTAAAAAACCGATGAAAGTTTTTATTTTTTGTCCATTGGCAATCATTCCGTTCGATACAACCCGGATCTTGTTAACGGCTGTATTCATCAGCTTTTCGAGTATGGCTTTTGACTTGTCTCCGTATTTTTTCGTTGGTGCCATTAACTCTGTGCTGGCTTGATGGGGGGTGATGGATGGGTCGGCTAAAACCCTTTTGGCCACCTCTAAAAAACCATCTTTATACGCTACATAGTTTGTTAAAAATGCTTTGCGGTCTTCTTTTTCTTCGATGCTTATATCCGTTCTCATGGCATCGAGTTTTTTCATTATGGCAAAGGTCTCTTCAGAGGCTTTTTCAAATAGCTTCAAATGTTCCAGCTGTTTTTCCCTGTTACCGATACTCAGGAAAAAATTCTTTTCATGTCTTTGGTGTTGGAGTACAAGAACTTGCCACTTGACAATCGTTATGTATTCTTTCAGGTCCAACTCATTCATGACCTTCAAGTTGTTGACATTCTTGGCTGTCCCTAAAAAACCAATGGTGCCAACGATTAAAACTATAAAGGAGGATAATAAAAAGCCTCCAACCAATTTTTGTTTTATGGATAAATTTTGTATAAAATTCATTTCTCTACCTATGGTTCACTTACAAATAAAAGCTTGTAAAAATGTTTTTTTAATCTGTAGAACAAGTCTGAGATTAAGTGGCGTTGCTGAAGCTATCAGCAACGCCAGTCAATTATTTCTATCGGCATTTTTCTCATCAAAAAAGATATAAAAAATATTATTTTCTAATGTTGCCTTTTAATTGTTGCAGAAAGTGGGCTTATCACTTTGACTACTTAGGGCAGTATGGACTGTAAAATGCTTCTTGCTGTGAACCAGCAAACGTTGGGTAGAGAAAAAGGCGCTTACTGCCAAGAGAAGAAAGAGCGGAGAAAGAACCTGCTTTGCTGATCATGGTGAATTCGCAAAATAAACAGATTGTTCCATGTTTTTCCGCTATGCTGGTTTTTGCTATGTGATGGGTGTCATTAACGGAAAAAACCGCATCATCTGTAAAAAACGCACAAGAAGGGTTCCGTGCGGTCTGTTTGTCATGGTGACATCAACAACTAAGAAAAATGCCTTCAGGACACCCGAGAATCAGGTCTTGATAAAAAACAAGATGCTAACCAAGCTACATAAGGACAAAAAGGGGATGGGTATTTTTTTGATAACTCTTTGAACACAAAAAGTTTGCCATGGGGAAGACTGGCAAATTCTTGAGGGTTAAAAAGAGAGGCATAACACCGAGGATGAGCGGCGTTATGCCTGATCTTCAATTTAACATAGACTGTTCTTGTTACCGGGCGGGTATAACATCAACCCACTGGCCTTTTTGCTGGGTGTGAATGGTTTGGTCGTACATTGCTTCGGCATGGATGGCTGGAAGGTAGAATCTTCCCAGGTAGGCGGCATTCAAATGAATCAGGTAGGTTCGACTTTTACCTGCTGGAAGATCGAAATAGGAATAGACGCGATCATCTCTGATGTCCCTGTATTTGGGGTTTTGAATACCTTTTTCGGTATTGGCAATCATCCTTGGGTTGTGAATTTCCCATCCGGACGGGAATATCTGACAGAGTGACACTTCATGATAGTTGCCTCTTCCGCCCGGATTGACGATGGTGACATACACCTTAAAATCCGTTCCCTGTCTGATGGATACGGGATTGATAACGCGGTTGGAAGCATCTTTGTATTCAACCAGCATTTTAAGGTCATTCGAAGATTCCATTTCGGTGCCCGCAGCGGGTTGACCTTTGAGGAACAAGTTGAGATAAAGCGGTTTTTTCTGATTGTTTTTAACTACCAGGTTTTGTCCGGTCAGTTTTTCGACATCGAGACTCAAGCGAGCGACAGGTTTATTGTATTGATAATCGTCCCACTTTGCAGAACCCATCATGACAGAGAAGTTCAGTTGATGAGTCCCTTTGCTGGAAAACTTACCCATGGCGGTTAAGGTGAAACCAAGTGCTTGCGTGTTGTACCACTTGTTGTCGTTGAGTTTTTTGGAGAGCGCTTGTGCCATATCGGCGGCTCTCTCATCTGACATAGAGACCATGCACTCCAATATGATAGCCTCATCGCGCAAAGTGGAGCCATAGGTTCCCGACAACTCAGTAGCTGTTTGCACCCGAGTTGGAAGCGAAGCGGCCAACTCACGTGCAATTTCCTGCTGCCCCGCCCGATAATAAGCTGCTGCGATCAACCATTTTGACAGGACATTTTTCAGCCCGCTTTCTTTAAATCGGTTCATTGCACCTATTTGAGGTTTCTCTGCATAGGCAAGCAGGTAGAGTCGATAGGCCTGCATGAGTTCGGTACTTTTGGAGTTCTGAGTCCAGGTACCAGCCTGTATTTTCTGATAGTTGATCCACCTTGAGATGAAGTTGGCGGGCATGGCATAGCCCTTTTCCCTGGCTGAAAGCATGAAGTGACCCGCGTAGCTTGTACCCCAGTCATTGACATAGTTGTCTCCTGGCCAATAACCCAGGCCGCCACTCGATTGCTGGAAAGAGCGAATGCGAGCAATACCGTCTTTAATATTCTTTTCTACAAGCTTCCTTTCTTCTTTTGACAGTTCCATAAGCTGACTTAAATAGAGTTGAGGGAAAACAGCGGAAGTAGTTTGTTCCACGCACCCATGGGGATAGTGAATGAGGTAGTCGAGCCTTTGAGCCAGGTTAAGTGGCGGAGTTGAAGAGAGTTCAAGGTAACCCGTGTTGGTGCCTTTCATTCCAACAGGTACCACTTCCCTCTTCCAGTTTTGCTTGGAACTCACGGTGGCAAAGTCATTGCTGTGCTGATAGGGATTGGGATTTCGCACATCGATTTCAATTTCAAACTCCGCGCGCTCTGAACCACTAACCGCTACCGCTTTGATTTTCCCTATCCCTGTTTTATTGGCAACAGTAAGAGGGAAGCTGGCAACTTGATCACCTGTTTGTGAAAAACTCAGGTTTTGTGAAGTGGAGCCTTGAGGGAGAAGGAATTCGTTGGGTTCGATGTGGACTTGAACGTTTTTGACGTGCTCTTCCAGGGCAAAAACAGTTAGCGGGAAGTTGATTTGCTCCCCTGGACTCAGCACACGGGGTAACGTTCCCAGCAGCATGAGAGGTTTTCTGACGGGTGTTGTTTTCTCGGCGGAACCAAAGCGATTGCCATCGCCGGCAACCAGCATGGTCCTCACGCTGCCGATGTAATTGGGAATGCGGAATCGATGGATTTTTTTCTGGCCAGATTCCAGGTAAAAAGGCCCTTTAAAGAGGACCATGGGCTTAAATCTATTGGCTTTAGGGACACCTGGCTTTCCACCTGAAGCACCACCGCCAATACTGAGAAGAGCCTTCATCTCACCTCCAAAGGCACCTAAAACCCAGTCATACATATCCCAGGTTTTGACCATCAGAGCCTGACGGGCATAGAAATGCTGCCATGGGTTGGGAGTTGAAAATCGGGTTAAATCAAGAAGTCCCTCATCGACCATGGCAAGGGTGTAGGTCATGGGTTTGCCGTTGGTTTCAGAGACTTCAATGCTGACCTGGTTCTCCGGCTCCACAATATCGGGCATCTTTAACTGGGGATGGAGTTTGGTGTCGGGGTTTTCCACCAGAACCGGTAAAACACCGTACAGCCGTATGGGTAAATCGTTGGCTGTTTGAGCATGAGGTTGGATGAGCGTAACATTGACATAGATGTTGGGCGTCATTTCCTCGGTTGTTTCAAAGGTGAAATGGGTTTCTCCCGCCTGGGCTTCTACCCAATGGGTGGAGAGAACTTCCTGACCGCTTTCGATGCTGATTAAAATTCGCCCTGAAGCACTGCTTGGAATGGAAAGGGTCACAGGCTCACCGGCAATGACTCTTTCCTTGTCTACTGTGAAGTTCAACATGGCAGCGCCGCCGGGCTGTTCTTCACGCTGTCGTCCTGCCCAACCGGGCCAGTCAATGTAAGCTATTTGACCGGTAACATGACCGCCCGGTTCAATGATACGAACCAGGTATCTGCCCCAGTCGGGATAGTTAATACGAAGTTTCCAGACACCTTCACCTTTCTCATTGGTATCCAGGCTGCCCACACTGATGGGTTCGGTGAGCTGTTGTGAGCGGTATTGCGTTTCCTGATTGCCGCTTTGATCCCACCACCACTTCCAGGAGAGCTTGTAGACTTCGGCAACTAAGCCCTTTTTGGAAACAGGCTCTCCTTTTGAATTGACCGTTATGACTTCAACCTGATGGTCTTTGTCAGTTAAAAGCATGCCGCGTTTCTTGTCACCCTTGGGCAGCTTGATTCCCACGTAAGTATCGTAGGGATGAGCTTTGACACTGAAACGGTCGATACTGAATTCACCACTTGGTTCATAGGCTTTACAGACAAAGTGGGCATTCAGCATACCGGGGCTATGGCTTTCAGAGAGCAGAGAAAAGACAACATCGGCGTGCCCTTTTTCATCTACCTTGCCTTTGAAAATCTCCTGATCTTCTGAATAGTATTTAATGATGGGATCATCGAATCGGAAACCCTCAAAGCGATTAAACGCCGTTTTAGTGGGAGCGAGACGAACCTGGATATCGGATTGGAGATTCTGAGCCACAGCTCCATGCAGCCATAGAAGGTCTAAACTGGCCTTGTGGTTTTGCTTATGAACCGATAGCTCTTCCTCGTTCAGTTTAAAGTTTATTTTCAGTCGGTTGGGTTTAATGGTTTCAATCTTGATGTTTTTTGTGAACGTCGTGCCTCCTACCAGGATCTTGGCACTGTAGTTCCCTGTTATAGCGTCGTCATCCGTTCTAAATGCAATGGGATAAAACCCGTTCAAATCTTCAGTCAAATTCCTCTTGATGATCAAATCGCCATTGGGATTGCGTAACTCGAACGAAACGGGGTGATCTTTTGGCAGAGTTTGGTTTTTATCGTAAAGGATGAAATTGAGATAAATCTGATCACCCGGTCTCCAGACACCTCGATCACCATAAATAAATCCGTTTACGCCTTCCTTAATTTTGGTTCCACCGACATCGAAGCGGCTGAGCGTTAAAGCCAGACCGTCTTGAAGTTTTAAATAACCGCGTTGTTGGCTTTTTTTGGCGATAAGCAGGAAGGGTTCTTGACCTTGAAGATCGATCGTTGCCTGACCGCTGTGATTGGTTATGGTTTCCATTAACATCTTCTGCTTGTAGTTGTACAGTTCAAGCCTGGCACCGTTTACGGGTTTACAGTCCAATAGACTGGTTACCATTACAAGGAGCTTTCCTGTTTTTCCAGTCTTGGCGATGATACCCAAATCGGAGGCCAGAACATTGCGATGAACCATGGTTCGCTTTCCATAGTACGCTTTATGGCAAGGGTCATTGCGGTAACGGTAATTGTAGTAGGGTTGGTTCTGATAATAGTCCCAGAAGCTCGGATCACTTTCATCTTCTTCCGATAAATACGTTTCCGATTCTTCTTCAATTGCCTGGTCGCATGTGTAGAGCGAATAGGAAGGACGAAAAGCCAGGCTAATTTGATAGATTGCACCTGGATCCAGTTTAACCAGCGAGGTTAAATCCAGAATATGGCGATTCCATTTCTTTAAATCCATGTGGTTTTCTGGATCGAGTACCACTTTTTTCTGAAGAACGCGTTCGCCAACGCGGTACATTTCGTTATTTCCATCCAAGCTGTTGACTTGCAGGAATTGTGGAATATTGTGTTCGTATATCTTGGTGATTTGCAAATCGACCGCTGAAATATTGACGGCTTCAAACGGGAAAAGGGTGGTGGTGGAATTGGGAATAATGACCTTTTTTCCGGTTAATCGGAGTGCAGGGTTAATTTCTTCAAAAATCAGTTCATAGGATTGCTGCCGTTGGAACTTCGCACCCATGATGTTTTTAATTCCAGGTTCAATTCGAACGGTGAGTTTACCTGAAAAGTGCTTCGAGCTGTAAACCTTGATTTCATTTCCCGACATAAGGAAACGCAAATCGTGATTCTCTATGTAAATAAGGCCCTGAAGATCCTGATCCTTTAAAAGCGGATCGGTAAAGCAGACAGAAATGTGCTGTTCGGGCTCTGTTTCAGCTTGAACAGATTGAACGGCGAAGTAGGACAGAGAAGGAACGGTCAGCATTTTTTCACCGCTGAAAACATAGCCCTCGAAGTTGCCGTTCCACTTTAAGGTCAAATCGCTGTTATCTTGTTTGCGCGTTATATCAGAAACAGTGAAATGATGTTGTTTACCATCATCAGAATGCTTCCAGGTAATGGGAAGGAATGCGCGATCCTGCTTGGCTGTGAGAATGGTTTCAATGGTTTTGTCTTCTTCCAGGTCAGAGGTTAGTATGGTTCCTCTCAATTCTTGATGCTTAATGCCTTTACCGGGAGCACCTCTCAGGTTATCGATATTTATTTCAAAATTTCGGGCGGGAGTGTAGACGTTAAAGACAAACTCTTCCAGATCTTCCGCTATATCCTGGAAAAAGGGCTTCAAATGAATCTTGCAGGTGAACGAGGTGCCCGACCTGAGAAGACGGTCCGGTTTGAATTCCAGCGTGGTTGCATTGATCCAGGTTGCTGTTCCTTTGACTTCGGGCTCCATTGTCAGAGGGGAGGTACTCAATGGAGTAAGTAAATCCTCTGTTTTTGCAACGGACTTAGAGAAAACGACTTGAAGGGAGTCCCCCTTGGAAATTTCACCTGAAGTGAAAGCATAAATATAATTCGACAAATTCTGGCTGTTCGACGGCGTAACGGACTTTTTTTCCTCTGTTTTTCCGCAGAAAAGCATAAGTGAAGAACCGATTATGACTAAAATTGTGGACAACATGCGCTGACAGTTGATTTTCATCCTGTAACTCCCGGTAATTAATGGATTGTGGAACTCCATTAAACTGAAAAATGTGTGAATGTGCAAGGGTGTTTCACTATTTCATATTATTTTTACAAATACTTTGAATTCAAAAAAATACAGAAGGCAGCAGCTTAGCTTCAGAACGCGAGACTGTAACATCCCCGTCACACAGACCGAATGCGGAGCAGGAAGAAAAAACAACCTGTTTTAAAATCAATAGTTATTTTTGCTCGACTCTTTGAATAAGCCAGTTTTTTGCATCACAACCTCAAAGATTGAAAACAAGGAGTCGTGGTATGAAAAATCGGTTGGTCTTTGCTTTTTATGAGATATGCGTACTTTGTCAAGCTCTCTTGGCTGGACCACCTGATTTGATACTAGCCCATATTTACCATGATGAAGTGGATGTCACCCAGTACCTGGTAAGTGAAAAGTACGACGGTGTGCGAGCTTGCTGGGATGGAAGGAAACTTGTTTCACGTCGCGGCAATACCATTCATGCTCCATCCTGGTTCACCGAGGGGTTTCCCTCTTGTGCTCTGGATGGCGAGTTGTGGCTGGGCAGAGGTCAATTTGAAGCCTTACTCAGTATCGTATCCAAGTCATCTCCCATTGAAGAGGAATGGAAACAGGTGCGTTACATGGTCTTTGAACTTCCCAGCCAGACGGGGACCTTTGAACAGCGCTATCATAAGATGAAGTTCATCAAGTCTCGCTGTAGAAGTGAATTTCTCATCATTGTCGAACAACAGAAGTTGAAGGATGGTTTTGAACTGAAACGAAAACTGGAAAACGTTGTCAGCTCTGGTGGAGAAGGACTGATGCTGCATCGCAGAGATGCTCAGTATCACACTGGACGCAGCACAGATCTCCTGAAACTGAAACCCTATTTTGATGACGAAGCCCGTGTGGTCGCACATCATCCAGGTAAAGGAAAGTACAAAGGTATGCTGGGTTCTATCGAGGTAGAGACTGAACAAGGGGTCCGGTTTTGTATTGGAACAGGGTTTTGTGACAAGGAGCGGAAAAACCCGCCTCCGATTGGTTCCATTGTCACATTTAAATATCACGGCTGGACATCTAAAGGAAAACCGAGATTCCCAAGCTTTCTCAGAATAAGGCATCCATAAAATGGAAATGGCTTCCCTGCAAGCACCTTGGAACTGGAGTTTGAAGCGCATCAGACCCGTGGTAGCCTGATACGAAAACGCTTTACCTAAAAAACGCATTGCGATTGTGTCGGGAACCAACAAACTCCATCATATTATGAGCAAAAAAGACCGTATAAATACAGCAAGATACTCCCATACAATCAAGTGGAATGACAGAGAGCATCCAATTTAAACGATCAGGACCAAGGGGCTGCTGCTTTTAAACCAGATTGACAACCTCAAAAAACAGACTGAAAAATCAATGCACTCTTGAAAATCTTTGGTCAGATTTGTAAATCTAACGAAAAGTCAATGTAACAAAGAAGTGGAGCCGTTGAAGCAGTCAGACAATACCTGATTTCAAAGTCTACTAAATAAAGTGTTTAAAGGATCGTTTCTTTTTTTTCCTATGGAGTCCTGTTTTCTTTGCAAAAAGGTGTCATAAGTTTTACTTTTTTAAAAAAATTAACATTTTAGAATGAGCTGTTTACGATTTTCGTTATGGGAGGACTCACATGTCATCTGAATCATTTAACGCCTTTGAAATGGCGCAAAAACAATTTGACCAGGCAGCAGATTTGCTGGATCTGGATCAGGCAACAAGGGATTTGTTGCGAAACCCACTTCGCGAGTTGCAATTCAGCATACCCATTCGCATGGACGATGGCAGCCGAAAGGTATTTCGCGGTTTTAGGTCCATGCACAATGATGCACGTGGTCCTGCAAAAGGTGGAATCCGTTTTCACCCCCAGGAAACGATTGACACTGTAAGAGCACTGTCCATGTGGATGACCTGGAAAACAGCCGTTGCGAACATTCCACTGGGCGGAGGTAAAGGTGGTGTTATTTGTGACCCCCACAATTTGAGCAAGAATGAGCAAGAGCAAGTATGCCGCGGTTGGGTACGCCAGGTATACAAACTGGTTGGACCTCACTCAGATGTTCCCGCACCTGACGTCATGACCAATCCTCAGCACATGCTTTGGATGCTGGATGAATTTGAAAAAATTACGGGTATGAAACAACCTGGTTTCATCACAGGTAAACCCGTAGGAATGGGCGGTTCTTTGGGCAGAACAGAAGCGACTGGTTATGGCGTTATGTTTGCTGTTCGCGAAGCCATGAAAGAACTGAATATTCCAATCAAAGGTGCCACTGCCAGTGTTCAGGGTTTTGGCAATGTAGCTCAATACGCCATTGAACTTTTCAACATAATGGGTGGAATTGTGACAACGGTATCAAGTTGGGATCAAAAAGAGCAGACCAGCTATGCCTTCCACAAGAAAGACGGTGTCAACCTGAAAGAACTAAAGAGCATTACCGATCAATTTGGCGGTATCAACAAAGAAAAAGCCAAAAATCTCGGTTACGACATTCTTCCCGGCGATCAGTGGATCGATCAAGAAGTTGACATACTGGTTCCCGCTGCTTTGGAAAACCAGGTTACAGTTGACAACGCTCCTCGCATTAAAGATTGCGTGAAGCTTATCGCCGAAGGTGCCAACGGCCCCACAACTCCAGAAGCTGACAAGATTATCAAAGAAAAAGGTATCTACCTGATTCCTGACTTCTTGGCCAATGCCGGTGGTGTTATTTGCAGTTACTTTGAGCAAGTTCAATGCAACATGAACTACTTCTGGGAAAAGGAAGAGGTTCTCAGCAAACTGGACAAGCAAATGACTGCTGCATACTATGCCGTTCACAACTACTCGAAGAAAAACAAGCTTTACATGCGTGATGCAGCCTACATGATTGCTGTAGATCGTGTTGCCCAGGCTTGTCAGGACCGCGGTTGGGTATAATCTTACAAACTCCTTAACTCGATTTTGGGAGTACGGTTCCGCCGTACTCCCTTTTTAGTTTGGAGTAACGTAAAAAGCGAGGAATCTGCGCGCACGTTTTGAGAGAGAAAAAGCCAACAGGCATTGCATTTTGAAAAGTATCGTTCAGCATAAAAGCCCCGATAAAATAGAGATGAATGCGCGAACGTTTGCCAAAACAGCGGTGTCTGTCCAGGACGCATCTGTCGTAAGGGCAACCAAAGGAACACCGGCTTTTTTGATAACTCAAAAGCGACCATGAGTTTTAGCCAGTCGACATGGCGTGTTTGTATTGTCGAATACCAACAGCCTGAATAACCACGAATCCTGACAATACTAATCCGTGATATAATTCCCTTTGTATCGCTTCTTAAAACCTGTTTGGTTGACACTTGTTTTGGCGAAATTGAACGATTTATTAAAAGAAGCGACTCGTCACACACATGCATTTCATTTTTTTGATAGAAAATACAATGAACACAGCTGACCAGGCTCAACGAATTGGCCGTGTGAAAGAAACGAATACGGAAAGAGGACAATATGGAACAAACTCAAACAGATCAAGGTCTTGAAAGAATCATAAAGGAATTGACTGAGCGGGCCAAGGAATTCAACTGTCTTTATGAAATCCAGAAACTGATGAATAATCCTGAAGTTTCTTTTGATCATCTCTGTGAAGGCATTACCAGGCTCATTCCCCCGGGAATGCAATTTCCGGAAGTGTGCCGTGTGCAAATTATTTACGGTAACAAAATTTACCAGGTTGAAGAATTCAATGAAACAAAATGGCGTATCAGCAGTTGCATTAAAGTTCAGGACAGAACCGTTGGAAAAATAGATGTTTATTATCTATCTGAATGTCCCCAATCCGATATTGGTCCTTTCAATGCAGATGAACAAAAACTGGTAGATAACATCGCTAACCAACTTGGCATGCACTCGCTTCACCAGCAATTGAAATCCGTATTTGAACCGAAAAAGAAAATCAGCTCTGAAATGAAGAACAGCGAGTGGTTCACAATTCTGGATCTCATTAAGAAAACGGATACCGCCTTAACGGCTCGAATCACCAGAAAAATGATCAACCACCTGTGCCTGCGCGGTATAAAAAACGCCATTAAGCTCTTTGCCCATTACACGACCACTGAAAACCTTTTTGAAGACAGAAATTTCCCGTTCCAGGTTATGGAAGCATCCGATACCAAGCTTTCCACTACGTCGGTATTCTCCATGGCTCACAAACACCTGAGTGAGGATGAGATCCTGGCCTATTTGAAAACCTGGATTAACGAAGATAATTCCGGCTTTGTGGCTAATGTCTTTCAAAACACGGGTTCCACTTTTGACGATCTCCGTGAAGCTATTGAACGATACTATCACCTGGCTTATAAAGGTTCTGTTCTCTCTCCACTCAGGGAAAAATCATATCGCGTGTCTCTTATTCGCCGTTTATTTACGGATCAAACAAGTTTGATTGACATAGCCAAGAAATACATATCCATAAGGAGCTTCTACGAGTTAACCCATAACATTATCTCTCCACCGGAAAGTCATGGCAAATTGGGAGGTAAGAGTGCAGGGCTGTTTATTGCCAAAAAGATCCTGCAGAACAGCGGTAAAAAGTACGAGTTCATGAATCAGATCAAGACACCAAAAACATGGTATATCACCTCCGACGGGATGTTGAGTTTCATCAAGCACAACAACCTGGAAGACACATACGAACAGAAGTACAAAGATATTGGGATCATCGGTCAGGAATATCCCTATTTGGTTCATGTTTTCAAGAACTCCCCTTTTCCTCCTGAAATGATCAGCCAACTATCCAATGCACTGGATGATTTTGGCTGTGTTCCGCTTGTGATCCGTTCCTCCAGTTTACTCGAGGATCGCATGGGAACCGCGTTTGCCGGTAAGTACAAAAGTCTTTTCATCCCGAATCAAGGACCCAAGGAGAAGCGTTTAATCGCTCTGATGGACGCCATATCCGAAATCTACGCCTCCACTTTTGGGCCCGATCCTCTGGAATACCGTTTTGAGCGCCAGCTCCTGGACTATCACGAGGAAATGGGGATCATGATTCAGGAAGTGATTGGGCAACGCGTGGGCGATTATTTCTTCCCCGCGTTTGCGGGCGTCGCCTTTTCCACCAACGAGTTTCGCTGGTCCGTTCGCCTGCGGCGAAAGGACGGCTTGATTCGCATCGTGCCAGGACTTGGAACGCGAGCGGTGGATCGCGTCAATGACGACTACCCCACCCTGATTGCTCCGGGTCAACCCAATTTAAGGGTTAATGTGACACCCGATGAGGTGGTGCGTTACTCACCGAAGAAAATAGATCTAATCAACCTCAAAACGCGTAAGTTTGAAACACGCTTGTTTGAAGACCTTGTTAAAGAATGCGGTTCTGATTATCCAAAAATCAACCGCATAGTTTCCATTGTCAAGGATTCACTCTTTAAAAAGCCAAGAGCATTTGGTGTGGACTACGCCAATGAGTCGGCGGTTGTGACCTTTGACGGCTTGATATCCGATACCGATTTTATATCGAAAATGAACATTGTACTCAATGAGCTTGAAGATGCTTACGGTTGTCCGGTTGATATTGAATTTGCGCATAACGGAGAATCGCTCTACCTCTTGCAGTGTCGTCCGCAGAGTCACGGTCAGGAATCAGATCCTGCCGTTCTGCCCAGTGGTGTCCTCAACGACAAAGTCCTTTTTACAGCCGATAAATACGTTCAAAATGGGTTCATCCAAGGCATTACGCACATCGTGTATGTCGATCCCATGGCATACGGCAACCTGGCTACAAAAGAAGACATGCAGAAAGTGGGTCATTGTGTTGGCAAAATCAATCAGCTGTTGCCCAAGCGTCAGTTTATTTTAATGGGACCGGGTCGCTGGGGCAGTAAAGGTGATATTAAACTCGGTGTACCGGTGACTTATTCCGAAATCAATCAATCGGCTATGTTGATAGAGATCGCCCGCAAAAAGAAGAACTACGTGCCGGATGTTTCCTTTGGTACACACTTCTTTCTCGATCTTGTTGAATCCAATATTCGTTATCTTCCTCTCTACCCTGACGATGAAGGGATCATCTTCAATGAGGAGTTCCTTTTACAGTCGCGAAATATATTTGGCGAGCTTTTGCCGGAAGAAAAACAGCTCGAGAAAGTGATCAAAGTAATCGATTTGACCACCACTGAAGAGGGACCGTCGCTTTCCGTGTACATGAACTCCGAATTGAAAAAGGCGATTGCGGTCTTTTCAGATACCCCTTTTGAGTCAGAGCCTGTTGATCTCGAGCCCGAGTCCATTAAGCCCTCAGGCGTTTTGTCTGTCAAGAAAACCGCGATGCACTGGCAATGGCGAATGAGAAGTTTACAGCATATTGCGTCCATGATGGATTCCGAATTTTTCGGGGTGAAAAAGCTTTATGTCATTGGAAGCACAAAAAATGGTACCGCTCGGCCTGACAGCGATATCGATGTGCTGATTCACTTTGAAGGATCCACTGAGCAAAAAAGAAAGCTTTTGGTGTGGCTCGATGGCTGGAGCCAAAGTCTGAGTTACTTCAATTACATGAGGACAGGAGTGGTTACCAACGGGCTGCTTGATATTCACATTGTGACCGATGAGGACATTGAAAAACAGACCAGTTACGCCAGTAAAATTGGCGCGGTAACAGATGCGGCCAAACAGCTTGTAATGGGTAATAATCTCAGTGTTCACTCACCAAAGGATATTTTTACACACAATAAATATCAACACTAAAAGAGTTTGATGATTCTTGCAACCCATGATCTGAACCCTGGATCCCGTAAGGACAGATCGCTTCTGTGACTGGGTCACTCTTTTCTCATAGACATACCATTTTAGGGTGAACCCTGCTAGACTCTGGCCTGCGGAATGGCTCTATGAGCTCCATTCGGCCGTCAAACCGGCAAGGGTACGAAAGCTGCCCTTGTTTGTGATCATCATCAGTCTGGCTACTTTCGTTTGGGCTTCAGAAGACAGTTCACTGTCATGATGCGGCCTGCTATTGCCGTAAAAAAAGGATAAACAGCCATGTCTTTGGAACAATTTAATATGACGACTTCCATGTTGGATCAAATTCTGACAGCCGCCATGAGTCAAGGCGGTGATTTTGCCGATGTCTTCTGTGAACGCGGACCCTATTCTTCTCTGGTGATGGAAGAGAGCATTTTGAAAACAGCCGGTTATTCCGTGGGTGGCGGTGTTGGTGTTCGCGTGGTGAAAGGTGAAAAAACGGGGTATGCCTATACAGAAGTTTTTGAAAAGGAACACTTTTTAAAAGCTGCCCGCTCTGCTGCGGCAATAGCCGATGACCGAGGCAGCAGCCTCTCGTATCCGGTTTCATTGCGACCAGCCCCCGACTACTATCCGGTCGGTCAAGTTGAAACCGCGATGGAAGCTAAAATAGAATGGCTGTATCTCGCTGATCGACACGCACGAGCGTTGAGTCCACATGTTTCCAAGGTGGTTGCCTCGTTTGCTGAATCTCAGCGATCCATTTTAATTGCCGATACACGCGGTCAAATGAGTGTCGATTTTCAACCAATGGTTCGCTTCAATGTTTCGGTTGTCGTTGAAAAAGAGGGTCAGGTAGAAGATGCGCAAGCGGGTGATGGCGGCAGACATTCCGCAGACTTTTTCAATGTAGAGAAGATTAAACTCCTTACCAAACAAGCGGTAACAGAGAGTGAGTCCCTTTTAACGGCCCGCCAGGCACCTGCCGGTATGCTGCCTGTTATTCTTGCACCGGGTGATTCCGGAATTCTTCTTCACGAAGCCATTGGGCATCCATTGGAGGCCGATTTCAATCGCAGAAAAACAAGCGCTTATGCTGGAAGGATGGGCGATCAGGTTGCCAGTGAACAGTGTACCATTATCGATGATGGAACGGTTCCTCATGACAGGGGTTCCATCAACTTTGACGACGAACTCAATGCTTCACAAAAAACAACACTCATTGAAAATGGACGGCTGGTTTCCTACATGTACGATGAAATGTCAGCCCGATTTTTCAATGTTCCCTCCTCTGGAAACGGCAGAAGGGAGTCCTATCAATACCAACCTCTTCCTCGTATGAGATCCACCTACATGCTCAATGGTAAATACGATCCCGGCGAGATTATCGCCTCAACTGAGAGAGGTATTTACTGCAGAACCTTTAAAGGCGGTCAGGTTGATATCAGCAATGGCAATTTTGTCTTTGTACCAAGTGATGCTTACCTTGTAGAGCATGGGAAAATCAGTCATCCCATCAAGAACCTCACTCTGATTGGCAATGGACCTGAAGTACTGAGCCAGGTGTCCATGGTGGGCAATGACTTTAAAATGAGCCCGGGAATCTGGACGTGCGGCAAGGGGCAGACCGTTCCGGTGGGTGTGGGTCTGCCAACGGTGAAAATCAGTGAAATGACAGTGGGAGGAGCCAGCGCATGAATAAACGGGAACAGGTCAAGACCATTGCCAACAAAGCCATCGCTTACGCAAAATCAAAGGGCGCCGAAACGGCTGTAGTTCACGTCAGTCTTTCAACCGATTTCGATGCTGAAGTTAGGAACGGTGAAACCGAGAACCTGTCTGAAGCGGATAGTCATACCATTAACATGACCCTCTCCAGGAACCAAAAGAGGGCTTCGGTTTCCAGCTGTGACTTTGATGTTATTGAAGACTTGGTTGATCAGGCACTGCTGCTCTGCAAGTACACCGATACGGATCCCTACTACACACTGCCGCATGAAAGTGACATGGCACATGAGATCAGGGACCTGGATTTGTACGATGAATCCATTCTCCATACCGAACCTCAAAAGTGGATCGAAACAATACGGGCTCTCGAGGAAAAGACCCTGGCGATTGATTCCAGGATGATGTCCGATGGCTGCTCCATCAATGCCGCTTCTTCCTGTTTTGCTCTGGCTAACAGTCTGGGATTTTGTGAGGCGGTGGAGACGACATCCATCTCCATGGGAGTGAGTGTTTTTGCGGAAGATCAAACTGCTGAAACCGGCCTGAACAAAGGCCGCAAGCAAAGTGCGGCAGAGGGAACCTGCGCCTGTTATGTTGAGGATATGGAAAGCCTGGATGCACTTGCCAATCGCGCCAGTCGCAGCATTTTGCGTAAATTAGGGTCGCGAAAACCCAAAACAGGCCGCTTTCCCGTTTACTTTGAACCCGCGATGGCACGCAAGTTGTGGAGCGCCCTTCTTTCGGGTATCAATGGCAGCCTGGTGTATCGTCAGGAAACGTATCTTGCGGATAAACTGGGAAAACAAATAGGTTCTTCCGAAATTTACCTTCTTGAAGACCCCTTTGTGTTGAGAGGGTTGAGCAGCCGACCTTTTGATGCAGAAGGTGTTCAAACCAGAAAAAGGGATCTCGTCAAGGACGGCATCCTGAACACCTTTCTCCTGAACACTTATTCCGCCAACAAACTGAAAATGAAAACAACCGGTCACTCGGGTGGCTGTGGCAATATTTTCGTCCAGCCGGGCGCTCTTGGTGAACGGGAGATGCTTAAACAAATGGGTACAGGGCTTTGGTTAACAGAACTATCTGGGCAGGGCGTTAAAATGACGACCGGTGATTATTCCAGAGGGGCTTCAGGACTTTGGGTTGAAAATGGAGACGTGGTCTATCCTGTTTCAGAGTTCACACTGTCAAGTAACCTCCATAACATGTTCAACGGCATCAAGGCAATTGGAAACAATGTCGAAGAAAAAAGGCCCATTATCACGCCGGGCGTCGTGATTGCCGAGATGACATTGAGCGGAACTAATTGACAGTCCATATCGGGTAAAAACACCCATTTAGGTAAAGCAAACGGTAACAAGGTTTAAACATATGTAAAAAAGAAAGGACTTTAGTCAAAATTGTTGAATTACCTAAATGGTTGACATAGAATTTGACTACGATTTTACAGAACTAGGTCTAGTTCGAAGGAGAATGTATGAAGCTTAAACTGAAAAAGGGCAAGAATATTCTTAGCGGTATTGGCGGTGTGAAAACCATCGAAGAAGCAAAGAAAATCTTCCAGGAAAAGTGTGACGCCGCTAACCTGGCCCGCATTAACACAATTACAAACGAAGAAGCACTTATGCAGATTGCGAATGCAGCTGCCATGATGCAACCCGATTCCATTTGGATCAATGGTGGTGATGAGGCTGCTTTTGAAGAAGCTCGCCAAGGTGCTTTGGATAACGGCGAAGAAAAGAAAATTAAATTCGGTCACACCATTCACTACGATCTGCCTGAAGATCAAGCGCGTTTGGTTAAACAGACCTTTTACATTGTCAATGAAGACGAAGATATTTCTTCTTTAGCCAAAAAACAGCTTCGCAGTGAAGCTTATGACTATCTCAAAGAACACATGCCTGGCATTATGAAAGGTAAAAAGATGTTGGTGTCTTTCTGGAACCGGGGCCCCGTTGGAGCCAAAGCGGCCATTCCCGCCATCATGATTACAGACTCCTACTACGTCGTTCACTCTGGTAACATCCTCTATCCAACTGTATTCGCGAATTTCGACGCTGAAGTGGAAAGAGCGGGACTCTTCTTTACGAACTGTCACAGCTACGGTACCTTCAAGAGTGAAGATGTTCCCAAAGCCAGAATTTACATGGATCGAAGCTGGCAGACGACATTCTCTCTCTACTGCACTTATGCCGGCAATACCCTGCTACTCAAGAAAGGTAATCACCGATTTACAGTTGACCACTGCACCTATAACCGGGTTGGCCAGGAACTTTCCGAACACATGTTCATCACCGGTATTACAGGTCCCAATGATCGACGCACCTTCATAGCCGGTGCTGCTCCTTCCGGTTGTGGAAAAACGACGACGGCCATGGTTGGATCCGATTTCATCGGCGATGACTTGGCTCAAATGTGGATCGAAGACGACGGAACCATTCGCGCCGTTAACCCCGAAATCGGTATTTTCGGTATTGTAAAAGACGTCAACCGCGAAGGCGACCCGTTCCTGATGAAGTGTCTGCGTGGAGATAAAAAAGCCGAAGTTATTTACTCGAATGTTCTCATTGAGGAAGATGGTACACCTCGTTGGGAAGGTGATGGCGATCCGGCACCCACCTCTGGAACAAACTATCTTGGAAAATGGACTTCTGATTCCAAAAATCCCATGTCCAACCCCAATGCTCGATGCACCTTAAGTGGTACCGATATTGAAAATTACAATAAAAACCTGGCGCTTTCACCTGAAGGTGTTCCTGTGAAAATTATTACTTATTCAGGTCGTGACTCCGATACCATGCCTCCTGTTTGGGCCGCTAAAAACACCAAACACGGTGTAGCCATCGGCGCGTCAATCCTTTCTGCAGCAACGGCTACCGAAATTGGAGCCGTAGGCGTTCGTCGTCAGCCCTGGGCAAACGCTCCTTTTGTTCCCGGTGCACTTGCTGATTACATGGATGCTCAATTCAAGTTTTACGGAAGTGAGAAACTTAAAGAAGAGCCCGTTATGGCCGGCCTGAACTACTTCCTGACTCACGGTGCTCGTGGCGGTGAAAAAGGTGACACCAGGTTGTTAGGTGAGAAACGCGATGTTCTGGCTTGGTTGTCCTGGCTGGAAAGACGTGCTCATGGTGATGTTGACGCCATTGAAACACCCATCGGCTATATTCCTCACTACGAAGACATGAAAAAAGTCTTCAAGGAAACCATCAACAAAGAGTATTCCGAAGAGCTCTACAACAAGCAGTTCTCCTTCTACGTCGATAACATCGTAGCCAGAATTGATCTTCAGGCAGAAGCCTACGGAAAAGAAGAAAACTGCCCACAGACTATTTTTGATGTTTACAAAGAGCAGAAAGAAGGTCTTTTGGCATTGAAAGAGCGTTTTGGCAGTGTTGTCACACCAGCTCAATTAAAAGCTTGAAGTTGAAGCTGGGTTAACCAGTGAACCTGAAAAGCAGAGGCCGCTTCCAAAGAAGCGGCCTTTTTCATAGTTTGAACGCGTATTGAGGCCAATCCAACTGTGGCTTTTCATAAAACGAGGAGTTGCAAAGATAGGAGATGTAAATGGTGGCGTAGCTTCCTGAGGGAAGAGAGAAAGCGAGTTTGGAAGTCCTTGTGTCAATGGATTGAATCTTTAAATTGTTCGCACTTACCCATAAAGGCCGCCTGGCTCCTTTTGCTATCTTGCCAAATTGCCTGAATCGCTCCAGATCGGGACAGTGCCTTTGTAAAAAACGCAGTTCGAATTCTGTTTCCGCCTGTATCATTTTATAGCCCGGTAATGGGCCGGTGGGTAAAGCGGGCTGTGTGGACAGGTCGCTTTTGAGCTCATCTGTACTTTGGACTTTAAAAACGCGCTTCCCATTGGTGCGGGTAAAGAGATCCCCTTCATGGAGTGTCAATCTGGACTGTTTCCATCTCTCACGAAGGTACAGGTTGAAGAGAGCTGCCTGATACTGTGAAACGAGAAAAGCATTCTTGCGCTCAGGCCATAAGGGCTGATCCGGGTCGTAATTCGCAAATCTTTGGGTGCCATAGAAGTTGGGGAAAACTCGCGCAAGGTTCTCACATAAAGGTGTGTTTTGCCCGTGTTGAACAAGCAAGCTGAAGTGGTTTTGAGCAACATGGCCAATGTGGAGCGTTCTATGGTGAGCTGTTTGCAAGAGGATGTGGTACTGGTCACCGGATTCAGGTGCGTGTCTTTCTCTGCTTTTCGGCCAGGCCAGCCACTGTCTTGCGGTTGCCATGCGGTCCTTTAAGCCCGCATGTTTAATCCATCGGAGTGGTACACCTGTTTGTTCCGATACTTTTTTCTTGAGCTGCACGGTTGATAAACCTCTTTTCTCGATCATACAGAAACGAAACGCTCCCGTGCCGCTGATGGGATAGAGGAGTTCTTCCTCCACTAAAAAGGTTTCAGGTGTCTGTGTGAAATGGAAAAGAGGTTCAGACATGGGCTCCATCCTGTGTTGATGGCTTACCCGCACAGTAGACGCAAAACAGCATGGAATTGGTTATTCAACACGAAATGCGCCAGGACGGTGTGAGTTCCTGTTATTGAGAACCGCGAGATTACCACAGGGTAATGGCCTTTTTTCAGGTTACTTGATAGCTTCGCGGATTTTGGCACTGGCGTAATCCATGACCCAGACGATGATGGCGATGACAATGACAATCAGACCCACTTCGGACCACTTTGCCAGACCCTGGTATTGCATGAGCAGGGTGCCGAGACCACCGCCTCCCACCAGACCGATGACGGTTGCCATCCGGACGTTGATATCCCAGCGGTAAATGGTAAAGGATAGAAACGGAAGGGTAATTTGCGGAACCACACCGAACCACACCACTTGAACGGGAGAAGCGCCCGTTGCAATCATGGCCTCCATGGGACCGTCGTCGATGTTTTCAATTTGCTCGGAGTAGAGCTTCGCCAGCGAGGCAATGGAGTGAAGCATTAAGGCCAACATACCAGCGAAGGGTCCAATACCAACCCAGACAGAAAAAACAATGGCCCAGATTAACGGTTCAATGGAGCGTGTGAGGTTCAGCACAAAACGCGCACTGTAGTAAACCGCCCGTAGAACCGGATGCTGAATCATGAGGTTGCGTGCCGCAAAGAAGCTGAGTATGAACGCGAAGGGAAGAGAAAACAAGGTGGCCATAAGAGCCATGAAAATCGTTTCCAGTGCGGCCTGCAAGGTCATTTCCAGTATGGCAAAGTTGGGGTTCAGCATTTGCCCAAAGATGCGAATGACCCCTTGAAAACCCTTTTGCGACAAGAACTCCGTCATGGAAACCTGGCTGATGCGGAAGCCGGCTACAAAAGTGACCAAAAGAATAAAGACAATAACCCAGATTAAAATGTTTTTCGTCCCTTTTGCATCTGATTGGGTGCGAATACCCTGAATGGCCCGCCCAATGGATGGCTTGTTGAGGAAAAACATGAGCAGACCGATAACAACCCCGATAGCGAGCAGCCACATGGACTCCTTCATCTGATATTCAAGACGGCGCTGGCCCAGGATCATGAGATCCAGAATAACCTTTTTACTGATAAATACGGTGTAACAGCCGAAAAACACGTCTGTCAGAAGAGCTTTAAATGCTTTTAAATGTTCTTTTTTCATGCTGCCCTACTTAATGGTTACTTCAACGGCATCTTCGCCATAGATTTTCTTGAACCAGGCTTCATCAATTTGGTCTGGTGATCCGTGAAAGACGCCTCTGCCATCTTTTAATGCCATCACTTCGGTTCCAAACTGACGGACGAGAGACAGGAAGTGGAGATTGCACATAACCGTTACGCCCAGCTCTTTATTGACTTTCTCAAGGTAGGTCATGACGGAAGTAGAGGTTGCCGGATCCAGGCTGGCAACGGGTTCGTCGGCCAAAAGGAGTTCGGGGTTTTGCATTAGCGCACGGGCAATGGAAACGCGTTGTTTCTGTCCGCCTGAAAGTTGCTCGATGCGATGCTTTTCCTTGCCTTCCAGGCCCATGATCCTGATGTTTTCCATGGCTTTGTCGCGGTCTTCAGAGGAGAATTGACCCATTAGAGAGCGAATGGTACGGGTTCGTGAAAGAGCACCTGTCAGCACGTTGGTCATTACAGAACGTCTGGGTACCAGGTTAAAGTGTTGGAAAATCATTCCCATTCGAGACCGAACTTGTCTGATGGCTTTACCTTTTAAGTGCGTAATGTCCTCGCCTTTGTAGATAATCCTGCCTTCTGTTGGTTGGTGGATACGGTTAATACAGCGCAAAAGCGTGGATTTACCTGACCCGCTTAAACCAATGACGACGTAAAATACGCCTTTTTTAACTTCCAGATCCACACCTTTTAAAGCGTGAACGCCGCCCGGATAGATTTTGTGTAAATTGGTTATCGATAACATCGCATCACTTCTCTAACATCGACGCGGGATCGATTTCATTAAACCTGACCATTTCTCTTAATCCGTCGTAGTCTGAATCATCAGTGGCTACGACCCCCTCAATGTTATAGGTCAATTCAAATGAAGCCTTTCCTTCTGGAGAAGCAATAAACGATGTAATGGCTTGGATGACTTTATCGACCAGTTCAGGGGGAAGTCCCTTCCTGAAAACAAATGGGTCGTTGACGATATTATCTGAAATAACGAGGATTTTTACTTGTTCTTCCACATCCGGGAACTGAGTCATGACCTTTTCGCGGGCATCCCTGATTTTGCCGTTTTCATCCGGTGGAGAATAAAAACACGCTCCTGCATCAACTTGTCCTTGATAGACCATGGTCACGACACTGTCGTGTTTCATGGCGAATACGGTTTGCGATGGCTCGATATTCTTCTCTTTTAAGAGTTTCATGGGAAAAAGGTAACCGGAAGTCGATGAACTGTCGGTAAAAGCGATGGCTTTTCCTGCCAGGTCTTCAATGGCGTCAATTCCGGAGTCGATACGCGTGATGATCATTCCATTGTAGTGAGTCTGACCGTATCGAATAGCTTTCAGTTTGGCCTCGGCACCGTATTTTTGATTGGCAAGCAGGTATCCAAAAGAATTCATGACAGCGATATCAGCGCGTGAAGCACCAAACGCTTCCACTACGGCAATGTAACTGGTGGGTATAGCCGATTCAAAAAAATATCCCGTTTCCTTTTCCAGGTATTCCAAAAAATCTCTCGAGTTGGTGGAAATGTTCTCCGCGTCGCTGGACGGCGTGAAATACATTTTAATGGGGTTGTCTTTGGACCCCAGTTCAGCTTCCTTGGTGACGCAATTCAGTAGATTCAGGCATAAAAACAGACTTAACCAAAAATAATGTCGAGACCTCATCACTCTCTCCTCCCAATAGAACCATAAAGAACCCAAGAAATTCTAAACACACCGGAAAAAAAATACAAGAAACTAACCAAAATCTAATAGACGTTTTTAATAAAAGGCTGGCTTCTTCTACATACCCGTGCACCGAGAAAAGACTCGTTGTATTTTTTTCATGAGAAAACAGAGCCGGTGGTTCCCGCCTATCCAATGCTCTGCTTGGCCACACAACGGCTCTAACTGTCATTTTCATTGAGCAATCAGCTTGCAGTGAGGACAGGCCACAGATTTGCTGCGGCCTGAGCTGATAGGGAAACAGGTATCTTTAATGAACGCAAAAACAAAGACTGAAGGTTTTTATTTGATTGTAATAGAATAGACCAATGAGCAAGTGTGTTGAACCCATACCATCTCCGTTTGAGGTGAGAAGCAGAGCGGAATTAATTCGTCTTTGCAGGCTCGGTATGTTACCGAAATATCTTTTCTTCTGGGATCACGCACCAGCGCGTGATGGATCCATTGGAAAAACCTGTCTCAGTCAGTGGTATGACGCGCCATTTACAATTGACCATTGTCGTTATCCAACAGCCGAGCACTACATGATGGCCTGTAAAGCCCGATTGTTCGGGGATGTGGACAATCTGAAACGCATTCTGCTGGCGTCACACCCGCGTGAAGCTAAACAACTGGGGCGAGCGGTGAGGAATTTCAATCGCTCGATATGGCGGCAGCATGCATTTGAAATGGTCGTCCAGGGAAACATGGCCAAATTTTCACAAAACCCGCGACTGAAAGCGTTCTTGTTCAGCACGGGAGAAGCCGTTCTGGTTGAAGCCAGCCCAGAGGATCGTTTATGGGGAATTGGCCTCTCTGAAAACGATGCGGACATTGATCATCCCGAAGTATGGCCGGGTGAAAACTTATGCGGGTTTGCCATTATGGAAGCACGGGCAAGATTGTTTCCACAAAAAGAGACGGAGGTTTCATGAACCAAATTGTCTTGAAGAAGGGCGTACTGAGGCCTGAGGAACAGCAAAAGATAGCCAACGGTTTTGAGGCTCATTCAAAACAGCAATTTGCTCCCAAGTACAGAAAAGAAAGGTTGAATTGGGTTGTTTACAGTCAAGGCGGAGTTTTAGTCGGTGTTGTGACGGCTGATATTCTTTGGGATTGGATGTATCTTGATGAACTCTGGGTGGATTCAGCCATACGAAACCGCGGTCTGGGAAAAAAACTGATTTTTCAAGCGGAACAGTATGCCAGAGAAAACAGCATGAAAGGTCTGTGGTTGTGGACGCAGAGCTGGCAGGCCCCGGCTTTCTACACTCGATTGGGGTTTGAAGAGTTTACGCGTTTTCCTGATTTCCCGGCAGGGTATGAGAGAATAGGGTTCCGGAAGCTGCTGTAACTGGAAAAGCAGAACTGCCAGGTGATGCTTCAGGCGGCCAACGGTTTTTCATCTTTTTGATATGGAGAATAAAAAGGATGCACGCGCACAGTGGTAAAGCCTTACTGATTGAGGTTACAATACGCGAACGAATGGTTGAAAGGAAACGGAGGCTCTATGGCCAAGGATAAAACCACTTATAAATGCAATCAGTGTGGATACAACAGTCCCAAGTGGATGGGCCAGTGTCCCCATTGTCAGGAGTGGGAAACCTTTGAAATCAGCAGGGTTTCAGCGGTGAAAAAACGATCGGGACCAAGTGCTGAGATCAAGAACCTGGGCCATATTGAAAAGGAAGATATAACGCGGTTCACCTCTGGAATGTGGGAGCTCGATCGGGTTTTGGGTGGTGGTTTTGTGCCTGGCTCGCTGCTTCTCTTTGGAGGGGAACCCGGTATTGGTAAATCAACCCTTTTACTGCAGGTCGCCGCTTATGTTCAGTCTCAGGGCCGCCGGGTTCTGTATGTTACAGGAGAGGAGTCATTGGCTCAAATCAGATTGAGAAGTGATCGACTGGGTATTGTAGAAAAAGAGCTGAGCCTGATGGCCGAAACCAACCTGGAAGTTCTGGAACAAGCACTTGAGACAGAACCCTATCCTTTTCTGATTATAGACAGCGTGCAGACCATGCATCATCCTGAATTGGGTTCTTCTCCCGGTAGTGTCACGCAGGTAAGAGAAGTTACCGCGTGTTTGATGGCACTTTGCAAGCCCAAGGGTATTACGGCCATTTTAGTTGGGCACATTACGAAAGACGGTCAAATAGCCGGCCCAAAAATACTGGAACACATGGTGGATGGTGTTTTTTACTTTGAGGGTGACAAGTTTCACAACATGCGTCTGGTTCGCGCTCAGAAGAACCGGTTTGGACCTGCTCAGGAATTGGGTATGTTCCAAATGACCGAAAAAGGGTTGAAGGAAGTGGACAATCCCAGTCACCTGCTACTGGAGCAGCGTCCACAGGAAGCTGCGGGCAGTGTGATTATTCCCTGTATCGAAGGTACCAGACCCTTGATGGTCGAAATCCAGGTTCTAACCAGTCAATCACCCTTTGCCGCTCCAAGGCGACTTTCCATGGGTGTGGATCCCAACCGTCTGGCCTTGATTCTTGCTGTTCTGGAGAAAAAAGCGGGCTTGCAAATTCAAGGGTTGGACGTGTTTGTCAATATTATCGGCGGCTTTTCCATTCAGGAACCCGCTCTGGATTTGGCTTTGGCTTTGGCTGTTTACTCCTCCTTCAACAATAAGGCTCTGGATCCGGAACTGGCAGTTTTTGGGGAATTGGGTTTGTCTGGCGAAATTCGCTCTGTTTCAAGAGGTATGCTGAGATTTAAGGAATGTCACAATTTGGGGTTTAAACACGTCATCTGTCCTATGGGAAACAGTGCTGTTAGGATGCAAGGTGTGACTATTTTTGGCGTCTCTACATTGACAGAAGCTTTAGAGCTCATCTCAGGTTCCTAGCTGGCTTCGGCAGACCTGTACAAGACGGTGTTCAGACTTATCGCAACTCCAGATAGATTGGGCAGTGATCGGAGCCCATGGTGCTGGATTGGTGGCCTACCGATTTGACACGGTCGGCGAAGCTGTTGTTCACACAATGGTAGTCAATGCGCCAACCAATATTCCTGTCTCTGACGCCCGGTCTGTAACTCCACCAGGTGTAGTGGTCGGGCTCATTGGGGTGCCACTGCCTGAAAACATCGGTAAAGCCCTGGCTTGTGAACTCTGTCATCCAAGCCCGCTCTTCTGGCAGGAAGCCCGCGTTCTTTTGGTTTGTTTTGGGGTTCTTCAAGTCAATTTCTTTGTGAGCGATGTTGTAATCGCCGCATAGAATGACGTTCTTGCCCTGATCAACCCAGTCTTTCAAATAGCTCATCATCGCATGGCAAAAACGCAGTTTGTAATCCAGTCGTGCTCCATTTCGCTGACTGTTAGGGAAATAGGCATTGACATGGACGAAATTGTCAAATTCCAGCGTGAGGGATCGCCCTTCCCTGTCAAACTCCTCCACATCCAGGCCGGTATGAACTTTAACGGGTTGTCGTTTGGTGTATGTAGCCACACCGCTGTATCCCCTTTTTTCCGCACTGTGCCAATAACTCTGATAGCCTTTGGGTTGTAAAACTTCCTCATCTAATTGTGATGGCTGAGCCTTGGTTTCCTGAAAGGCGACGATATCGGCTTGCTGTGAGGCGAACCAATCCCAAAGTCCCTTTTTCCCCGCCGCGCGGATGCCGTTTACATTCCATGAAAGGAGTTTCATAGCTTAGATATTCTCCTTGTTGACAATTTGCCTTCCAAAATCAGTCATTCTGAATGTGTTGGGTTTATCAGTGGGCTCCAGGTAACCCGCTTTGACCATGTTTCTGACCGTCCAGGTGTTGCACGTGCAGTTGAAGATCTGCACCGACAAGGTTAGAAGCTCGAACTCCACGCGGGGCTCAGGCAATTGGGTCCCTGTCGGAAACCAGGAACCGCTGTTGGTTCCAAAGATCTCACCGCCGCTGCGGGATAAGACCTTCAATATCTTCATTGTATTTCTTCCAGACATATCCCTTCCTTTGGAATTATTTTACATCAACTTCAACAGTGTAAAAACTCAAAAAAAAGGCTGGCCGTTTTAAGGCCAGCCACACTTCCTGCTTGAAGGAGATGTTAATCGTCAGACTTTCATGCCGTCTATTTTTTTTGCAAGTGACTCTACTCTTGAAATTAATGTGTAAACTTCATCCCGGCTCGGAACGCCAAACCGACTGAGTGCCCCGTTGATGACGGTTTGAACCTTTTTTTCTACTTGCTGGCCGCGATCTTTTAAACTATCGGTTATAGAAGATAACTGTGCGGGCGCTTTAATGGGCTTTGGACCTTTGTACATCTCTCCTTTTTGAATTAAAGTGTCCACGAGCTTTTTGGAGTTTTCTTCAAGGAGGGAATACGTTCCCAAACCGGCAAACACAAGGGCTTTACCTGCTCCTGTAGCAAGCTTCGCATTCGATAAAACCATTTCAATGACTTTCATATTCGCTCCTTTTATGCTCACCCCTTGCCGCGTTGCGTCAAGCGTGCTCTAAAATAACGCGGTGCGGCATGAGTGTCAAGTGTTTTTTTGCCGCATTGCGTTAAATTGGAAAAGAGTTGTTTGATGTAAGTGGACAGAACCAGGTTACGTCATTTTATAAGCACAAGATATCTATGGCTGAGTTATGGCATTTTTATTAGGGTATAGAGGACTTTGAGAAAGTTCAGCCATGTGCCGTACAGGTAAACTGCCGTGGAACAGCTGTATTTTTTTAAATTAAAATCATTTTTCGTGTTTTTTCTCAAGTATTCATTTTATCTATCGATGTAAAATTTAATAAACAGGGGGTAAAAATGCGTTTATTGGCCATTATTTTCAGTTTGACCTTTTCGATTCAGGTTTTCTCACAGACACTTTGTCCAAGCGGTGACGCTGAGTTTTATGAGAAAGTGAGTTTGTGGAATCAACCTCTTGCTTGGGTTTGTCCCCCTTTTGGAAAAACAGATATCACCAAACTCATTGAGTGGCACAATAACAGTTGTCATTGTGTTGAAATTGCACCTGCCACAGTTCCCGTTGAAGCAGGCTGGTTTTTAATGGGTTGCGGAAAGCCCAGTGAAGTAGGTTACGATCCCGAATGCGGTGAGTTATCACAAGTTCGAAATAAGGTGTGGTTACCCAGTTATCATATGGGTCAATATGAGATTACCTTCAATGAATACGATGCCTTCATCGACAGTGGCAGTGATTATGTTCAAGGTCGAACGTATCCGGAGGATGAAGGCTGGGGTCGAGGAAGCAACCCGGTTATCAATATCAACCAGTACGACATGTACGCATTCTGTAACTGGCTCAGTGACTTTGTAGGATATGATCCAGTTTATATGTACGAGGGTGCAGATGGCCCTACGCCATTCATACCCCTTGTGACAGAAACCGATTGCACTACCAATTGCCATGATGCCTATCCCATTACCGTCCTTTGGGAGGCCAATGGTTATCGCCTGCCCACAGAAGCGGAGTGGATTAAGGCGGCTCGCGGTGGTTGTGACGACTTGGATCTCAACTGCGATGAGCGCAGCTTTCCGTGGGGTGGATACTGTTTTTCCGACAGTGCTCCCGACTGCCCAGCGGCGTGTCCTTATGAAGAGGTCACAGGTGAGGCCTTGTTCAGAGCCAATTTCTGGCCGGGAAGTGACTGGAATGACGCAGATCCGGACAACAGGCATTGCAGTGACAGTTCCGCTTATCCCGCACCTGGCATACCTGAAGCAGATGGATTCGCTACTACGGCTCCAGTGGGAAGTTTCATTAATTATCCCAGTGCCTATGGCTGCATGGACATGGCTGGAAACGTCAGTGAGTTCATTCAGGGCTGGTATTGGGATGGCTACGGAAATGCTCCGCAAATGTGTGATCCCAAAGGGCCAGTGAGTGTTTCCGGTCAACCTCAAATGGGGACGCTTATGGGTGGAGACTGGAAGAGCGGGCCGTGGCGTCTCATGGTATACCAGAAAATGGAAAAAGAGATTTCAGCAGCGGGTGATCATTGGGGCTTTAGGGTGATGCGCCGGGACACGTTTTCTCAGGACAGTTGTCCTGAACTGTTTACGCCGCCTGAAACGGTTACGGTACCTGAAGGAGAATACATATATGGATGTGGATTCTACAGTCCTTCTTCAGGTGGAGTTGTAACAGACCCCGATTGCTGGACGCGTTCTTTTTACCGCCATCGCGTCACTCTTTCGGAGTATGAAATAGGTGTTTTTGAACTAACTTTTGACGAGTATGACTATTTTATCGAAAATGGCGGTGACTATACGGCAGGCAGGACCTATCCTGCTTCCAGTATCACCAATCGCCAGGGCTTGCCAGTCGTGCAGGTTAATCATTACGATGCTTATGCTTATTGCAACTGGCTCAGCTCAGTGATGGGCTATGATCCGGTTTATTACTACAATGGTTCACCTATCATTCCCATTGTGACAGGTTGTGGTGAGAACTGCCATGTGGAACACCCCATCGATATCCATTGGGATTCCAATGGATATCGTCTTCCTACCCATATGGAGTGGCAACGGGCAGCAAGAGGAGACGTGCCATGCGAAGATCTCAGCGCCTGTTATCAAAATCGCTACCCCTGGGGAAACGATTGCCCCGATGAAGCGGGAATCTATCGCGCCAACTACTTCCCACAGGGTTGTGGTAACTATAAATTTGACTGTGAATGGTTTGCACAGAAATCCTGTTCGGGACTCGAACCTGGCGTAAACTGTGTTTGCGGGGGTGATCCGGAAAAAGAACTGGACGGTTTTATCGGTCTGGCCCCGGTTGGAAGCTATCCTTTCCCAAGTCCCCATGGCTGTTACGATGTGGCTGGTAACGCAGCCGAGTGGGTACAGAGCTGGTACTTTGACAGCGGGTTGTCCACCTATGGAACATCCGACGATGATTTATGTGATCCGACAGGACCGGTTGCGGATCCGGCTGAGCAATATGGTGGCATTGTTATTGGCGGCAGTTACAACACTTCGGCCTACAGACTGTTTGTCTATCAGCATTATTCTCTGAGCATATCAGCCATACAGCCCACAGTGGGATTCCGGATCGCTCGTCGACCAGGTCCAAGCGTGTGTAACTCTCAATAAGGGCGATGGGATCAGAGGCGAGGTGTTATCAAAACACCTCGCTGAAACGATGTGAGTTTTGTCGTGATCTGAGTTTTCAGACATACTGACAGTATGCCGATGAAACGGTAATATAATGGGTTAAAGCAGTTCCAGTCGATTAATCAGTGCATACAGCTTGTTGCGGATCTCTGTCTCTGTTTCCTTTTTCATGGCTTTTTTAAGGTCTTTCAAGTAGCGTTTGGCTTTAGGCGTATCTAAAGCGAGTACAGCTGCTTTTCTCTCAGAGAACCGTCTGTGTTTGAGATAAGGCAGAATGTGTTTTAAATGTTTTTCTTCTCCCAGCTTGGCAATAGGCATTAAAGCTGAGTCTGAAAAGGCATTGCCCATCTTTGCTAGTTTAATTAGGGACGGCAAAACGGATGCGTCACCTATGCTGCCCAGAGCCTCACATATATCTCGTGTAAACAAGGGATTTCCCAAGTATTGTATTAATAAGTCAACGGCCTTTTTCGATGACAGCTTCCCAAAAGCCGGAAAGATGAGCAGCCTCAAGTTATCATTTCCTTTTAGGGCAAGCTCCATTAACCTGGCTGTATCCTGTTGTTGCACATTCTCCATGAAGTGCTCTTTAGCAATCATTTTCTCCTTGCTTGTTCCCCGTTCCCAATGCTGAATCCATATGCCGATGCGATCATCAAAAGAGCGGGGTATGGATGATTCTTCGGATCCATCATCGAACAAACCGCTTTCCCAGAGTTCAATAAGGTCCTGTTGAAGCTGGCCCACCTCCTGATACCGGTCTTTGGGGTCCTCTTCCAAGCATTTTAAGATGCATTTTTCCAAGTTTGTCGGAAAGGATGGAACTAATTCCGAGGGATCTTTAAATCTTCCTGTTGGTTTTTGGTGCGTGAAGAGTTCGTAGAGAATCACTCCCAAGGAGTAGATATCACTTCTGTGATCGACATGTTGAGGCGCGTTCTGTTGTTCAGGTGACATGTAGGCAAGGGTACCCATGACGAGATGTGTATGAGTTAGACGCGTAAAATCTTCGTTTCGGAATAGAGAAATGCCAAAATCCACCAAGCGTGGCAGGCCATCGTCGCCAAACAGAATGTTCGATGGCTTTAAATCTCTGTGAATAATGCCCTTACTGTGTATGAAACGAATACCGTCGCATATTTGTAACATGGTTTTTAGGCGAAATCGCCGGCTCAATTCCCGGTAATTCTCAAGCGATCCGCCACCCATATACTCCATGACCATGTAGAGGCGGTTATTTTGAGTTCCGTATCGAAAGATTCTCACCAAACCGCGATGTTCATTTTGACCGATAATATGGGCTTCCCTCAACAGACGCTGTTTAATGATTGGATCGTTGGAATAGGTTTCATTTAATACTTTTATGGCGACTCTTGACCCATCAGATTCCTTTATCCCTTCAAAAACTTCTGCTGTTCCACCTACTGCTATCAGCTTGCCTGTCTTATAACCGTGTATTCGTATCATTCTTCAATCCTGACCATGACGGTGTCTATTTCAGAGGACTTCTTTTTGCGGTAAAGAACCCATGCCTGTGTTCCCAGGTATAGATTGGGAATGCCTCTCACCTCTCCCACAGCAAAATGAAAGTGGTCTTTTTTGATGATTCTTTTTAATCGCAGCGGGGTTGGCGGTATCAACTCGCATACACCGATGAAATCAATTTCATTTGTCTTCGCTTGTATTTTTTTTAGACTTTCAGCCCTATAGCGTATCATTTTGCGCATGGGAAGCTGTCGCATGGTTTTAACTCTGAAGCGCATACCTTCGTCTATCATCTTCTTGACATTGGTGCGCACAGCGGTGTGAAAGTCCTGCACTCCAGCCTGGATTTTCCTACAGGCAATTTCCAATGGGAGTTCGTGGGTCTTTTCAACTTTGGAGGCCGTCTGGACGTTAACCACTCCAATGCCATCCATTCTTGTGTCAGCATGTTTTACAGTTAACACTTCCTGATTCAAGCAGGGTACGTCGGTAACCTTCGCAGCCGCATCTTCAAGCGGCTGCTCTGTTTTGCATTTGGCAAAGGTCAGTGCGCCATCCATAACCGGACTTTCAAAACGGGTGCTCAAATCTTTAATTCTCACTTCCGGCTCAAAGTGTTTGTTTACTTTTACCCGGACGTCACTTTGAAAATGATGGAGGTTGGTGGAAATGGCACAACGTATGGCATAGACCACAGGGAAGTGAAACTCCCTCTGTATTTTGGCCATTAGTTTTCTAAAATTTTTATTCAGTAAGGACTCTTTTCCAGACATATACTCTTTAACGCGGCTTCCAGGCGTTCCTGAGGTTCTACGATATCCATTGTCTTGGTTAAAACAACAATTTCTTTTAAGATGGGTTCCTGCTGATCAACAGGTACGCTGCTGAACATAACTCGAATAGGGTGTTCACTTCCATAACCCTGAAGAAGACATTCATTCTCTTTTGAACGGTTAATGGTTCCTGGAGCACCCAAGGATGTAAATTGAGTGCGTTGAATGGAAACCAAGGTCAATTGATGTGCTTCCTTGATCGACTCCATCTGATGATGCGGCACGACATAGAAGGAAGGAGACATATTGACCTCTTTAATCAGAGCTCCAACAATAACGTGGTTTCGTATATAGCGTTCCAGAACAGAGCCGTAGATAATTTTCTGGACTTTGGTGGGTGTAACCGGATCGGTATACTTAAAATCTTTGGGTATACCATAGCGATCCGTAATCATCATGCCGCCAACAAAAGTACCCTTCTCTGAAAGAGTGATTAAATAACCGGGAAATGAGTTTGTCATAACAGTCTACCTGCGCGTTTTCTTAAGTATATCACGAACGCTCCAGACCCGCCTTGAAATCTGGATGCATTTCCATAAGAAGAAATCCACGCAGATCCTTCCCGTGTGATCCAGTTTTCCACCCCCGGTTTTAGGATTGCCCCTGATGGGGACCGTTTTCCTTTACCCGTAATAACCAAAACCGTATGGAGATTTTCACGGTGACATGAGGCAATAAAAGATGTCAAGGAGGTAATGGCTTCCCTTAATGTCAGACCATGCAGGTCAAGTGTTTCATCGATCGGAAAGTTGGCGTTTCTTGAAATAGCAATCCGCTTAACAGAGTGCTGCTCACGTTCATTGACGGGGATGTTACAGTCTTTTTCCAGGGCGTTGAGAAATAAGTCTCGCTCTTTATCCTGCCTTTGGTCGACCTTGTTCCGATCGACATCTTTCGCAGCACCTATTGTTTCGACATATTGTAAAAAAAGCTCTCGATCATCCATGGAGCGTCTCCCGTCCTCTTATTTATTATCCTCAAAAAGAGCCGAAAATGCTACCAATGGAGTGACCGGGGCAGCATATATCAAAACCGCTCCCCACTCGAGAACCAGGCCAGACTGTATTCTGCCTCAAAAACATGGCACTTTGCCATAGAAAAAAAAAGCCCGGCCGAAGCCGGGCAATCCTCTTCAGGAGAGCATGAATTGTTTAACCGGCTTTATCAGCCTTGGTTTTTTCTTTCTTGACCACTTTCTTGCCCTTTGATGAGCAGCAAGTCGTTGCTTTTTTTGATGAACAGGAGGAAAGCGACTTGGTTGAACAGGAAGTTTTGGTGTCACAAGAAGCTTTGGTGGAGCAACTGGTCTTTACTTTAGCTGAAGAGCACTCTTTTGCTTTAGCGGAACTGGTTGAGCAAGCGGCCTTGGTCTTACAAGACGCTTTGGTTTTGGTATCACATGAAGCTTTCGCCTTGGTGTCACATGAAGCTTTTGTCTTGGTGTCACAAGATGCTTTGGTCGTTGCACAGGCTGTTTTTGCTTTTGTTGAACACTTTGATTTGTCGCCCGCGATTGCGCTGGGTGCCAGGAGGAACGCCATTGCCATCATACAAGCAAATACTACTTTAAAATTTTTCATTTATTTGATCTCCGTTTTTTGACTTGTAAGGTGCTTGAATGCAAACTTACTGACCGAGATTTAATCTTGGTAGACTATACAATGCCATCGTGTCAGTGTATTGTCAAGTAAAAATATAAAAAACATCAGTAATATATGTTTTTATACCGGTTCAGCATGTCGAGCTGTGTCACAGGAGGATGTTTCATTCAAGGAAAGCTGAAGGACTAATTCACTATTTCGTTTAATATGTAAGATATGCACACATCGAGAATATGCTCAAAATAAACCTTTTTCAACTGAGGGTTATGGTAGTGTTTTAATTTTCTCTATAATGCCAGTCGTAGATAATCCCTGTTTGAATTGCAGGGATTTGACTGTCCCCCCGCAGGCTCGTACAAAAGTGCTGCCGACGATTTGATCCACACTCCAGTCGCCGCCTTTGACTAGAACAGCGGGTTGTATTGCCTTGATGAGGTTTTCTGGAGTATCTTCTTCAAAGCCGACGACCAAGTCAACCGCGCGCAAGCCTGAAAGAATAAAAGCCCGATTTTCGAAGGCCATGATAGGTCGCGTCGAGCCTTTCAGGCGTTGAATGGATTTATCCGAATTTAATCCGACAACAAGATAGTGTCCAAGCGCTTTAGCCTCCTCCAGGTAGGAAACATGGCCTGCGTGCAGTAAGTCAAAACAACCATTGGTAAAGACTATTTTGCCCAGACTACCTTTTATTTTGTTCCATTTCAAGGTGGTTGTGTCATTCCATTCTGTGTAAAATCTCTTTAGAGTCAATCTTTACGCCCCCTTCTATTTTTCCTGAAATTTTATCACAGGACGGTATTTCTCTTACAGGCTCAGCTTTCTGTGAATAATAATTGCGACATAATATCAGCCCTATTACAATAAACACACCCAATCAAAAGGTCAGGATATGTTACCTCGATTCCTCCTTCCGTTTTCCCTGTTGTCAGGTTGTCTGTTAGGCTTTACTTATCAAGCCGGAATCCCGCTTTCTTCGGGAATGTGTGTGTTTTTCAGTTTACTGTCTGTGTCGATCGCCTTACCCAGAAAGAAGCAAACAGGGCAGTGTGTCCTGATTGTATTGAGTCTGATGATTGGCTACGGCTGGACTTCTGATTACCTGCGGCAAAGTCTCATGAGCCTTCCCGGTAGACAACATCTCGCTAAGGCTTACTTTATCGAGTCAACTGCTGTTTATACATATGAAACCGAATTTGGTTTCTCTACTGTCATGCAGGATATTCGCATTCTGCGTCCAGACAACGCGCACTTTAATTTACCGAGACTGTCTGTTTTTTACCACGATGAATCGATTTTTAAAAGAGGGTCACGAGCCCGATACTGGGTGACACTAAAAAAAAGCCATCAACCCCAAACGGTTCCGAGTGTATTCCACCGTTGGTCTGCCAGGTTCCGTCCGAGTTTTGTTGGGACGATTAAAGACCCCAGATTGATAGAAACAGAACGCATACCTGTTGATAAGAATCTCTTGCTTTCGGAAGGCAACCGGGAATTAGTTCATTTTTTTACTCAGGGTCGTTCTACCAAAATATGGAGTGAACGCCTTTCACCTTTTGGAGTTGGACACCTGCTGGCGATATCTGGGTTGCATTGTGCTCTTTTCTACCTTTTTTTGCGCCTCATCCTCATTCCACTGCGTCTTCCACTGCTTAGAAATGCAATTATCACAATTGCGCTGCTTCTTTTCACTTCCCGGATGGGTTGGTCCGCATCGGTAACCAGAGCCGCTTTTATGCTGCTTATATGGGAGCTAATGCCCAGCTTCAATATCAAGAGGAATTGGATGTCAATCTGGTGGTCTCTGCTCTTATGTCTGGTTTTATGGGATCCTGTTATCCTCCTTTCCAGGGGTTTTTGGTATACCTTTACCGCAAGCATGGGTTTGATTGCCGGTTCCAAAACGCCGCTTCCACTGGAACATCCATGGCTATCAAAATGTCGCTGGGTACTTCCAATCTTTGCTGCTCAGTTGTGTGTACTTCCTTTAAATTTATTATTTACTGCTACAAGTAAACCTTTTTCAATTTTATGGAATCTATTCGGCCTGTTGTTTTTATTCCTGCTCTTCATTCTCTTTTTATTTGCGTTCTTGTCCTTTCTCTTTTCTCCTGTGACCCTTCTGGCCAACAAGCTCGAGGCGCTCGTTGTGTCAGTCTTAGACGGGCTATCCCCTACAACAGAATTCTTGGCAATCTACCGTTTCCCGGAGCATCCCCTAATTGTATATCTCTTTATTTCCCTTACTTTAATAGCACTTTTTTACATGAAAAGGGAATGGAGATGGGCCTTGGCTCTGGTACTTTCAGTCCTCTTTACTCAACTGAACAGGCCTCAATCAGGCGAGAGTTTAACCATGGTTGACTGTGGGCAGGGACAATGCATTTTGATTGCATTTCAAAACGGAGGTGGAATTATCTTTGACGCGGGCGGGCGGCTTTTAAGTGGCTTTAAGCTGACCTCGGTTGCCAAACTCTATGGAATTAAAAGGCTGAAAAGTATCTATCTATCTCATGCGAACCGCGATCACTATTCTCTTGTTCCTCAATCAAAGAACACCATACCCTTGTACATTCCCTTGAGTCAAGAAGGCGTTTTTTCACATATTGAGGCATTGGCATCATGTGATTTAACAACCTTGAAAAAAGGTGATTTACAAAGCTATGGAGATTGGAAGGTGCACATTATCTGGCCAGATGGTGCAGTTAAAAAAGAGTCATTAAACGACTCAGGGCTTATTCTCGTGCTTTCAAATGGCCGGACGCAAATTCTGCTTACAGGTGACGCAGGAATGGATGTTGAGTCGTGTCTTCAGATCGAACGCCGGGATCTTCCGCTAATTATTCAAGCAGGCCACCATGGAAGCAGAAACAGCAGCAGCCATTCATTTTTAAAGAGAGTGGATCCCAGCCTTGCTTTAATCTCGGCAGGCAGGGAAAACCCCTTCAATCATCCACACTCTGAAACTTTAAAAAGACTGAAAAAACTCCATATTCCCTATCGGATTACAGCAGAAGAAGGAACCATAAGAGTGGACCTGTCCGATTATTAGGTCCAAAGTCTGGTCTGACACGGCTTTGATAGGGCAGCAAGGGAAGGCGCCTTTTTCGGGTTGAACCATGGTGCCTGGTGGGTCTCTTGCTGGTGAATATTTTGTGTTTAAACAAAAAGCGTCTTTACACTTCAGAATTTGTCACATATAGTTGCTGACATGATGCTGAGATTACTTCCCCTTGTTTTATTGACCTCTCTAACCTTTGGCGCGGAAGTATCGGGAAGAATTACCTCGGCAGCGGGAAAGCCCATTAGCAACGCGAAACTGGTTGTTTTTAATGAGCTGGCTCTTTCTCTCATTCAAACGAATCACACAGACAGGAACGGCAATTTCCATTTTTGCTTACCGCCAGGAAGCTATTTAATATGGGTTAAAAGAGAGAATTATGTGATTCACTACAAACGAGTGGTTCTTCCCACGGGAACTTTCCACCTGAGCGTTGACTGGCAACTCAAAGAGAGCATCGGTGAAAAAGACAGAGAACCCAATCTAAAACACATTCTCAGACACCAGGATCAACGAAACCACAGGTCAAAAAGCTGAGCTGTTTTTGACGAGGCCAATGACTCTAGATTAACCGGCTTTAGAAATAGCCGCCTTCAAGTGCTCAATATACTTATTGGTTCCACCCGTTTTGTAACCAGTTCGTAAAATGACATTCCCTTTTGCGTCAACCAATAAAACGGTTGGGAAGCCCTTAATGCGATATTTTTTAACCAACCTTTTATTTTGAGCTTTGACATTGGCTTTTTGCTTTTTAGATCTTGGAAAATCAAGTGTCAAAAGGATCAGGTTGTCCTTGGCAAAATTTTTAAACTGCCATTTTGAAAAAACTTCCTTTTCCAGTCGTATGCAGTAGCCGCACCAGTCTGAACCTGAGAAGTTCATCAATATGGGTTTACCACTTTTTCTTGCAAGCTTTTTTGCTTTCTCAAAATTCGTCAGCCAAGTTGTTTCTTTTGAAAACGCAGGTGCTAACACCATTGAAATTAAAACAAATACGGCTCCTATTTTTTTTGTCATCGATTTACTCCTGTCTTTTCATATTTTTAATATAATGTATTTCTTCCTGATTGTCTTATCCGATGCTTGAGTACTCTGAGAGATTATCATAAAGCAAACGTTTCCATTTCATCTGCTCAGAAAACCAGTTATCTTCGCATTCCTTTGGCCAATTGAAGCTGGACTCGCATGGCTTTTTCATCGCGAATGTATTCAATAACGACTTGATCACCCGCTTTGTATTTCTCCAGTGTAACCAGCAGATCGTCGACATCGTGTATTTCGTTATCATCTATTCTGGTGATGACATCTCCTATCACTGGATTTCCGAATTTGGGAAAATGAACAGCTTTTAAACCCGCCTTTTCTGCTGGCCCGCCTTCCCAAAGCTGGTAAACCATGGCTCCTCTCATGCCGAGGTTGCGGAGAATGAGATCATTTCTGGGGTGAGTGGTAATTCCAATAATGGGGCGAATCACTTCACCGTGTGAAATGAGTTGAGGAACCACCCGGTTGATAATAGCGGCAGGTACGGCAAACCCGATACCGGCACTCGCTCCTGACGGACTGTAAATCATGGTGTTAATTCCCACCAGGTTGCCCGATGAGTCCACCAGCGGGCCGCCGGAGTTCCCAGGGTTGATGGCGGCATCTGTTTGAATGACATCATCGATATCTCGCCCTGAAATGGATTTAATGGTTCTGCCCAAGGCGCTTACGACACCCATTGTCAGAGTTTGATCCAGCCCGAACGGGTTCCCTATTGCGTAGACAAACTGACCTACCTTGAGGTTTTTGGAGGAACCAAAAGAAATGGGGCTGCTGCCCTTGGGAGTTGATTGGACTTTAAGTACCGCTAAATCCTTGTCAGGCCATTCACCAACCACCACGGCGTCCATTTCTGTGTGATCGAAAAACTTGACTTCAAAGGCATCTCCACCCTGAATGACATGCCAGTTGGTTACAATGTGACCCTGTTTATCCCATATAAAGCCAGACCCCGTTCCACGGGGTATTTCTTGCACGTTCAAGTTGAAATAGTTGCGGCGCTTTGCTTTTGAAGTAATGAAGACGACAGAAGGAGAGACTTTGTCAAATACCTCGATGGTTCGCTGTTCGAGCTCGAGGAAAGGTCTTGAATCGCTGACATCTTTAGGCTGTGACGAGACAAGATGCCGGTTGGCTTCAAAACCCTGGATAATCAATAAAAATACGAGGAACAAAATCCCTCCCGCGACAACACTCTTCCTGCTAAACATACATTAAAACCTTCTTTTGTAAGCAAAAGAGAGATGATGTCTCTGAGATTCAAAAAGCCCTGTTTGTGAATTGTTGATTATGTAATTATCACTGTACACATCTAGAGTCCATTCCTGACCAGAGACACGGACATCTCTATACTGGTGATAGGCATATGCAAAACTGATTCCATTGTTGCCAAAGAGGTATGAAAGGCCCAGGCTGGCGGTGAATCGGTCGTAAACGGGGTATCCCGGTGTTAGATCGGTTTTATCGAGAATGTGCTTGTGAAAACCCAAGCCCGCCAGCCATTTCAGTTGAGGGGTGTGCCTGAACTCGGCTCCCAGGCTGATATCATAGATATCGTTCCATTTGCTTCCTAGATCCAACTTCAATGGAGCGCCATTGCCATCCATTGTCTGTATGGATAAAGCCTTGATTTTACTCCAGCCTTCGTGACTTACATCCAGTTCAACGCGCGTCCGGACGGTGGGTTTAAAAGAGGCAGCCAACGTGATACGTTCGGGAATACTCCAGTAACTTGTCATTGGGCTTGAGTAGGAAAAGGCACTGAAGTCCGCCACAGCTCTATCATCATTGAGAAGCGACACTTGCTTGACTCGATGCTGACCTTCAAAATCAAATTCAATAGAAGAAAAATAAGTTAGAGCCAATTCCAAACCAAATCGAGGTGTGTAGTGTAAACCCGCACTGAAACCGGACTCTTTGGCATCTGCTTCCGCCAAAAGGGCATAATCGTAGAAGCTGTCCGGAAAGGTTTCGTAGCCAAATACGGGTTTGGGCCGAACGGTCTGGCAGGAAAAATCGGCCGTTGCATATCTCAAGGCAAGACCAAAGGCAAACTTTTCCTTGAATTTCAAACTGCCGCCAGCTGTTAATTCCGTTACCTGCATGGTCTGTCCCGTTGCCAAGTATCGGCCGATAAAATTGGGGTCATCCCATTCAAAATCGTGGTGGTAAGTTGTCGCACGAGCGATAGCCAGCGCATAGCGGTCTTTAAACTTAAAGAGTGCTCCTCCAAAAGGCTCAACTTCTGTTTTCTTTTCGGAGTTCCATGTGCTCTGCCCGATATTGCTGTAATAGCCTCGCTGAAAAAACGCATTCAATCCCAGGATTGCTTCCCCTTTGGCTTTCTTCAGGTTGCCCAGGTTGCCCAGGTTGGCCGGATTGACGAACAGCGACATGACACCGTTGCTGCGCGCGGTGATAGCTCCCGCACTTGCTGTTTCTTCTGTCCCGCTGCCTTCCACTCTAAATCCTCCGGCATGGGCGGGAACCAGGATAGAGCCTATTGACAACATCGATAGTAATACATAAAACACATTTCGCAATTTCATGGAGTCCTCTTTTTCATTTTAACCTGAAAAGGTGCTGCGTCCGGCCTGAAGAACTGCAAGCGGGACCTGAAGAGGCACCTTCGCAACCGATATCCGGGGAGATATACAGGCTGGAATTGCATTTCACAATCGCAATTCCAGCAGAGAATAGCAGAAAAACAGAAAAATTGATATCAGGTTCGCGTTTTACAGATCAAGCCTGAGTTGAAGTAAATAGATGGTCAGAGATCTACCTCACCTCTAATTACTTCCATATAATCTGCGTCAACCAGTTCGAGCAGCTGATCTTCCAGTTTGTCGAGAATTTGATCGACCCGTTTTTCAGAAGCAGCCCCTGCTACAAAAAGCCAGCCCGAGTGCGTATGCGTGTCGTGGTGGCTTTGTTCAAAAAAAAGTAAATTCTGTCGGTCTTTGAGTTTTCTGATTCCGCTGAGGCGTTTTCTTTTTTCTTTAAGCGATGAACACCCCTGAAGACGAAAAACACATTCCATAATTCCTAGTTTCATTTGGGTTCCCCGTTTAGCATTTTTTCAACCAGCCTAAAGCCAGAGTAGGAGGTTGGAGTAGAATGACATGGTCATCGGTGGATTTGGGTTCAAGCGGCTAGGTCTGAGGCAGGAGCCAGCTTTGAGTTTAAGGCAGGATGCGAAATTGATCGAAATCCTCTTCACAGGCCCGCTCGAATCGCTTTAACTGGATAACATGTGAAAAGGAAGGTCCTTTTCTGAGCTCTCTTTCAAACAGGAGCAGCTGATGTTGACTGCCAACAGCCAGTACTTCCACAGAGCCATCGACGGCATTCCGAACCCAGCCTTTTATGCCCAGTTCCCGGGCTGTTCGCAGTGTGAAATACCTGAAACCAACGCCCTGAACGCGACCGAATATTTGATAGTAAACACAGACCATTTTGTTTACTGAATGATCCTCTCAAATTCAGGGTAGTTTTTATAGTCACTGGTTTCATCATCCGGTGCCAGTGCCACCAGGAATTTCTGAATTTCCGGGGCTCTCTCTAGTTCTTCCTTAAAAGAAAACGTTTTGCTGGAGTATTCGGGAATGCCGGATACATCCAGTGTCGATCGCGTGGACCAAATGACTTCATCCGTTTCAGAGTAGGCCGTGACATCCACCGTCAGATCTTGTAACTTGAGTTTTCCGGCCAGGTTCTTGATTTTAATTTCATAGGCCAGTGTTCTGGCTTCATCGTCAATCGTGAAGTCCTGCGAGATTTCATACTTCCGTCGATTTTCCCGGACCAGATCCTCTTTACTGGGAAATGTACATGCCGTATAAGCTAACAATAAACAAACTGTTGATAAAAAACGAATCATTCTTCAGCCTCCCCTTCTCTGGCCTTCAATTTCTGGCCCTTTTCTCTTTTTCGATTAATGTACCACTTGGTGAAACCTGAGTTTTCCACACCGTAGACGATATCACTGACACCATCGTAGAGTTCAGGTTCGTTGAGTAATTTTGATATGGTTCCATCCCCTTTGTCAATTTTTTCCAGAATGGAAGCCAGGTGAAAAGTTGATTTTTCCAGGTTTTGACTGACTCTCTTGGCATACTCCCGGTCGTATATGAGAACATGGGCCAGTCCTTTGGCCTCTTTAACCGATTTAATGAAGACATCCAATTGAGTGAGGATGGTGTTTATAGACGATTGAACCTGTTCTTTGAACACTTCGTCTTCGGTAATAAGTTTCAAGATTCCCTGGTTTTTTTCCACTTTTTGAATAACGGAGTCCAGAGACTGTGTGATGCTTATCAGATGCTGACGTAGTTGGTTGGATAAAGCGGGATCATTTCCAAGCATGCCGAGGATACTTTTTCTGTTCTTGAAGTTCTGGAGCAACATTTCCATATTCTGTCCAAAGGATTCAGCTAAAACCGGATCGGTAATTAGTTTTTGTAACACGCCATCCTTGCTTTCAATTTTTTGCAGTAAGCTCTGTACAGATTGCGTGATATCGGTGACATCGGTCGCCCAATCTTTGCCTTGCGCAATGAGTTTCTCCACGTCGATCAAACTTTCAGCTGTTTTAATTCTTTCGTTTTGCTTCAGTTTAGCGGCTTTATAGTCTGTGGTGTAGAGGCGGACATATTTATCACCCAATACGCCAATGGAACGAATGGTCGCTTCGGTAGAGGTCCTGATATGGGATTGAGCTGAACGATCAACCGCAATACTGACCTTGATAGGGACAATGGACGTGGTTGGCTCTTCTTCGGTTTCTTTGAGCTCTATAGCTGTTACACGTCCAATGGGTACACCGTTAAAGTGTACAGGACTGTCCAGGGCCAAGCCATTGATGTCAAAAAACTCGATATAGTAGGAATGGCTTTTTTGGAAATTTCCAATATAAAAAAGAGTTATTCCCAAAAGGGCCATGGTAAGGGCAAAGAGCAGGCCCACCCGGGCTTCTTTATTCATGAATACCTCCTTTTAAATACGCACGAAGTGTTTCATTGGGACAGGTTTTGGCTTCTTCCAGGCTGCCAAAAAAAGAAATAAGGCCATTTTGCAGGAAAGCCAATTGATCTGCTACTCTGAATACGGTGGACATATCATGTGTGACGACAATGGAAGTTATGTCCAGATCCTTTTGCATTTTAACGATGAGTTCATTAATTGTCTTTGCTGTCAACGGATCCAGTCCCGTTGTAGGTTCATCGTATAAAATAATTCTGGGATGATTGATAATGGCACGTGCCAGTGCGATTCGTTTCATCATACCGCCCGATAAATCCGGTGGGTAGAGCTTTTCAACTTCCTGACCCATGCCTACTCGCTGCAGACTCACCGATACTTTTTCCCTGATTTCCCTTTCGGAATCAGTGGAATGCTGCCGCAAGGGAAAAGCCAGGTTTTCAAAGACATTCATGGAGTCAAAAAGAGCTCCACCCTGAAAGAGATAACTGATTTCCTTTCTGATGGGAAAGTAATCTTTTTCCTTTAAATGTGTGATGTTTTTCCCCTCATACAAAATAGTTCCTTCATCCGGATCCAGGAGGCCGATAATCGTTTTTAAGATTACGGATTTACCCGTTCCACTGCCACCTAAAATCGCAAGTGTTTCGCCTTTTTCCAATTTGAAATCAATACCCCTGAGGACGCGATTGGAGCCAAATGCTTTCTTTACACCACAAAGTTCAATAATACTCATGCGCCAAACACCATATAGAATACCTTTGTGAGGAAAAAATCACTGATGAGAATGGTGATGGATGAGAAAACAACCGTATGGGTGGTTGCCCTGCCAACACCGTCAGCTCCGCCCTGAACCTGCATGCCGCTATTACAGGCAATAATTCCAATTAAAAACCCAAAGAAAAAGGTTTTGCCCACACCGCTCACAAAATCCATTGGTGTCAATGCGTTGATGACTCGGGACAAGTAAAAATAACCGCTGACGTGCAGTTCGGCTGAAGAGAGGATCAGTCCGCCCATGATACCGACAAAATCGGCGAGTATGGTTAAAAGCGGCAGAGTGAGAATGCAGGCAACCACTCTTGGTACCACCAACTTGTAAACCGGATTGGTTGCCATGGCTCTGAGCGCGTCGATTTGCTGGGTAATCTTCATGGAACCCAGCTCGGCGGTAATGCCCGCGCCAACGCGTCCACCCACCAGCAAAGCGGTTAGAACCGGTCCCAGTTCTCTCACGATGCTGATACTGACCAAATCCGCGATAAACATATCGCTCCCAAACTTTGCCAGCGCGTAAGCAGACTGCAGGGCGAGAACCATTCCTGTGAATAAGGCTGTAATGTTGGCAATGCTTACAGAGCGAACACCAATGTTGTAGCACTGGTTGATCCACTCTCTGATTTCCGGTTTACGAAAAAACAACGCGGAGAACCAGGATCCAGCCAACATGGTAGTTTGACCCAAAGTGGTCATGATTGGAAACGCCATCTACAATCCCTGATATGCATGTTCCAATTGAATCTTCAGCATGGTGATTCAATCAGTTGATTGAGAATCATAACATGAGAGTATTGCAATTGCGATCAATGGTCGTTTATTCACCTTTAAAAAACGCGTTTGGTGATTCCTGCAGGCTTGCGATTAGTTCTCTGTTGGCTGCAGGAAAACGTATGTTTTGAAGTTCTGAGAGAGGAACCCAGCGCAATTTTTCAGGCTCCACTTCTGGCTTTCCCTGTATTATGTGGCAAAGAAAAAAGTGGAATGTCAGTTTAACGTCCGTGTATTCATAGACAAACGACTTAAAATGATCCATAACCTCAACCAGGACACCCAGCTCTTCAAGACATTCACGAACCAGAGCTTCTTCAAGTGATTCACCTGCTTCAACTTTTCCGCCGGGAAACTCCCAGAAACCGCCCAGGTGAACATGGTCGGGCCTTTTGGCAATTAACAGGTTTTGTCCCTTTTTTATTAACCCGCAAACGATTGTTTTCATAGGTTGTCCATTCATATCCTAAAGGTATCCTTTACTGACACAACGAAGAGGTTTCCTTGATGTCAACACGCGATCCAAGTTGGTCTTTACTCTTCCACAAAAAAAGGCGAACCCTAAAAGTCCGCCTTTTTTTATTTGTAACCCTTTAAGGGTTGAGGCTATTACATAAGATCCTTCATGAAGTCGCCCATTTTGGCTCCACCACCATCCTGATTGTTGGTGTATTCGCGAATGGCTCTTCGCTCTTCTTCTACAATCATGCGACGAATGCTCAGGTAGACTTTTTTGTCTTTGCGAGAGATTCTTGAGATCATTGCCTGAACGTCATCACCTTCCTTGAAGACATCGGCCGGTTTGGCGTTGCGTTCAATGTTCAGATCGCCCTGATGGATCAAGCCGTCGACAAAGTCGGTGAGCTTCAGGAAGACACCGAAGTCCGTTACGCGAACAACAGGCGCCTTGACAATTTGACCTTCCTTGAAATCGTTCAGGAATTCGACCCAGGGATCGGGGGTGAGTTTTTTGATACTCAGGCTGACCTTTTGATTTTCAGAGTCAACTGAAAGAATGTAGACTTCAACCTCTTCACCCTTCTTGACATAGTCACTGGGATTGGCGTTCTTGACGCCCCAGGCAAAATCACTTACGTGCACCAAACCATCGATGCCCTCTTCAATTTCAACAAAGGCGCCAAATTCGGTGATGTTACGAACTTTGCCTTTAACTCGGCTTCCACCGGGGAATCGCTGTCCGAGTGTTTCCCATGGATTTTCTTTGGTTTGTCTTAAACTGAGTGAAATTTTCCTGTTTTCAGGATCGACATCAAGCACAATGGCTTCCACCAAATCGCCTTTTTTGAGCATCTGGGATGCATTTCGAATCACTTTGGTCCAGCTCATTTCACTGACGTGAATCAAACCTTCAACTCCCGCTTCCAATTCTACAAAGGCTCCGTAGGTGGCGATATTCAGTACCTTGCCGCTGATCTTGGTGCCAGGACTGTACTTTTCAAAGGCACTGAGCCAGGGATCGGGCAGCATGTGCTTGATGCTCAGACTGATTTTTTCCTTTTCCATATCCAGCCGAAGCACTTTTGCTTCAATTTCGTCGCCAACATTGAGAACATCCTTGGGATGAGCCACACGGCCCCAGGACATATCGGTTACATGCAGTAAACCGTCCATGCCGCCGAGATCGATAAAGGCACCGTAATCGGTGAGACTCTTGACCTTGCCTTTGACGACAGCCCCTTCTTTCAAGACTTCCAGAAGAGCCTTTCTCGATTCATCGTACTCTTTCTGAAGGAGCTCTTTTCTCGAGAGAATGACATTGCCTCTGCGGCGCTGCAGTTTGACAATATTGAAATCGTAGACTTCGCCAATTAAGCCGGAGTAGTCTTTTTGTGGCTTCATGGTAGCCAGAGAAGTCGGTAAAAAGGCCCGTACGCCGATATCGACAATGAAACCGCCCTTGACTTTTTCAATGACTTTTCCCTTAATGGTTCGCTCTTCATTGACATGTGCTTCTATTTCATCCCAGACCTGACTTACTCTTGCTCTTTCAAACGAGACAGGAATACTGTTTGAGACAGGGCTGAACCTGACGATCATGACATTGATTTTGTCGCCATCTTTCAACTGTACTTCTTCGTTGTTTTCTGTTGCATTCAGTTCCGAAGCTGAAAAAACAGCCTCTACCCTGGCACCTATGTCCACCAGGACATCTTTTTCTGTAATGCTGACGACAGTACCCGATACGATTTCACCAGGTCTGTACTCTCTGAACGAGTCGTACTTGGCTAGTAAATCTTCAAAACTCTCTTCTTCATCTCCCTCTTTTTCAGTTGATTCTTCATCTGCTGCAGCCTCTGATTCTTCGTCTGTTGTAGCCTCGACAGGAGTGGGCTGTTCGGCCTTTTCTTCTTCGACGGTATCCGTTGTCTCAGTCGATTTTGGCTCTTCAGTCGATTGCTCTGCTACCACTTCAGCAGGACTTTCATCTTTGACTTCTGGGGTTTCGGTTGCGGTTTCCGCAGTTTCCTCTTTTGTTGTTTCAGCTGCTTTTTCTTCAGTTGGATTTGAGTTTTGTTCAGGTTGCTGGTCGGATTCTGTCCCTTGGACCTGTTTCTCTTCTGTCATGGTTGGTTGTTCCTCCGGTTTCATTGTGTATTCTTGTGATTTTTGTTCGTTGCGGCTCATGTTTTTTTTGATGGCCGCGCTTTGCTCCCAACCCTGTACCAATTACCGATCATCCCCATCGGCAACTTGACTGGTGCCAGGGCTAAAATGCCTTCCAAAACGCACCAAGCTGGTATTATATCAACACCTTTTACAAGTTCCAACTACAATTAAACAGCCTGACAGAAGTAATTATTGAACAGTCGTCAACCTCTCTGGCTCAAAAGAGCAAAGACACCGTATCAGTTGTGGTTATGAGATTAACCTCCTCTATATCTTGTGGCAAATATTGACTGAAACCGCGTTTTAAACAAAGTTATTGAGAGTCTGTTCCCCATGTCTCTTGGAGTTGTGGTCCGCGTTGACAAGAAAAAACTGGACAGAGTGTCACAAAATACCTAGAATTGCGCGTTTGGTTGCTTGATAATGCTTTATAGTGTCGGTTGGCTGGTCGAAAATGAATAAACTGGAACAGAGAATAAAATATCAATTCAAGAACAGAGAGGTTTTAAAACAGGCCCTTACCCATTCGTCGTATGGATATGAAAAGGGGAAACCCCATAATGAGCGGCTTGAATTCCTGGGGGATGCCATATTGGGGTTTGTTATCTCCGAATGGCTGTTTTCTCACCATCCCGATGCCGATGAGGGTGTTTTATCCAAACAAAAATCAGCCCTGGTTTCAGAAGAAACACTGGCCAAGAAAGCGCTTGAACTGGGTTTGGGTTCTCTTTTAAATCTCGGTAAGGGAGAGCTGCGTTCAGGAGGAAAGTCCAAACCTTCTATTTTATCGGATGCAGTTGAAGCTCTGATTGCAGCTGTTGAGAGAGATGGCGGGTTTACCCATGCACAACAGTTAATCTGGCGTTTATTTGAGCCGGAGCTGGAGCAGGAACTGTTGGTGTTGAAAAATGATCAGGACTTCAAGTCCCTGTTACAGGAAAAAACACAAGAAATGGGGTTGGGCTTTCCGGAATACAAAATTAAAAACATTACAGGTCCTGAACACAAGAGAGTGTTCCAGTTTGAGCTCATGGTGGGAGAGGTAAAAGGGCCCATTGGTAAAGGCACATCAAAAAAAAGGGCACAGCAGGAAAGCGCCAGAAAAGCCTTGGCTGACGAGCGTTTTTGGGAAAAAATAGAGAGTAGAAATAAAAAAGAGAGATCATAAAATGAAAGAGCGATTACAAAAGATCATTGCCCGGGCTGGATTAGCCTCTCGAAGGCAGGCAGAAAAATGGATCGATGAAGGAAGAGTCAAAGTCAACGGTCAGGTTATCAGTGAACAAGGGTTTCTGGCTGATGCCGAAAAGGATCACATAAAGGTGAACGGGAAACTGATCCAGGTTGCAAATGAGTTTACTTACATTCTGTTGAACAAGCCAAAAGGTGTGGTTTCCACTGTTTCAGATCCCGAAGAGCGCGTTACGGTTGCCGATTTGATGAAACCAGTCCAGGAGCGGTTGTTTCCTGTGGGCAGGTTGGATATCAACACCGAGGGCGCTTTGTTGATGACAAACGATGGTGAGTTGGCCAACAAACTGACACACCCTTCGGCAAAGTGTCCAAAAACCTATTTGGTCAAAGTGGCAGGAGCGCCAGACGCAAAAGATCTCGCGCGTCTGGAAAAGGGTGTAACAGTTGATGGCATGAGATACGGTTCATGCAAGGTTAAGCTGCTAAAAAAGGGTAACAATTCCTGGCTGACTGTGGAATTAAGAGAAGGGAAAAACCACCAAATCAAAAACATGTTTGAATCGGTTGGCCATCCCGTTTCCAAGCTGCGGCGAATAGGGTTCGCGTTTCTTTCGTTAAGCAATATTGAAGTGGGTCAGTTCAGGGTTCTCAACCAAATAGAGATCGATCGATTAAAAAGGGGCGATGTGGAACCGCTCAGGCCTATCTCGGCCCACCGGGTTTTAAAGAAGATTGGCGTTGAAGTACCTGACGAGACAAAGAAAACCAGGGCTCCACGCACATCGAAAAACAGGAAGCCCAAAGCAGGAAGGTCTTTTTCAGACAAGAGAGCATCCGATGTGAGCCGACGGAATCGCAAGGACTTTGGCAAGGAAGGCCGACAGGAAAGATCCGATAGAAAGCGTTCATCGCGCTACATGGATGATAACTCGGGATCCGGTTCTCAGGGCCAGAGAAGAGATTCCAGAAGAAAGAGCTGGAGTGACAGAGACAAGAAAACTTCGTGGAAAGAAGGTCGAAGGAGCAGAGGCTCAGGCGGGAAGGCGGGCTCTTTCCGTCAAGACAAGGTGAGAAAGAGTTATGATCGCAAAGGTTAAAGTCATTGCCATCGATGGTCCAGGCGGTGTCGGGAAGAGCTCGGTAGCCAAAGACCTGGCCAGCCTCATGGAAGGTTGGTTTTACCTGGATACGGGAGCTATGTACCGCGCGATTACCTGGTCATGGCTCCAGGCGGGTTCTCGTGAAGTCCTGTTAAGCAGTGCGCAATGGCTTCAATCCCTGAAGCTCCACATAGATGGTTCTTCCATCACCATGAATGAACGCGATATCTCCAGGGAAATAAGAAGCAGGGAAGTTACTGCCACGGTATCCAGAGTGGCCGCTGAGCCGGAGGTAAGAAAAGTGTTGACCTCTATGCAGCAAGCCATCGGAAGCTTGAACCCCTGTATCGTTGACGGCAGAGATATCGGAACGGTGGTATTCCCAAATGCCTTTTTGAAAGTGTTTCTGAAAGCAAGCCCGGAAGTGCGTGCTCACCGAAGGTGGCTTCAACTTGGAGGTCCGGACTCTCCGATGACCGAAGAAGAACTGGTAGCAGACCTGCGAAGAAGGGACCTTTACGATTCCACAAGAAGTTGTGCTCCCCTGAAGGCCGCCAATGACGCCTGGCTTTTCGATACTTCGAACTTGACTCAGTCTGAAGTAGTGGAACAAATCCACAAGGAAGCCGTGGCGCGTTTGTCCTGAGCCTGAATTGAGCTTGTTTCGTCTTTTTTCAAAGCTCGGCGGATGGCTTATGCCTTTTCCGTTTTGGCTGCCTTCTCTTGGCAGGCAGGGTGAATATCTGGCTATCAGATATTTAAGGAGAAAGGGATACTATCTCGTTGCCAGAAATATCCATCAAGGGAAATCAGAAATCGATCTGGTGATGTGCAATGCCAGAGAGGTTGTTGTCGTGGAGGTCAAAGCTCGCAAACCCGCAGGTGAACCGAGAAGAATTCACGAGCTGGTTCGGCACGATCAGAAACAGCGCCTGTTGAACGCAGGAGAGACCTATTTGCAATCAAAAAAATGGCATCAGCAACCACATCGCTTCCTGCTGATCTACATTCTGTTCAAGAGCGAAGGCTCCTCCGGAAAAAGGAGAACACTCTTTCCTGAACATCAAATCTACTTGTCAGATCTGTAGCCGGGTTCCTTGTGTTCCTTTTAGGTTGTCGGTATCCACCATCCCGCATTAGATGAACCTCTCTTATGCACGCATGGTGGAAAAGAGCGTTTTCTTCAGAGTCTTTCTCTTATTTGTGAAATTCCGGATGCTTTTTAAACCATTCGATGAATTTCGGGACACCGCTTTGAATGTCGGTGTACGGCTCAAAGTTGAGGTACTTTTGTGCTTTTGAGATGTCCGCAAAGGTTTTCTGCACATCTCCATCTTGCATTGGCAGCATGATTTTCTCCGCTCCGGCTCCCATCTCTTTTTCAACAATCTGAATTAAATGACCTAAGTGTTCCGAGCGATGGTTTCCGAGGTTGAATACTTCAAAAGAACTCAAGCCCTCTGCCCAAAGGCAGGCCAGTGTACCCTGAACGATATCATCGATGTAGGTGAAATCCCGATACATGTCACCTCGGTTGAATACTTGAATGGGCTCACTGTTCTGAATAGCTTGTGTGAAAAGCCACAAAGCCATATCGGGTCGGCCCCATGGGCCGTAAACGGTAAAGAAGCGCAAGCCAATGCACTGTATTCCATAAAGGTGTGAATAGGAATGAGCCATAAGCTCGTTGGCCTTCTTTGTGGCACCGTAGAGTGCCGCTGGTGAATCGGTTTGATCTGTTTCTGAAAATGGGATCTTTTTGTTTAACCCATAAACACTGCTCGATGAGGCAAAAACAAGCCTGGGCGTTTTGTGATGTCTGCAGGCTTCCAGTATGTTCTGGGTTCCCTGTATATTGGAGTCAATGTAGGTTTGCGGGTTCTGAATGGAGTAGCGAACGCCGGCCTGAGCTGCCAGGTGAAGGACTGCCTGGGGCTGAAACTCAGAAAAAACATCATTCAGGAGTTGTTTGTCGCACAGGTCACCTTTGACAAATTCAGGAGAGGGATTGAGGTTTTTCAATTCCTGAAGGCGTCGTTCCTTCAAAATGGGAAGATAATAAGGGTTGAGATTGTCAATGCCCATCACCCTGTGCCCACTCTCAAGCAGTTTCCGACTGCAGTGGTAACCGATAAAGCCAGCCATACCCGTAACAAAAATTCGCATGACACTATTTCCTTTCAATCTGTTCGATCGCAGCTGGTGACAAGCCGCAGAACGCAAGTGACGATCTAAAAAGATGCCTCACGTCTGAAAGTCTGAGATGACGCTCAACCTATCAACACGCTCAAACCGACCCGTCGTTCCTCTTTATTGGCATCGGCTCACACAAACCAGCTAACGCCCTGCATTCTAACTCTTGCCGACCGCTTTTTCCAGCTTGAAACTCACGACTTCCGGCTGTTGAAGCTCCATGGACATTTCATTGGGCTGTTTGCTTAACCTGAAAAGAACTACAGACCCAGGACCATTGGCCTCAGGTGTTGAAATTGGCTCGCCCCTCCATCTTCTCTCTGTGAGAACCCTTGTTCTTTGATACGTTACATCCCGCTCCCCAAATACATAAAAAACAAAACATTATTTAATAAATGGTAAATTAAAAAATTTATAACATGTTTTAATTACAATGAATTATAAACAAATAAAACTTTACAAAAAATAAAAACATTGAATTATTGTATATATTATGCTATCGTATCTCTCAAGCTAGTAAAAAAAGGAGTTTGGTTATGGTGATGAGTTTTATGGAAAAAGTAGAGCCCGAAGTGAAAGAACACCCTCTTGTCAGAGAGCACATGGTAGATACTCCGGTAGTATTTAAAACAAGTGATGAAATTTACTATGCCATGAATACGCTGATCCAATTCGGTATTTCTGGAGCGCCGGTTGTCGATGAGGACGGTTTTTTGACAGGCTTCCTTTCAGAAAGGGATTGCTTGAAGTGTGTTGCCCTTAATTTGTATCACAACAGTCGCAGAGCCGGCGTTGTTGAAAATTACATGACCAGTCGTGAAGCTTTAACGACAGTAGGACCGGACATCGGGCTTTACAAAGCTTCCCATCTTTTTATGCAACTGCCCTACAAAAAGCTTCTCGTAGTCGAGGAAGGCCGATTAGTGGGTCTCATAAGGCGGTCTGACATTTTAAAGGCGATGGTTTCATAGCCTTTGTCACAGGTGCCTGTTTGTAAAAGGATGAGCAGGTAGTCATTCACAAAGCAGGGTTCCTTTTACGTCCGTTGTTACATTATGGGCGAGAAGGGGACTCTGTTTAAGTCTTTTTCAGTGGATAGACACAAGTTAGCCAAAGTCAAAGTGGATTGGATCACCATCTTTTAATGACTGTTAATGCAAGTCGAGCATCGGCATTATCCGTTTGCAGGTCCGTATCAGTGAATGCCAATTCAAATTCAAAGCCTTTCCAGGGCCTGGAGATGGAAGCCTTCCAGTTGAGGTAGTCTGAACCATCATCGAAATACCCCACATGAAAACCGAGTTCAAATTCATTGGCCAAGGGAACTTCCAGACTTGTTTCAAGATAGTCTGATTTTACTTCAAAACCTCTGCAATACTTGATTTGCAAGTTGTTATAAGACAAACCCAGATAGGCTTCATCGATACCGTCGAGATCAAAGTATTCATATCGCACATAACCCAAATCCAGCTTCAGGTTGCTGGGTAGAGGGATGACGGTTCCCAGGTAGAAATCAACCTCAACATCTGAATCACCATCAAAAGACACATTGGATGCCCAGGCTCCCGCATAAAAGCCCGAAGCATGAGCATAGTCAACCCCGCCTTGCAAAGCAGGATCTTCTTCTGTCTGCGTCACGCCGCGCCAGACAAAGTCCGATGTAGCACCGAGATTGAAACTGAACTGAGCAAAGGCGGAAATGCCGAAAAACAACATTACAACTAATAAGCTTGTTCTGGTCATGATTACCTCCTAGAATTATTATCGTGATATTTGGTCGTAGATTGAAGACTTTTTTTCAACTGGAGCTTTGAATCGGATTCTATTTGCGGTTTTAACTGCGAGCGGAAATTTCAATGACACAGGATCTGATTGAAAAGATTCTCGACAAAAAAGGACGGGATGTCACACCGAATGAAAATAAGGTCAGCCTGTATCAATTGAACACAGAAAAGACACCTGCCTGGGAATTTCGTTTTCCAGGGGATCAAACGGTTGAACACCTTCAGACACGGCAAAAAAGGAAGGAATAAAATGGAAAAGAAAATAGCTGAAATGCTGCTCAAACTCGGAGCTGTAACGTTGTCTCCTAAAAAACCTTTTACCTGGGCCAGCGGACTGAGGTCCCCTATTTATTGCGATAATCGTACGATTATCAGTCATGTGAAGGGCAGAAAACAGGTTGTTGCTGCCTTTTTGGAAAGAATCAACGAAAGGAACATGCACCCTCAGATCATAGCCGGAACGGCAACAGCCGGCATTCCTCACGCTGCCTGGTTGGCAGATGCATTGGATCTCCCCATGATCTATGTGCGTTCTTCTGAAAAAAAACACGGAAGGAAGAATAAAATAGAAGGATGCAGTCCGGAAAACAAAAAGGTCCTGCTTATTGAAGATCTCATTTCAACTGGAGGAAGCTCCATCAGTGCGGCTCAGGCGATTCAAGAATGCGGAGGTCAGGTTCTGCATGTTGCCTCGATATTTTCATACGGACTTCGCATAGCCGAAGAGCGGTTTCAAAACGCGAAAATCCCCTACAGCAGCCTCTGCAGCCTTGCAACTCTTTTGTGTGTTGCCAAGAAGACTTCGCGCATTAACGATGAGGAATGGAGCTTACTGGAACATTGGGCGGTGGATCCAGAGGCCTGGTCAGACAGGCATTGATTTTTCGGGTTAACAAAGTGACAGTATGATTAAAAGTGGTGTTTTGCCAGCGTTCCACTATAGCTTTTAATAACCAGTGAGCTTACCTTTTCATGGATTGGCAATTCAAAGACATATTCTCCTTCCACTTCCATACCGGGCTTTAGAACTTTGGAGCGAATGCCCTCTTTCAATTTTCTCTGTCCAACATGCGGATTGTAGCGTTTTCCTGATTCTGTCAATAAAGCCAGACCATAGGGGTTGACCTGAAAATTCCGGTCTGCTTCATTGAGAATACGCACGCGTGCTATAAAAAAAGTGAACCCCGATTTTACCCTTGTACTGCCTATCAGTCCCTGGATGGATTTAGTTTTTCTTGTTTGAAGCACTTTTAAAGAAATTTTACTTTTAAAGGGGTTTTCTTTCGAGTTGACACTTCTCTTGTGCAGCATTTCGCGGTGAAACGTTTTGGCATCTTTAAGATAAAACAAGACTGCCGCCAAAGCAGCTATAGCTGTACATAGACTGATCGCGAGTATGATTTTACGCATGACCTTCTGATCTGCCACAATATCTTCTTGAAAACCCATTAGTTCGTACTGTGGTAATGGGTTATTGGGGTAATCAATGGATTTGATATCCTGTTTCCATTCTGGTTCCATAACCACTCCTAAAAAGTCTATCGACTTACCCGCTTAATACTTGATGCCTATTTAAACATCCTAAATTTCAAATAAACAGTACGCCATGACATCTCTTTGAATGAAAGGTGCTGTCAATAGAGTGTTCCAGCCTCGTGTTCAACCGGTAAGACCAGGCCAAAGGGATAACAGGAACGGCATGAACATGTCCAGGAGATAGAGAATGGAAACACTCCAGACCCAACAGGATATAAAAAGAAAAAACAGGTCTCTGGCTCTGTTTTCAGACTGCATGCCCAGGGAAAGAAAGGCAAACGTCCGCATTGCGATTTGAAACCGAAAAAACAAGATCAGTACAAAGGGGAAACGTCCAAATTGACGATAAACCCACTTCGTGGACCTGGCGATGACGGGAAACTTGTTGGATAAAAAAACACCGTGTTTCCCGCCTATCCAGAACGAGAGACAATCTCCCGTCACAGCTCCAAGCGCACTCATAGAGAGTACCGGCCAGTAGGAATACTCACCTTTTAAAACAACGTAAACAATGAAAGCCAGCGACAGTTCCCCTTCCAGGAGGGTTCCCAGAAAGATGAACAGGTAGATCATGGCATCCTCACACAAGATGTTTCCACCTTATCTTAACACATTCGTCTGGCTGGATTTGGTATATGACCTGGGGATGCAAATGACTTGATTTGTCTTGCTAAACACGTTATTACCAGATGCCCTGCTGTTGCATTCTTCAGTATCAAGTTTGACAGGTCTTGAACTCATACACAGACCTGGAGCAGAACAAAGCATAGAGCATTGTATTTTTTTGCTTTCAATGTGCTTTTAGCGGTTTGGTCATCATGCAGTAAAAAAGGAAGCCAAAAATGGCTTCCTTTGTCAAATAGGCTGCGTCTTAAGCTTAAATAACATAGTCCATGGAAGCACTTTGTTCGTGATCAAGAACTTTTTGGAGTGTAAATCCGTCAAGTGTTTCTTTGATATAGGCTGCCACATCGTTCCAGATACCCAGAGCGGCATAACCTGTGTTTTCACCGGCTTTTGCATTGCCCAATACGGTAGGACCTTCAAACAGCTCTATTACATCCAGTATGTTAATTTCACCGGGAGTACAAGCCAGAATATAACCGCCTTTGCGGCCGCGCACAGACCTTACCCAGCCCGACCGTCTAAGTGTCATCATGATCTGATCAAAATATGGCTCGTTAATACCCAGCAGTTCAGCAACCGTTCGGCCTTGAATCATTTTTTTTTCTTTGGTGGCGTTGGCTATGTGTACCAAGACCTCAACGCCGTATTTTGTTTTTTTATTAACTCTCATACAACACCTCAAAATACACTAAGTAATTAAGAAACAATACTAATTACTATAAAAAAATCAAGCTTTTTCGCTTTTGGCAACACAATATTTACATAAACATTATCGAATAAATAAGGGTTAACTGGAGTTGGCAGAACAGTTATCACAGGTTGACTCTTATGAGCTTTTCTGCTTCCCAGCGTTTTTGCGTTCAATCACCAATTCGATAAGCGGGAATGAGAGAGGTTTCACTCTTCTTTAAACTTGATATCGACAAGGGCTTCTTCAAAATCTTCCCGTAGTTTTTGAGGGTTATCCAAAAGCACTTGAAAAAAATCAATATGGTTTGCCGTAACCAGTCCTTTTGCACTGACTTCCCACTTTTGACCTTCCAGCGAAAAGTAGACCATGACACTGGTATCTACTTCAGGGTGTGGAGGAAGGACATAGACATTGACACGACCATATTGAACGTCGTTTTTCCAGTCGTTCATTGCATTTTCTATGGACAAGTATATGACACGCAGTAGTGAACTGCCCGGCTCAGTGAACTTCTCGGTATCATCTAATGCGGCATGACAGAAACCTGCATGGTCGCACTTAAGTTGAACACCCAGTTTGCTTGAAGGTTCACTGGCTTCAACCCATATGACAATGCCTTCCATTTGGTAACATTTACCATGGGAATAAGCCTCCAGCAGAACGGTTTCTCCTTCCTTAAAGGATTTTTTTCCGTGAACTCGAATACCCAGTCCTCCAGGAGAGACGTTTTGAATGTTTCCCTTTGCTACAGCCTCATCAGAGGTTACCTCAATGCGAAGCAATTTGAGTTTTCTGGAAAACCCTCTTTTTTTCATGAGTTGATGGCCTCCAATTGGTTAAAATAGCACAATATGGTGAGGAAGTAACAGTTGATTATACGAATCGATCAAAACACACAGCATTTCCCGATATATTTTCACAGGGCAAGGGTATGGGGATATTTTGTCAGGGAAACAAGGGGGATAGAGCCGACCTATCTTGTTCACAGGCACAGTTACAGGACGGCAGAAACTCTTTTGCCAGGAGAAGCGGTTCATCGATGTGGCGATGATGTAGAGGGTCAGATTGAGAAAACTTTGCAGCTTGCCGGGCGAGACAGAGAAATTTATTGTCATTTTGGAGACTCCTATGAGTGCCTGAGAGACAAGAGGCTGATGTTGCGTTTTAAGAAAGTTCTCTTTTTTGGTACTCCGGGTGAACATACCATTCATTGTCATTGCTTAATCAACGGAGACTTGCACGCGAAGCTTGAAACATACCACACGAGCAGTAAAACGCACCTCTTGACAGGCTCTGCTTTTGCTTTTCCAGCGAGCTATGTATCGGATTTCCGTGCTGATGACGATTCAGCCTGTCTTTTTCTCTACCGCAAGCCGGAGCTTGTGGTTTGCGAAATACTTCAGGGCGCTTTTAGAGATCTCAATATACCCTTGACGATCTATGAGCCTACTGATCAATTAAAGTACCCCAGGTTCGACCAGCACCGCTTTGTTTGCACAGATGCAGATACTCACCTTCAGGAACTGTGTCTCTTGAGTAATCGACTGCTTGTGTTTGCAGGCAATCGAAATCAACTCAAATCGTGTTATGCTTTTAGCGTTTCCGGTCAGGGGCAGAGTCTTGGCTGGATTCCCGCATTGGGAAGGCAGGAGCTGGTAAAAAACATCCAGAATTTCATGTTAGCACTGAAGAGAAAGAAAAAAAACATGGGTGAAACACACCCTTCAACACTTGAACGAATTTTCAAGATGACACTTGGGGATAGATCATGAAAACACTGCGCGATCCCATTCACGGAGATATTTTTCTATCGGATGAAGAATCCGCTGTTATTGATACAGTTGAGTTTCAGAGGTTGAGAGGAATAAGGCAGCTGGGAACCAGTCACCTGGTTTTTCCGGGCGCACAGCACACACGCTTTGAGCATTCCATCGGCACGAGCTGGATGGTTAAGAGAATGATTGACTGCATCAATCAAATTTCGTTTCAGGATGTTGTCAGCAGTGAAGAACGAAGATTCATCAGTATAGCAGCGCTCCTGCACGACATCACGCACATTCCCTATGGGCACACTTTTGAGGATGAGAGAAGGATTCTTCCCGCCCACGACAAGAGCCGCGACCGCCTGGAACACTTCCTGACTTTGGGTGAACTGGGGAAAGTTCTCAGGAAGATGAAATTGACCGATGAGCTTATTTCCTTTTTCTCAAAGTCCAAAACGGGTCAGAGTTACAGTTACGATCTTGTGGCGGGGCCTGTTTGTGCCGATTTACTGGACTATTTGCGCAGAGATGCTTATTTCTGTGGCTTGCCGCTTAATTTTGACGATCGCATCCTTCGTTACCTCCGAGTCAGGGATGGCAAACTCTGTTTTGAATTGTACAATGATCGAGGTTTCAGACAGGATGCCTGGTCGGAGTTAATCAGTCTGCTTCGCATTCGCTTTCATTTGACAGAACGGGTTTACTTTCACCACACCAAGATGGTGTCCGGGGCTATGTTATCCCGTATTCTGGAAGCGATGATCAGTGACCGGCTTTTCAATACAAAGGAGCTGTACGAACTGCGTGATGAAAGTTTAATCTACCTCCTGGACAGGAGATTACCCAAAAAACACCCCTTCCGATCATTGATGGACTCTTACTTAAGCCGTCATTTATACAAAAGGGTTTACATGGTGGCCTGTTCCCCTCTCGACAAGAGCTTTCCCGATGAAAAGGCCATGAAACGCTTTCAAAGGGCTTTTCATTTAAACACGCGCAACCAGAGATCGAACCTGGAGCGGAGGATCGCCAAGAAGCTGGGTATCCCGGCCTCTGCTGTTATCATCTATGCTCCCGATACCGACATGAAACTAAAAGAAGCCAATATCTTTGTGCAGATTGATTCGGGACCTTTAAAGAAACTGTCCGATTTATCCAATCCCGAGCTGTCCGGCTTGAGTGATCGACATCAGGCACTCTGGCGTTTCTTCCTGTTTATGGATCCTCAGTACGACGATCAGTTTGTCAAGGCGTCCCGTATGATGGAAAAAGAAATTGGTCTGCCCAATCAATTGGAGCTCTTCAATCAGGGCCAGTTGAGTTTTAATTTTTAATCCATCTTCCGGGCTGCAGATTGCTGAATAAACGAACCCGTTTGACACCTCGTTCCAGCGGCCATCGCTGTTGCCCTTCAAGTCCTGGTCTCTGTCTGCCCGACGTGTTTTGTGGCACGAACCGTATCTTTTCAGCCTGCAAACCTCTTCATGCTTGTTGAGATAGGCACGGCTGCGCAACACGGACGCCAAAAGCTACAGGGTGGTTCAGTTGGTTTATCTTGAGCGTTTGCGTCTGCCCGCCATCGCACTGAATAGCCAGTCATTGTAGATTCTGCTTTCCTGGTATTCGCGATAACCGGTTTCTGTCGATTTTGAACGAATACCGATAATCTGTCGCCCGTGAGACATCAGTGAACTTTTGTGGGTGTTTTGTTGACCCGAAGGTAAATATTGTTCTTTCAACCTCTGAGCACTGGAGAGATTATCCTTGCCGAGGTACATCAATTCCCATTCTCCGGATTCCGTCATGGGATCTTGATAGACCTGACGTACCAGTCTTGGTTCCACCTCGACCAGGTCTTCCAGATCTCTGGGAAAATGACCGAATCTGAAGTAAAAGGCGCGAATACCCTTGGCGAGATGTTCTCCGCGATAAATAAGCAGATCCTCCTTCTGCCTCATTTTTTGCACACGCAGAGGCTGAAAAGCCAGAGAAAGACCCAGTGCCATCAGTGCCGCGATAATAATGACAACCAGTAAGACATTTCCCTTGCTCCTGTTATGCAAGGTCATTTTATTCTTGAGATAGAAATAACAGTTTTTTACCATTCGTTGTAAAAAGTCCCGTCCATGGCTTCATCCACACTCCCGCTTCGAACGTCAAAAACGCCAGGAATATAGGATGTGTCTTCGTCAGCCAGACCTTCTTCATAAATGACTTCCCAGGTATCACTGGATCCTGTGAAGGGATCTTCCGGTAAGCGCCTCATATAGCCTTCATCAACCAACGTCTGCAGCGATTCGGGATAATGTCCGCGATCCGCGTTATAGGCATCGAGCGTAAGTCGGATTTGCGCGAGATTGTGTTTGAGGACACTTTCTTTGGCATTGCGAACTCTTGATTTGTGAGTTGCCGCGGCAATGGATGCCAGCAAGACGAGTACCGTAACGATAACGGTGATTTCCATGAGTGTGAAGGCTCTTTTTACCATTGGCTGTACTCCGTCTGGTCGATGGCAGTGCCATCACTTAGAGAGTAGACATCGAAGAGATTCTGTCCACCCCAGGTTGTGCTGTCCGGTGCATCCTGAACACTTCTCATGCCCCATTTGGCTTCTCCGGTCATGGGATCCACCGGGATACGTCTGAGAAACCGAATGGTTATGGAGGGTTTCATGGCATGAGGAGCACCAAAAACAAGCTCTTCAAAATCTGCAGGATACCCGTATTGATCCAAAGGCGGTTTTTTAATGATTCCCTCTTCAACCGCCTGCCGGTAACGGTCAATGGCCGTCCTCATTTCCAGCAGTGACGCTCGCAGGTAGGCTTCCTTTTTTCGCTTGACCATCATTTTGGAAACGGGAACGGCGGCAGAAGCCAGAATCGCGAGAATAACGGTACTTACCATGAGCTCCAGAATGGTGAACCCTTTTCTGCTAGTTGGAGTGGAGTAGGAGCAGGACATCTTCAGGGTGTTACCTCGATAGAGCCGGGAATGGACTCCATCTTCAACTGTTCTCCCGCTGCATTGAGACAGGACGTATTCAGAATTTTCAGATCAGAATGGCCTGGCTTGATACCGCGAAAATGTATTTTCCCCATAATACCGGAACCGTTAAATTCACTGGATCCGGGAACGGGAGCCACGATAATACTGGCTCTGCCTGTTTCCTGACTCCAAAAGGGCGAGAGGACAGGGGAACGGCCTTCTTCAACTTGCAGTCGAGCTAGTGACATTTTTTCAACTTGAAGGTATTCCGGATCAAACGAGACCACGACTTCACCTTGATACAAGCCCTGAATATTGGTCATGTAGAGTTGAACTTGAATGGGTTCATCCACCCGAATCTGCTTGTTGGCCGGTAAAAAAGCCAACATACCCGGCGTGTTGGAAGCCTGATCACCTGGGCTTTCGGGTTCCTCCGTGATTTCGGGCTCCGTACCCTCTTCCGCGGACTCTGTCTGACCGGGAAGGCTTGAGGTATTAGAGCGGTTTACGCGACTCTTCTTCTGAGGAGCCTTGTTCTCTTTTTCTGTGGGTTGTCCCATCAGACTGGAAAGACTCAAAGAGGAAATCTCATAGGGCGCCACATCTTCGGGTTTAATATTGGGCCCGCGGACAATGACCGGTTTGAGCAGAAGGATAATGTCGGTTTGATTGACAATCTTTTCCTCCGATGAAAAGAGTTTGCCTAGAATCGGGACATCGGAAATACCGGGGAAACCCGTCATGGATTTTCGCTCATCGTTACTCAATAGTCCTGCCAGAACACTTGACTCACCATTTTTGAGCCGAATCGTCGTGTTGACAATGCGCTGTCCAAAAACGGGCTGATAACCTTGTGTCCCCACTACGGATGTGACTTTGAGAGCAAAGTCCAGGGTGATTTCATTGTTGTGATGAACCCTGGGATTGACGGAGATATCGATACCCGCGTTGCGGTAGTCAAACGTTGTCAGAGCCTGATCTCCGATGTTGTTGGAATTGGAGTTGTTGATATTCTGGTAGGGGTTGAAGAAGGAAGTTTGCGGTACTGGCACCGACTGTCCAATTTGAATCGTCGCTTCCTTGCCCGCTGTAACCCGAACGTGTGGGTTGGAGATCTGTTTGGAATCGCTGTTTTCCTTTAACAACTTGACCATGACGGAGGGTAGAACCGTCAGAAAATCGGCAGAGCTGATATCGGGAAAAGCTCCGCGTATTTGCGATAAGTCCTGACCTTCAGGCTGAAACAAGAGACCGGCCTGATACATGGCCGTGGTGTCGGTAGGGTTGGCGGGATCAAAGAAAACCGGTTTGATACCCATGTCTCTTAGAACGTTTTTATTGACTTCCAACAGTTCAATTTCAACAATGACTTCCGCTTGAGCCTTGTCGTTGGCTTTAATAATGCGGTCGGCTATGGCAATCTGCTCGGCTGTTCCCTTGAGTGTAATGGCGTTTAATTCTTCATTTTCGGTGTAGTCTTTCATGTCGCCGAGAACTTTGAGGTGTTGCTTCATTTCCTTTGGCGAGGCGTTGGATAGGTAGTAAGTCTTGATAATCTGGTTGTCGTACATGTCCCTGTTGGATTTGTTGTCGCTGAGAATGACCAGGGTCCGCCCATCGATTATTTTGTAAAAGTGTTTGTTGAGAACCATTAGAGTGTTCAAACCCTTGATGAAATCAAGGTTTCGCAAATCCAGGTTCGGCAAACTGCCCTTGATGCTGGGGTGAACGAGGATGTTAATGCCGTAATTCTGACCAAGAGTCTGATAAACGTCCCGAATTTTGACCGATTTCGGGAAGTAAAGATTAATGGCTTCAGAGGTGGTGGGTGTCAGTTGCGGATAGGAGTTCTCCGCTTCTGGAACCAGGGATGCGCCCTTGTTTTCTTTCATTGTCTGCAGGTCTTTCAACTCTCTTTCAAGTTGTTTCATCCCGTCGATGGCGGACTGATTGTCGGGGTCGTACTTCAAGGCGAAGAGCAGTTCAGACTTGGCTTCATTAAAAGATCGATGAGCCAGCAATTTCAAACCCTCTTCCAAATGCCTGAGGGAAGCATACACAGCCGACCTTTCCATCTGAATTCTCGCCCTGGTGTCATTGGGATTGTCTTTGTAGATTTGTTCCCATAGCTGATAACTGCGGTCCCAGTGCATTTTATCTGTCTCGCGTTTTGCTTCAGATACCAGTTTGTGGTTGGCACACTGAATCAAGAACAGAGACATAAGAATGAGTGTTGTCAATCGCATAGTTCTTCCTTTCTTCCAGTCAATCATGGTTCATCCAAATAGGTCAAGGTGTGTTGCTGCCCGGATTGCGTATCGCCGATCACGGTGTGTTCATAGGTGATTTCCAGGACTTTGTATCTGCCGTCGATGAGCTCTCCCTCCGTCAGGAGCAGGTTCCCTTCGGATGTTTCAAGCAGCACACGCTTCTTGCCGCTGTCAGCCAGCTCGGTCATGCCGATCAGTCGACCGGAAAAACGCGTTTCAACGACTGTTTGCTCGATGACGATTTCGGGTTCCAATACAGGAGTCGTTATGACCGTCTCAGGTGCCGGCGGGCGTCCGAATAAAAAGGGGTTCCTTTTGCTGGGGTTCAAATACCTGGCGTTTCGTGTTTTGGTTTTTGAAGTCAAGACCGGATGTGTGCTGAGAACATCCAGCTTCTTTTGCTCAGCGGCATCCAGTGAATACGTGCCCGTGTCCAGGCTGAAAAAAGTCGCCACGCCATCGGAGTTTTGCCACGATACAGCCACTCGAATGACGATCAGAACCAGAGCCAAAAGCAATAAAAACGAGGTTCTTCTATTCATGGTCGGCTCCCTGGGTGAAATAGCTGGTTAAACCTAGCTGAATGGAAAGCAGACCGGAGTCGTCCTTGCTGTCCACACGAATTTCGTGAACAGCGGTGAGCTGTTCCTGTTTTTGGAGGTCCAGCAGAAACCGCCTGAAATCGCGGTAGGTACCTGTGAGTGGCAGTTCAATTTCATACGAGATCAGTTCTGAACTTCCAGAGTAGCGTGTCGTACGTGATGAATTGCCGTCCCGATTCCCCGAACGCGCACGCGGTTGGGCGCCCGTTCGGGTACCCTTCTGATAAACGACCCTGGTGAGTTCCATCCTGTTTTTTCGAGCTAACTTCTCGATATGGGCACTGGTTTTTCTGAGACTTTCAAAGGGGTTGCGGGAGAGGTATCCGCGGAACTGAGCAATGGCTTCCTTGTTGGCGGCAAAACGGTCGAGCGCCTGCTGCATGGCCTGCAGGGCTTGACTGTTCTTCTCCAGGATCAGTGTCTCTTCCTGGAATCGGGAAGCTTGGTTTTGATGAATGGATTCCTGATTTGGGATCCAGGCCAACCAAAAAACGGCGAGAACGATCAACGCGCAAACAGTGAAGATCAGATTCAGGTTAAAGATCTTCATGTTCATCCTCCCCTACATACGAGAAACTACCTTCAAAACCGATTTCTGAGTGTTCGTAGGTTTCGCTTTTCAGTAAAACGCGGGAAAAACCCTTCTGGTTTTGAAGCTTTTTCAGGAACGCAATTTCCTCTTTTTTCGTTCTGGAAACAGCGACAAAATGAAGAGTCTGAGTGCCTGCAACGGCGTCACGGTTGTTTCTCTCCGAAGTTACTTCAACGATGCGGACACCTTCCGGTATGAGGCCGCCCAGTGTGTCCATAATGTCAATCCACGGTACCTGCATCTCGTTTTCAATAGCCGCGTAAAACCGGATTTCGCTGTCATGGGACCTCAAGTCGAGTGCTTGAAGCTGTGTTTGAATGTCGCTGAATTGCTTGTCCAGCTTCCGTTGTCGGGTTTCCAGTTCACTGAATGCGCCCGATTTGTCCAGATCCTCCTGAATGATATGCCACCCATAAAAACCGGAATAAGCCAAAAAGATCGCCAGCGCGATGTTGACCAGACTGATGGCAATCTGAAAAGGATGGTTCCTTCTGAAGGGCTGCGGTGAAAAGTTAAGTTCCGGTCTCATGGTCTTCCTCCCAGTGCGGTGAGAAAGTGCGCCGCGTTTTGCCGGTCACCCATCAGGGTGAACACCTGGTTTTCATGAGTTGATATGAACCGCTCCCATTCTTTCATTCTCGATTCAGAGAAACAGAGAACAGGCACCGGTGAAGAGGGCAGTTCAAAATCGCTTCCGATAAATTGAGCAAACTGGATGGAGTCATTGGCAAGGGGGTATTTGCGAATGGTAAAGCCGGTTAATTTGCCGGATTTCATTTGGAGGTAGATGTAGTAACTGTGATAAGCGAGCATGACCCGCTCCAGTGACTTGATGCCGCTCTCCATAAAGAGTCCCGCAATCGTTCCAATGTATCCCAGCTGTACTTGCCGTTCCTGAAAGAAAAGGTGGGTTTCATTGATCCACGAGCCTGGCAATGAAAAAACGAGCCATGAAGCAGTGTTTTGAATGGGCGTGAAGCGAATCCAGGCATCTTCCGAAGGGAAGGGCAATCGGGATTTCAGGTTCCACTTCAAAAAGGATTCCATTTCACGGGCTTTGACGTGTTCTTCAACTTGAATTTTGAGAGGGAAAAAGGCAATTTCCGGTAAGATCAGAGCGGCTTTTTTTTCTGAGAAAACGGATTCCGGCAGTTCCTTTTCAAGATCAGGGAAGACAGGAAGGGCCTCTGGAACAGGGATATCGATGTTCCAACCGCCTTCGTGGGTTCCCCACAGCCTGGTTTCTGTCTGCAACAAAACGGGCTTCTTTAATACCTTTGTTCGCAACATGTTGTTTTCCTATTCAATGAAGGTGACTTTGTTGATCTCATGCAGGGTCGTCACGCCTTGTTTCAACTTCTCCAGTGCGGCTTCTCTCAGGAACACCATTCCCGTTTCCGCTGCAAGTCGTTTAATCTCACGAACCGGCAATCGATCCTTGATTGCTTCACGCAGGTCATCAGTCAGAATCAGCAGCTCGGCAATGACGGTTCGACCCCGATACCCGGTTCCGTTGCAGGATAAACAGCCCGAGCCTTTGTAAAACACGACGTTCTTCCAGTGTTCCCAGTCCAATCCGGATCTTCGTATGAGAGCTGCCTCAGGTTGGTCGGGCTTCTTACAGGAGTCGCATATCAGACGAACCAGTCTCTGCGCGACAATGCAGTTGAGGGCTGAAACGAAGTTGTGTAAGTCCACACCCATGTTGACAAATCGACCCATGACATCCAACACGTTGTTGGCGTGAACGGTTGTAAAGACAAGGTGTCCGGTTAAAGCGGACTGAATGGCAATTTGCGCGGTCTCCGTATCGCGAATTTCACCTACCAGAATTTTGTCGGGATCGTGACGCAGGATGGATCTCAAACCGCGCGCGAAAGTGAGCCCCTTCTTTTCGTGTACGGGAATTTGAGTGATACCGGAAAGCTGATACTCAACCGGGTCCTCTATGGTGACAATTTTATCTTCATCGTTCTTGATTTCACTTACACAGGCGTAGAGCGTTGTGGTTTTCCCGCTGCCCGTGGGACCTGTCACCAAGACCATGCCGTAAGGTTCTGTAATGCTTTTGCTGAGCTGACGGTGCAAATGGCCTTCAAATCCGAGAATCTTGAGATTCAGCTCCTTGAAACTCTCATTGGTGCTTTCCTTATCAAGGATTCGGATGACGGCATCTTCGCCATGGATGGTGGGCATGATGGAAACCCTGAAATCGATGGGCCGACCGTGAATTTGCAACTTGAAACGGCCATCCTGGGGAATCCTCTTTTCGGCAATATCCAGCTGCGCCATGACCTTGACTCTTGAAATGACGGTGCTGTGATGGGACTTGTCCAGCGGTTCCATGGCATCGTAAAGCACACCGTCAATTCGGTACTTGACCTTGACCTGCCGGCTCTGTGTTTCAATGTGAATATCAGAAGCGCGGCGTTCCAGAGCACTGTAAATCAATGTATCTACCAGGCGGACCAGGGGTGATTGACCATCCATGAGGCGGTTGGCGTCCAGCACTTCTTCCTCTTCGTAGTTCTGACTGTACTGAGGTTTGAAGCCGCTGGTCGCTTCGTTGAGCACCTGTTGGGATGTTTCGGATTCCTTTAAACAGGCCTCTATTTTGTCTTTGGGTGCCCGGACGGGTTGAATGCGTTTGCCTAAAAACAACTCCAGCTCTTCCACATGTTCTAAAAAAGAATCATCGTGAAAAGCCACATGCACAATATTGCCCTCTTCACCGAGAGGAATGCAGGAGTAGGTGATCATCCAGCTGACAGGAATCAATTGGACCAGGTTCTGGTTCCATTGAAAATCGTCGAGGCTTTTAAAAGCAATGTGATTTTGAAAGTGTGTCGTGAATTCGGTCAATGATCGCCCTTTTTTCTCTTTAATCTGCCATCTGGAGTTAGTTTATCAGGAACTACATCTGAATACATTACTGAAATCTCAATAATGGGTCAATGTCTTCTAAAGGTTCATCAAGTCAGTTCATGATGGGTATCTTGCCACTGTCTCGATAAAAATAATTGGGTTTTTAACTAAAATCAAGAACTTGCGTTACTTTAGTAGTAAAATGGAAGGCAAAAGAAGAGCCATCTATGGAAAGTCGCGATATGGAAAACCAGAAAACCAATCAAAAACCGTCTTTTATGTATCAGCAGGCTGCAGCCATTCCCTTTTTATATGAGAAAGACAAGTTGTATATTGTATTGGTTACGAACAAGAAAAAAACCAAGTGGACTCTCCCAAAGGGGATCATTGAGTACAACAGCACAGCCTGTGAAACAGCAGTTAACGAAGCTTTTGAAGAAGCAGGAGTTGAGGGTGTTGTTTACCCATATCCCATCGGCTCTTTTCACTATAAAAAATGGGGTGGTACGTTGAATGTCCAGGTGTTTCCTCTTTTTGTCACCCATTTAATGCGTGTATGGGATGAAATGAGCGATCGAAAACGAAAAAAGATTGCACTGACAAAAGCAGTTCATATCGTCAAACCTGAGCAAAAAGATATTTTAAAAGCATTTGCCGCAATGGATATCAGGAAACTCTTCGTTCCCAAACCATAACGGCTGTACAGCAGCTTAGGTACCCTGTTCATTCGGTACGGTAGAGAAACTCATTCCAGGGTTTACGCCGTTCAATGGATCTCTGTATCTAATTCTCTTGACGGTTAGTTCACGCAAAGATAGACTTGTTCCATTATAGTGAGTGATACGCAGAAACATGAGTAGGAAATCAGATGCACTTAAAAAACCAATCTTAGAATTAAAAGCTAGGCTTGAAGTCTTAATGGCACAACCCCCAACCACAACCAAGGAAATTTCGAAAATACCAAAGCGCTTTAAACGAAAACAGCCCAAGTTATTCCGCCAGGTACCCAACAGGCAAAATGGCACGGCGGTCTGTTATTCGGATCAAGCTTCTAGGCATGACTGCATGGACCATTTTGAGGAACCACGTGGTCAAGGCAAGGCTATTCGCGTGGAGTTAGCTGAAAAGTTCGAGTATCCTATCGCTTGTCTCATCGATCCACAGGATGTTTTTCCCGGCATTGGTGCAGATAATCAAGGCCAAGCAGGAGCCAATGCTCATGAATTGAAAGAAATGGCCTGGTTAAAAGCGAAGATGCCAATAGTGGTTGCGGGCGAAGTCCATACTGGCAGAGCTTCAGCTTTGTATTTTGGTGGCGACAAGTGTACCCTGAAACATTCTATTGACTCATCCCATGCATTGAAAGTTGGCGCGTCTATCCACTGGAAAGATGCAACACCAATGGAACAAGCTGCTGAAGCACTTCACTTAACTGCCCCAAAACTGAAAAATCTGAATTTGGTTGATAAAGTTATTAAAGAACCTCTTGGATGTGTTTACAGCAACATGCTTGAAACATACAGAATTCTTCATGACCAGCTGAGTGAATGGCTTAAATCCTGTTATGACAACCTGTTTGAGGGTTGTTTTAAGCCCAGGTATCAGAAATTTCGTGTTATGGGAGTCTACGATCAAGTAGGTTAACCTCACATGGCCAGTTCATGGCAAAACCGTCTTTTATGTCGGGATAAAGTTCAAGAAATATCGCGCAAGTACGATTTGCATCCAATCGCCACAAAGTGTCTGCTGTCGCGATTAAAAACCACATCATCTGATGAAGAAGATGAAAAAGAAATTCAATCCATACTGGGGGAACTTGAGTACCAACCAGCCGATCCTTTTCTTTTAAACGATATGCATGAAGCTGTAGAACGCATTCTTCTTGCGATTAAACGCAATGAAAAAATATGTGTATTTGGTGATTACGATGCCGACGGTGTGACGGCCATTGCCATTCTGACCAGGGCAATCAAGGCGTTGGGCGGCAATACATACTACTACATTCCCGATCGTTTCAGTGAAGGGATCGGTCTTGCGGAAGACTGTCTGGATGAAATCGTTATGGAACACCGTGCCGATTTAATTGTGACGGTTGACTGCGGATGTCGAAATGTTGCCGAAGTGGAATACGCAAAATCAAGAAATCTGGATGTCATTATCACCGACCACCACATCCCGGGTGATGTATTGCCAGATGCGCTCGCTGTCATTAACCCCAAAAGACAGGATTCAAACTACCCTTTCGGCGATCTTTGCGGGGCAGGAGTTGCCTATAAAGTGGTTGAAGCTCTAGCTAAACGATTTCCCAGACGATTTGACCTGGCAAATTATCAGAAAATAGCCGCCATTGGCACCATTGCGGATATGGTTCCTCTGAGAGCTGAAAACCGTTGGCTGGTGCAGCAGGGTTTAAAAGCGATATCCAGTGACACCAAAGGTCCCATTCGCACGCTGCTGAGGAAAGTCGGTATCCGAAATCAAGTTTACGCACACGATATCAGTTACAAGATAGCACCGCGCATTAATGCCCCAGGCAGACTGGGTGATCCAGCTACGGCGATATCCTTTTTCTTGAAAAAGAACAACTGTTTTGAAGTTAACAAGCTGGTGGATATCATGGATGGCATGAATTACATAAGGCAAATGCTGGAGCGGGAGCTGGAAAGCCGTTTAGTCCATCAAATTCGAGCGCTTTCCAGAAAACAGCTTCCACCGTTTATTTTGCTGGCAGGTAAGAATTGGCACCGTGGTATTTTAGGCATTACAGCCTGTAAAATGCTGAGAAAATTCTCGCGACCGGTTTGTGTGCTCTCCTACGATTCCAAAGAGGCCAACGGCTCGCTTCGCGGAGTGCCCGGAGTGAATTTAATCGATGCCCTAAATGAAATCAGGTCCCTTTTTACAAGCTTTGGCGGTCATGCTGAAGCAGCAGGCGTGTCATTGGATTTGACTAACTTGCCTCAGTTCAAGCAGCGAATGAATGAACTCCTTGAACCTCATGTTCACCAACTCGATGTACAACCCGTTTCTGAAATCGATGCCGAGCTCGAGTGGAGTGACATCAATCGAGCTCTTTTTGATGACCTCATGAAACTGGAGCCTTTTGGCTCGGGCAATGCCACTCCTGTTTTTGTGAGCCGAAATTTAATTCTGGAAACAGACATACAGAGAAATGGCCCCTGGCTTTCATTCACAGCAAGCGATGGACTCGTTAAACACAAATGCTCCTTCTACCATCCAGATGAACTGGAGTTTGAGTTTGAAAGATACGATTCTCTTGATCTCATGTATTCCATCAGTCCGTTTCGAGATGATTTTCAAATTCAAATCATTGAAATGAAACCCTCTTGAGGTAACTGATGAGAAAAAGCACTTCGTCCTTGTTGTTTACCTTGCTCTTTACTTTGATTACGGTCTGGATTGTATGGGTAGCCCTTCAGGATAAGGATCTGAAAGAAGAAGACCCCGTGAAACAGAAGAAAAAGGCTTTCTGGTCCACAGCGATGGAAGGGGAAAATATACGATACAAGAGCTTTAATGACCAGGGGGAATGGACTCTTGAAATACAAGCTCAGAAGAGCGAAATTCTAAAGGGCGATCAAAAAGCTATATCCGAAATTCGTGCGGTAGTGAAGAAAACAGATGGAAGTATTCTGCATATTCACGCCGACTTCTATCAGGACGACGGTCCCAACAAGGTGTTTTCATCCAAAGAAAACAGCACCATTACCCTTAAGGAAGAAGGCGGCTTGCAGTTTGAGAGCAAGGGTCCCTTAATCATCACACCAGACCAGGAACTCATCACAGAGAACAAGGCTGATTTTAAGTTAGGGAACTGGAGCGGATCAGGGCAAACGCTGTATTACATTCCCGATTCCAAGTTGATGTTAAATAAAGATGTCTTCTTTAATTTTTCAACAAAAACAGAGTCAACATCCATTGTTGCGGATCAGATTCTCGTCAATCTGAAACAGGGGGCGGGACGCATTCTCAATGGAAAGTACGATATGGTATCTTCCACAGGGCAAAGTAAATCGGATACCACTGCATTGGAAGCAGAAAAAATGGCCTTCTTCTTTACGGGTGGTCAGGAAGACAGCCCGTTTAGTATGACAGAAGTCAATATCAGCGGGCCGAATAGCCGTATTTTTTGGAATGAAGGCGGCTTGATTTCAAGGTTCTTTTCCATCTGCATGGATGAAAAGGGCATGTTCCCGCAGTGGATTACCACAAGTAACGACACAGAATTTACCATTCAGTCAGTCATGGGACAGAGTGTGACAGGAACAACCGGGTCTATGAATATCGAGTTCCTTGAAACTCAGCCTGTTTTGCTAAAGGGTGAGACATCCATTCACATTCAATCTACGTCCACAGATGGTGAGGTTCTGACGCTGAAAGGAAGCAAAGGTTTTAACACGGAATTCAACGGTGGCAGGGCGGAAAACACCAGGATATTCGGAACACCGGAGTTTCAATACGATACGCTGAAAGGTACGGCGGGTTTTTTCAGAGTGCTCCACGGTCAAAGGAAGCTCATTCTCTCGCAAACAGCTGAAATCACAAGTGAAGAGAATCAGATACACGTCACGGCAGAGGAGATTCTGGTTTCCAAGTGGGATCTGCCGGATCGAGAAATTTTCGGCAGGGCCTTTATTCACTTCACCTCCAAACGGGATGGTCGTGCGGTTCACGGTTATGGTAACGAAATTCTCATTAACGAATACCAGGAAGAGTTCTCGCTGAAAGGTTCCCCTGCCAGGTTAGAGGACGGTGGAAGTCATTTCTCCGCCCAGGAAATCAATGTCGCCAATTTCCATTCCGAGGACACCGTTGCCAGAGCGCTCCAACAAGTTCAGGCTGTTTTTTTTACCAATGAAACGTCCTATAAAATGATCTGCCAAAGTATGGCTTTACACAAAAGGGAAGGACATTGCCAATTAAATGGCGTCAAAGAGCTCCATTACACAGAAGACAACACTCTTTCAGCGGAAAAAGTGGACCTCTTTTTCACACAAGAAAAGCCCGTTGCTCTGAAGAGCGTTTTGGCAGAAGGCAATATTCAGATCAAGGGCAGCAGCTGGAAGGAAGGAAAGCTTTCAACGTTTTCGGGTCAGTCAGAATTACTTGAATACGTTCATGCCACCCAGGTACTCACTTTGGAGAGCAATGAAGGAGAAGTTGTCCTGCAAAACAATGACGGTTATGTAACAAAAGGAAGGAGATTGATTTATTCCCTTCTCGATGATACTATGCGAGTTGAGGCGAGCGAACACGGCTCGACTCAAACAATCGTCAATATTAAAAAAGAAAAGAGTCACTGATTATTGGGAAACGCAAAGACACTCGCTGCCAAAGACATCACTAAATCTTATAGAGGTCGGGAAGTCGTGCGCGGAGTCAACATCGAAGTCAATAAGGGAGAGGTCATAGGTCTCCTTGGACCAAACGGTGCCGGGAAAACGACCACCTTCTATATGATTGTCGGGTTAATTAAACCCGATCGCGGACAAATCCTGCTTCAGCAGGATGAAATTACCGATTTGCCCATGTACAAGAGAGCCCGGCGGGGTATTTCCTATTTGCCGCAGGAACCCAGTATCTTTAAACGCATGACTGTTGAAGAGAACATCCTGGCCATGCTGGAACTGCTGGAGCTCTCCTCTGATGAGCGAATGGACCGTCTGGAGGAGCTTTTAGTCGAATTTCAGGTGGACCACATTCGAAGAGGTATGGGCTATGCTCTTAGCGGCGGGGAAAGGCGTCGTGTGGAAATTGCCCGGGCGCTGACAAACAATCCCGACTTTATTTTACTCGATGAACCGTTTGCCGGCATTGACCCCAAAGCGGTTGGGGATATACAATTAATCATAAGAAGGCTTGTGGAGAAAAATATCGGGGTCTTGATTACCGATCACAATGTTCGCGAAACCTTGAAAATTACCAAGCGAGCATACATTCTCAACGCTGGCGATATTCTTAGAGAAGGAACTCCTGGGGAACTGGCGGAAGATCAAACCGTCAAAAGTATTTACCTCGGAGATCAATTTAAACTGGATTGAGGACTGAAAGGGCATGGCACTTGGACAAACACTAAGTCTTAACATGAAGCTTGGACAAAAGCTGGTCATGACCCAGAGCATGCAGCAAGCAATCAAGTTGTTGCAAATGACCCGGCTGGACCTGATTGACGAAGTTCAACAGGAAATGCTGGAAAACCCCATGCTGGAAGAAGCCTCTCTTGTTCAAGAAGATACACCTGCCGAGAATACCGAAAAAAAAGAAAAGGAAGAACCCGATACCGAGTATGGGGAGGCGTTGGAAAACATTGATTTAGATGACTATTTCGGTGATTACTTAGGTGACCCCTACCCGCAGTATCAACGGGGTACGTATAATCTTTCAGATCAACCTCAACTGGAAAACATGCTTTCGCAAAAAGAAAGCCTGTACCATGCGCTCATTCGTCAACTGGGTTTGATCAGTCTGAAGCCTGTTGAGTATGAAATAGGTATGGAGATAATCGGTAACATCAACGATGAAGGTTACCTGGTAGACATTGAACTGGAAAAGCTCGCAGAGGAATTTGAAGTTCCTGAGTCTGTTGTTTACGATGTTTGGAATAAAATTCGCGAATTTGATCCCCTGGGTGTGGGTGGAAGAAATATCCAGGAGATACTCGAAATTCAAATAGCCTATTCAGAATGGGCGGGAACGGAAGTGGAAACGCTTTTATTAGAACATCGACATTTAATCGAAAAACAGAAGTACAAGGAAATTATGTCCCTGCTGAATATCGACAAGGAGACACTCAAAAGATACCTGGAAATTGTCAAAAAATTCGACCCAAAACCAGGCCTGACTTTTTCCTCAAAACCCGTTCGATACGTCGTACCCGATGTGGTCATCAAGAAAATAAACAACGAATACGAAATAGAACTCACCCGCGAGGGAACCCCCGAATTGCAAATTTCCGGGGTGTATAAAAAATTACTGGAACTGTCCAAAAGTGAAGATAAAAAAATCAACAGCTACCTTCAGGAAAAGTTCAGATCCGCTATGTGGCTGATTAAGAGCCTGGACCAACGCAACCGCACCATCTACAAGGTGACGGAAGCCCTGCTCAGACATCAAAGAGACTTCTTTGATCGCGGAGTGGAATACATGAAACCTTTAGTTCTTCGTGAAATTGCCGATGATATCAATATGCATGAATCAACTGTTTCAAGAGTTGTGAATGGCAAGTATGTACGGACACCAAGAGGCATTTTTGAACTCAATGAATTTTTCCATTCGGGTATTACCAGTGTTTTTGGAGAAGAAGTCTCCTCTCTTGCGGTCAAAGAAAAGACACGCAAGCTCATTAGAGATGAACCGCCTGACAAACCTCTCAGTGATGATGCCATACGCAAAGCACTGGAAAGGGAAGGCATTATTATCGCCCGGAGAACCATCGCGAAGTATCGTGAGGAACTCCATATCCCCTCGTCATCCAAACGAAAACAGAAACTTTAAACCAAAGAATAGGAGGACCTATGAAAATTGCATTTACTGGACGCGGATTTGATGTAACTGAAGAACTTAAGGAACACACTTCCAACAAAATGAAGTTAATTAAGAAGCTGTTAAACAGTGTTCAGGACGTCTCAGTAGTACTCTCCACCGAAAAGTATCGGCATAAGGCCGAAATTAAGTTTCTATCGAACAAACAAATTTTCCAAGGTCAGGAAGAAACGGCTGATATGACCCAATCCATCGACAGGGTAATTGAAAAACTGGCAAAACAGGCAAGACGATTTAAAGAAAAGAGAATAAGAACCAAAAGAAACACCTCGGATTCCATTAAGTTGCAAGCGGATAGTCCAGTTCCCACCAAGGATATGGACGAAAATGAAATTAAAATTATCAAATCGGATAATTACCAGGTCAAGCCTATGGACTTGGAGGAAGCCGTTGAAGAACTCGAAAAGCTCAACCAGGACTTTACCGTGTTTAGAAATTCGGAATCCGATGTGATCACCGTTTTATTCAAGAGAAAAGATGGACATTACGGATACATTGAACCTTAAATGGAGTACGGCATTAAAAGAGACTCTTATCTTCAGCACCTTTCCCAGAAACTGAAAGGGAAACCCCTCAGTGGAAAAGCCACACTCAACGCACTGAAACTCTTGAACTATCAAGATACTTTTCCTTGTACCTGTGTGGCTGGTGGCGATGCGAAAGATAAAGTCTTAACCTCAACTAAGTTGCAAAAGCCAGGCCTGGGACTTGCCGGTCACCTTGAATACATTGAACCGGGACATGCGCAGTTACTGGGCCGGGCTGAAATCACGTATCTCAACACGAATCCGGAAAGATCATCCAAGTTTTTTCTCGAAATAGCCCGGAAAACCAACACCTGCTTCATCATAGCCCGGGACAGCTCGTTACCGGATTGGCTTATTGACCTGGCTGACGAGCACATGATTCCCCTGCTCCGCAGTCCCTTGATTGGCAGGGAAATCCACAAGCAGGTTTCCAGTATTCTGGAAAGAGAGTTGACGCCAAGGGTTTATATCCACGGTAACTTTATCTCTGTTTTTGAATTAGGGGTTTTGATTTTAGGGAAAAGCGGCGTTGGCAAAAGCGAATGTGCACTCGATCTCCTGATGCGTGGACAGCGGCTTATATCCGATGACATGGTTTATATCCATAAAAACGATGATGGCAAACTGGTGGGTTACGGAGACGATCTCACCCGTTATCACATGGAAATAAGAGGCTTGGGTGTCATCAATGTGAGAGAGCTGTTCAGTATCGCGGCGGTGTCTGACTACCATGAGCTTTCCATGGTTATCTATCTGGAAAAGTGGGATTACAAACAAGCTTACGATTCCCTTGGTCTGGAAGTGGACACCATTGAAGTTCTGGGCACACAGAAACCGCTTTACCGATTGCCGGTGGCTCCCGGTCGCAACCTGGCAAACCTCATTGAGGTCGCGGTTAGAAATCACTATCTCAAGGGCATTGGTACCAATCCCGTTAAAGAAATTATCGAAAAACTGGACAAACGGCTTTCAGAACCCCCTCCAACAGATTAGGGCACGATCCGAAAAACATTCGCAGATAAACACAGGGCTGAAACACGGCTTTGTCTATGCCACTCAGGAGACCACCATTCCTTTTAAGCTCATCGTCTTCAATATTGAAAAGCCGGACAATATCGGTATGTTGATTCGCTCGGCTTATGCCTTCGGCTGTCAGGAACTTCTGATTGTAGGGAAATCGAAAATCAAAGTAACGGGAGCACAGGGAACCCAGCAAACCTTGAAAAGGAGGCGCTTCCATTCCCTGAACCAAGCGGTGGAAGCCTGTAGAAGCGAAGGTTTTGAAATCGTTGGTCTGGAAATCGGTGGAAAACCTATTGTTGAACAACAGTTTTGCGAAAAAACGGCTTTCCTGCTCGGTAACGAAGGCCGCGGACTGGGACCGAGCCGCTTAGTTTGTGATCAGATTGCCATGATCCCGCAATGGGGCGGTGTTCCGTCGTTGAACGTGGCCGTCGCGGGCGCCATAGCCATGTACGAGTTCCAAAAACAAACCCATACTCCAACTGCCGCATTCCAAAACGAAAAGTACTACGATGATTTTTTCACAGGTGGTTGAGCTGCAATCACCCAACTTGTATACGGTTGGATCGCGGTTTAAACCTGTTCCTGATCGATGGATCGGAGTCGGTTTTCCTGCAATCGTTTTTTGAAACCCCAATGTAGTCGATCGAGTTGCTTACCTCTACTGTCTGCTGAAGAAATGAGATAATGGTAAACTGATAATCAGAAAAAAGAGTGAGTCAAAGCTTGAGAAGCGTGATGCAAGTAACGATGACAGTGTTGTGTAAGAACCGGCAAAAAAGGTAAAATGCGTAAAGGAATGCAGGATTCGCAGTCTGTTTCATCCTGATTGCTGACAGAGTGTTTGTTGTGACTTCAATGGACGAACTCTTTTGATTTCTGTAGGAAATCAGTTGCTGGGGGTAAGAGATGCTGAGTGCTTTATTTTTAATTTTAACAGTGAGTTTGTCTTCAGATTCGCTTCGTGTGGTCAGTTTTGAAGGTGTTATCGGCAAAGACCAGAAGGCCTGGCTGGAACAGGTTTCTGTGCATCAGCTTTATCTTGGCAACAGCCGCTACCTGGTAAAGCTCAAAGACCACACGACTATCAGTCACAACAAAGCCGGTATAAAAGTTCAACTTTTTGACTCTCAAAACAAGATGTCCTCTAATCTTCAAAATGCCTTATCACGTCTGAAAGCAACCAAATCGACAGATCTCTGGCTAATGGCCTTTCCTGAGGTAAAGATAGCTGTACCCAAAAAGAAAGCCCGAACCATGGGTTTTATATCGGGATCAAGTTTTACCTGGACAAAAATTCGCCTGTTGAAAGACCATGTCAACACCGTGATCCCGCAACTCCTTTCCAATCCCGATGTGCTGTGGATCGACCTGGCGAGTCCCATGAGGCTCTTGAATGATCAGTCTGTATGGGTGTGTCAAAGTGGACTGGATGGAAATCAGTTAACAACCCTGTTTGAGCATGGACTCAACGGCGAGGGCGTCACGGTAGGCTTCCTCGATACCGGTGTTGATGCGGATTCCTGCTATTTTTACGACCAAAACACAGGTTTACCTAATGAGACACTCAACCTCAATCAACGCAAAATCGTTTCTTATCAGGATTTCGGTTCGGAAGGTAATTGGGACAGCCAAGGCCACGGCACTCATGTGGGCGGATCCATTGCCGGCGATCAAGCGCCTTACGGTATCCACGATTCTGCTGATGGTATGGCTCCATCAGCACGGTTGGTGGTTCAGGATGGCGGATATGCTATAGACGATTTCGCAGACATGCCTTTTTTACCCACCGATTACTACAATGATATCTTTCAGCGAGCTTATGACGATGGTGCCCGTATTCACAGCAACAGCTGGGGTGCCCATGAAAACTATGGGACCAATAACTACACCGTAGAATGCCAAATGACGGACCAGTTTATGTGGGATAACAGGGATTTTCTGGTCTTTTTTGCGGCTGGAAACAGCGGCCATTCTGGTGCTCCAACCATCAGTGACCCCGCAACAGCAAAAAATGTCATGGCCGTTGCCGCCACAATGCCCGGCTCGCAAGCCGGATCTCTAGCTGGTTTTTCCAGTAACGGCCCTGTTATTGACGGTCGGCTGAAACCGGATATTGCAGCGCCGGGTTACGATATTATTTCTGCTCGCAATGACTTTAACATCAACTCTTTTAATTGCAACACACGCAGTTCCTCGGGAACGTCCATGGCCTGCCCAACAGCCGCAGGCATGGCAGCCCTGGCAATGCAGTACTATCAAGACGGGTTTTATCCATCGGGTGTCGCCACGCCCGCAGATGCCCTGGTTCCCTCTGCGGCTCTTTTAAAGGCAACAGTCATCATGAGTGGCAGACCCATGTCGGGAGAATCCAGTTTCCCCAATAACAATCAGGGTTGGGGCAGAATCACCATGGACGACGCACTTTACTTTGATGGTGACCCTGAAACCATTGAAATGGTGGACAATCAGACTGGGCTTTTAACCGGCCAGGATTCTCTGCACAGCATTCAAATTGCCGAAGGTCAGACTCTCAAGGCGGTTTTGGTGTGGACCGATTACCCTTCCAATCCCATGGCCAATACCAACTTGGTCAACGATCTCGATTTAGAGATAACAGGTCCAGATGGCACCTACCTGGGTAATGTCTTCGGCGATAATGCCAGTGCGTTGGGCGGCGATCCCGATCGCATCAACAATGTCGAGGCCGTCTGGATAAAAAACGCACAAGGCGGTTCTTATCAATTAAAAGTAAAAGGGTTTAATATCCCCGAAGGACCGCAACCTTTTGCCTTAATTTGGCGGTTGACACGCGATCCTCAAGAAGAGGTGTTACTGCATGAAACGGGAATAAGTCAGCAGACGAATCAAGACCTCTTTTATTCGGTCGAGGTGCCGGCAGATGCCTTGAGCCTGGCCGTGGAGACCCTTTGTGAGAACGGTGATGCCGATATTTATGTCAAATTTGGAAGTGTTCCAACCACTTCAGACTACGATGCGAGTTCCGCTTCCAGTAATTCCCATGAGTTAATTAAAATACCCAACCCGCAGGAAGGAACCTGGCACATTCTTCTGCACGCTTATACCGGCTTCACTGACTTGGAACTTAAAGTCACCATTCTAATTCCCCATCAGGGTTGTCAGACACTCGATGAATTGCTAAATCTCTGGCCTGAACAGGGTGTTGATATCAGAACCTTAATTAACGCTTTGAGCTGTATTGAGTAAGCGGTTGGGGTTTTCTTTGTAATTTGGTAAAAGGGTGCTAGTCTGTGTGATGCAAACCTCGTTGTTTTGTCTATAAGTCCAGAGGAGGTACCTAAATGGTTATACTTTACCTGTTGCTTGCCGCAGCGATCGCTTTACTCTGGATTAGAATTTCCAATATCGACAAAATCATGGATGCCAATTTATCTGTATTGCGCGATGAAATCCGGTTTCTACGACAAAGGTTGGAGGAACAGCGACATTCCGGTGAAGAAGCTCCACAAACAACAGCTCACCAAAAAGAGGGAATCGATGGATCCACTGAGCAAAGCGCTGTCTCTCCTGAGGAAAAGACCGTCGAGCCGAAGCAGCCGGAAGAGACTCCAGCCGAAACAATACCCATTTCACCTCCGCCATTGGTTGCAGAAGAGGTTCCCGAAATGCCTCCTCCCATTCCGGAGTACCTCCATACAGAGCCCGCACAGGAAGAGGAAACCATACAGCCAACCGATCCATTGGAAGACACCCTGCCGGGCATTGCTGTCTCCAGGCAGCCCGAATGGGTCACCAAGTGGAAGCAGTTTAAAGACAATGTGGATTGGGAACAGTTTACCGGCACACGGCTGTTTGCCTGGCTAGGTGTTCTGGCTCTCTTCATTGCCGGCATCTTCTTCATTAAACTGTCAATTGAAAGGAACTGGATTCCTGCGTCTCTGAGGCTGGCCATTGGAGCCCTTCTGGGAATAGGACTCCTCTTATCGGCGTGGAAATTTGATAAAAACAGGTTGTTGGTCATGCGTCACACAGTAACGGCTGCGGGCATTGGCCTTTTGTACACGGTTGTCTTTACGGCCACACTTTACTACGCGTATCTGCCCAATTTAGCTGGTTTTGCCTTGTTGACGCTCATATCAGCCACCGCCTTTGTATTGGCTGTCTTTCATCGTGGAATCTCAATCTCTGTGCTCGGAGCCATAGGAGCTTATGCCACACCCGTTATGTTAGGGTCGGAGTCGGGTTCTCTCTGGCTCCTGTTCATCTACCTCACTTTAGTCAATTTCGGTTTGTACAAAGTCACTGAAAAACTGGAGTCCATCACTCTCATGACCTTGGCCTCCATCGGTACACTTTTTGTCCTGTCTCTGGCCATTCTCTTGCCTGCTGATCAACCATCCAGTTTGGAGATAGCTCTGGTTCTCGGCGGCAACCTGATCATCTTCACCTGGTTTTTAATCAAGCAGATAGGATCAGCGCGCATGTATCGCACCATCTTGTTGAGCGGTATTGTCCTTTTCACGTCCGCACTCCTCTTCGCCAGTTTGCTTATTCTCATGGATCAGGGTTGGAAACCTGTCTTACTGATAAGCATCGCCGTCGCGTGTGCATATACCCTGGGATATTTTAGAAAAGACTGGGTAAAGAAAGTGGTTCCCTATTCCTCGTTGAGCTTTTTTCCCGTACTTATGTGGATGTTTACAGGTTTCGATTCGCGATCTTTTTCCTTTGGATTTATCCTGGTTTTTCTCTACGGAACGATTGGCAGCGTGGGACCGGTACTCCTGGTTAAAAAATACGGAAGAAAGAGAGCTTTAATAGGGTGGTTGAAAATCTATCCGGTAGCTATTTCAGTCCTTTGTTTAATTGGTGTCATAATCAACCCGCAGGGGTCTCTCTATTTTTGGCCTCTTATGCTTGCGGTGCAAATTGTCGGCATTGGCGTCAGCCTTTTATTCAGGGCATTTGTCCAGGTCTTCATCATCCTCGCCATCTTCGTGTCGGGTGCTCTCTTTTGGATGAATCACATTCCAGATGGCGGGTTAGGGCTTGGCTTTTTCGCTTTTCTGCTTATCACAGGTATCCTGCTTTCTCTGTTAATTTTACTGGCTGCCAGTCAAGTTCCGCGATGGCTTAAAACTCTGGAGGTAACGCAAGGCGAAGCACACAAGGAGAATCAGCTGGAGAAATGGCTGCTGGCAGCTCCGTCTGCCGGGGTTTTTGTTCTGATCGGAGCATCCTTTCTCATCCCATACCCTTATTTCCCACATCCAGGTATGCTGACACTGTTTTGTTTTCTGCTGGTCGCTCTTTTCCTCACCAGGCGAATACAGTTTGAACCACCGGGTGTGGTTTCACTACTTTCTGCGTTAGTGGCCCAATCCATTTGGGTTCTCAAGCCGGATTTAACAACTGAAGCACTCTTCGCGGCAATTGTCTGGTCTTTGACACTCTTCATCCTGTCGATTGTTTCACCGTTTTTTGCATTTAAACATCACACTTTGTGGAAGAAGACCTGGTGCTCAACGGCTCTTTTTGAGGCGGGTCAAGCTGTCTTCCTGTTTTACTCGGTCAAGAGAATGTGGGATCACCCCCTTTGCGATTGGCTGCCCCTTTTACTTTTCCTTCTAAAACTACCCGCTGTTGTTGTCCTGCTCAAACAGCTGAGAGAGAAACAGGAGCGCAGTGCCATCCTTGCGTTTCACGGTGGTGCCTTGTTGTTCTATCTTTCTACCTTACCCGTTTTCGTTCTTTCAGAGGGCTGGCTTGGATTGGCACTGGTGTTTGAGGCGTTGGCTCTGCTGTGGCTCAATCGAAGAGTTGAGCATTCCGGATTGCGTTATACCGCTGTGATAATGGCTCCAATTGGCTTTCTTGGGCTTTTGCAAAAATCCGCTGGGTTAAAAACAGTGGATAGCCTGCCCGTTCTCAATATGTCAACCATGGCTCTTGCTGCTGCTGTAATTGCTCTGGCTTTGTCGGTTTCACAAGCGGGATTTCCGAGAGCTCAATTAAAGCGGCTGCATCTTCCAAATACATTCAGATGGTTTACGGTGATTGCCGGATTCATCTTAATGCATGTGGTGATTGCAGAATTCTTTGCCGAGCCAAGTCAATTCTATCAGTGGTACCCAAAGGGGGATTTTCTGCATTGGAGTGTCTATCTGATAGGGTGGACATTCATGGGAGTCCTTCTCTGGCAGTTCAAGAACCTACCTCGGGTGATGAAGGCAGCGGGAATGGCTTTAATTGCTATTGGAGCTTGTGGTTTGTTGAGTTTACCCATGTGGCTTCCCAATGCCGTTGCCGCCATGCAACCCTTGGTGAATTCCGCTCTTTTTGTCTACCTTATCATGCTGGGTATTTTGTCTTTCTCGTATTTCAAGGAACCCTGGTCACGTGCCACCATAAAAAACACCTTCCTGGCTTTTGCTCTGTTAACCTTTTACATGCTTTTGAAGGTTGAAAAGAATACGCTCTTTCAGCCAGGACTGTCTTTCACACTGTTTTTAAATCACACACTGTTGAAGTCGGTTGCTTCATCTTGCGGAGCGGTCATTTACGGTACCGTTTTGTTAATCTGGCGGAGAAGACTGGATAAACCCTTCAGAATGGCCGGACTCGTACTTTTAATCCTGGGAATGGTTCAATCTCTGCTGGTGCCATTCCGCTTCCCGGTGGAATCGGGCGCAATGGCACCTCTTCTGAACTGGCCTACTCTGGCATATTTATTCATCATTGGGATCACCATCTGCCTGATTTTTGTAAAACTGCCCAATTGGCCTGTCCCTAAAATAAAACAGGGTCCTTTTTTGTGTACGGTGCTTGCGGTTTTTATCTTTGTGGTGCTCAATATCCAGATTGCTTTGTGCTTCGGACTACCCGATCGTTCCTTCAGTTTAATGCCAAGAGGGCACTGGCCTCACCTGTTTGCTTACAGCTTGGGCTGGCTCATCTATGGCATCGGTCTCATTAGCTTTGGTATTGTGTTCTCCAATCCCTTAGCCAGAAGAGCTGCAATGGTTTTGGTCATTACAACAGCTGTTAAAGTCTTTATTTTTGATCTGGCATCGCTGAAACAACTTTATCGAGTGGGCTCCTTTATCGGACTTGCTTTTGTACTTATTCTGGTTTCTTACCTCTATCAGAAGTTTATGCCGGGTGACAGCAGCCCGGATAAAGGGAGTTATGATGAAAATGAAATGGATCGCAATTAATATCGTTTTCTGTTTTTATATTGGCAGTCAGTCTTTTTCGCAGAATTGGCGGACCCAGGCGACGTTGGAAGTGGATAAAGAAGCTGTCGTTGAATCCATTCTTCCGCCAGAACTGGTTTACACACATAAAGAGGGCTTGATTGATTTGACACTTCAAGCACCCGATGGTAATCCCAGGCCTTTTGAGCTTTACATGAAAGAGAAAACCAATCTTGAGGCCGTGCCATTGAAACCCAAGCGTGTTGAACTCAATGATAAAGGCGGGTTTACCTGGCTATTTGAAGATCTAAAAAAAGCTCAAACGATCACCGATCTGCGCATTCAGGTCAAGGACCGATCGTATGTCGGTCAGGTTACGGTTGAAGGTCAAACAGAGCCGGGGAAATGGGTAAAACTTGCCGAAAACCAAGCGATCTATCGCGTTCATCAATCGTGTTGGGCTTCTATAGACATCCCGGACCAGGACTACACAGGCATTCGGTTGACGTTCCACAGTTATGACAAAAAGTTTGATCAGAAAGTGGTTGCTATCGAAAGTGTGACAGCCTTCATTAACCCTAACGGCAAACCCTACGCGCAGCGGGAACTGAATTTAACCGGGAACTTTAACTTGGTAGAATTAGATAAGTGTTTTGAAATCAAAGTCTTTCTTCCGGGTCTAGGCTTGAATGTAACGCGGCTTGATCTTCAGACACAAGTTCAATTCAAAGGAAGCTGGGAAGCGGGAATTGAAGAAATTGCAGCAGGGAAAAGGCATTTTAAAAAACTTGTCTCCGGACAACAACGCCACATCCAGGATCGCAATCAACCGCTGGAACTGAAACTCAATCGCTTTTGGCCAGGCAAGATCCTTGTTTTGAGATTGAAACCCGATATCGAGTACCTGGGAGCTATTGAGAAAGTGAATGTCACAGTCAGGCTCCCTAGAATCGTTTTCAAGGCGGACTTGAAAGGGCCATACTTACTGCAAACAGGGCATAAGCAAATGCAGCCTGTCTTTATGTATCCCGGTGATCTCAATCGTAGGATCGATCTCACGTTGGACATGAAAAACATCGAATCCAATTTACAGTATTCCACAAAATCCCTTATTGAAGAATACAAAATGCAAGGAGCCCACTTTCAGGCAGAAGGTTATACCTGGCGCTCCATTGCAACCGTATCCGAGCCAGGTTATTACAAAATGAAGTTAAATGCCGAGGCCAGCCTGAATCCCACTTATTACCATATCAGATTGGTTCACAATCAGAATTTAGTCCCGTTTGTCTATGGCAGAAAGGAAATGCAAACGCTTGCTCTGGAGTATGAATCACAACTGGATTCTCAAGAGAATCGATCTGCCCTCATAGTGACGCTGCCTTTTTCATCAGAGAACTGGCAGGCAATTACCCTGCAAAGTGAGGGGATTTTCAATCGAACACTGCAGCTGTGCAAGAAGAAACCGGGAAATATGGGCTGGGAATCCATCCAACAGGTGCATTGGCAGAATAAAACAACAGATGAGACTTATTTAAAGTTGAGGTTTCCTCGTGCGCTTTCAGGTCAGGAACTGTTTAAAATTGAAATCGATCACGGCGATAATCAACCCATTGAGATCCATTCCATAAAAGGCTCCTACCTTTCTCCCACACTTCTTTTCCTCGCTCATCAGGCCGGTGAATACGCTGTTTTTGGGGGGAACAATGAAATAGGCACTCCCAATTTTGATCTTTCACTCGTTCGCAAAGAACTCATGAACTCTTTGCCAAATGAAATTGAAATGGGACCCATTGAAAAGCTGCAACAGGAAGCCTGGAAAGGGAAATTGATTCAAATTTTCGATTCGGGCTGGGGCCTGTACCTTATTTTGGGTTTGGTGACCTTGCTGTTGATAGGTCTGATTGTCAAGCTTTTCCCAAAAATGGACTCTTCTGGAAAGTAAAACCCCTTTGGCTTTATAAGCGCCATGTTGTTTACAATATCGGATACGTTCTCTTGTCATGGTTTTGACAAAACAAGGTTATATCAAAGGTTTACTCGCCCTTCTTATGCAACAGCTGTTCGCTTTTGGTGTTAGTCTTTATCTGGTGGGTGGCAACTGAAGACCCTGTGTCCGTTCCTCTTCGGGTGGATGGTTTGAGTCTCTTGTACTCATGGTCATTGCTGCGCCTATTCCAAACGCCATGCGGTCTACCCTGCATTCCCGATACATTGTAACGAGATTTGATTGCTAATCAAATATTTAATTAGATTTAAGAAAAAAATGCTTGCCTTTAACCTCGTTACATGTGTATAATCTTGTAACGAGGGTAAAGGAGATACCATGGTTGCTATTGTTCATCAGAAAAATAAAAAAACGGGCGTGGTTTATGTCTACAAATCCGTTTCATACTGGGATAAAGAGAAACA
>PDUC01000096.1 GCA_002747255.1 Acidobacteriota bacterium | reverse complement strand
GGAGCAGGCGCTGGCGGCTCTTGCCCTGCAGCGGCCTGCAGCGAAAAAACGTCTGCTGCAGGGCTGCCTGCAGATGATCAGTGATGATGGTCGGGTTACAGGAGACGCTCTTGAACTCTTTCGGGCGATTGCCACTCTTCTTGAGGTGCCCGTTTCGCCGCCTGAACAGGAAGACTAATTCTCTTTTTGAAGATAGATGTTAATCTCCCGGAGTTCCGTGTTTCATGCTTTGTTGAGGCTGGAGACTATCTGCTCCAGCCATGCTGGTTTATCCTGTAGATATCGCCAGAGTTCAATGGTGAAGGTGTATTTGTCGGAGGGAGCAGTGAGTCTGTGAAGATTTCTAAAAATTATTCGCTTCGTAATATCGCTCTGAGTTTATCAATCCCCTGCCGATTGACAGCACTGGTTTTAATGATAGTCTGTGCTCCAGCTCGTTGTAAAAACGATTCAGCCCGGCTAGCGTCTTCCTCAAGATCCATCTTTGAGATGATCCCAATAACAGGTCGGGGAAAAATAGAAGAAAACCCGGGAGGATACATCGTTGAGGTTGACGTTACATCCTGGACCATGCCAACAATATCACATTGATTTGCAGTAACCAGCAAGGCAGAGTAAAGCCTCCTGTTTTCAATGAATTCTCCTGGAGTATCAAGCATTATCTTTTTCATTATTAAATATATTCTTGTAACAGCTCTTTTGAAGCCGCAGGAATGACCACCTTGTTCACAAGCATTCCTGAAATACCAACAACTTCAACAGCTGCATCTACAGCGGCTTTTACTGCCGCGGTATCACCATTAATAAGAAAAAAACCCTTTCCTCCTATTGCCATCGCAGTATGTATCCGCAGCAGCATGACATCTGCTGTTTTTACTGCCGCATCGGCAGCTTCGATAATATTTGTTGGAGAAAAGGTCTCAACGATGCCAAGAGCACGGGAAAAATCATCGGGAAGTAACGGGCTTCCAGATAAAGCGGAAAATATTTGCGGGTCAACATTAGGGATATTGACATATTCGATAACGAAGCCTGCGCCCTGTGCTTTTCCCGCATCAAGAGCCGCTTCGACAGCAGATACCGAGCCTCCTATAATAATCAGGAATTTGCCAGAGCAGATAGTACGTGCAATATATACAGAAACATCTGCGGCTTTAAGCATTGCATCCTCCGCGTCAAAGCCAGCTGCGATACTGGAGAGTTCAAGTATTCCAATAGCATTCGACATTTTTTGTCCCTTTTATAAAGCAGATTGAGTTGCATTCACCAGAATAACAATCTCGTCTTTCTTGATTTCACGTATAGTTCCTGCGGCAGGAGAATGAATTTCACTGCCAAGATTCTGTCCGACGGAAGCAATCTTTTGCCCGGATTC
>PDUC01000033.1 GCA_002747255.1 Acidobacteriota bacterium | reverse complement strand
ATTCACTGGAAGACCTGTGGCTTTTGATTCAACATTGGCGTCAGGGTATCAATGATGACCCCAATGGCGATGGGTTGGTCGATGTTCGGGATTTCCTGTTCATCAACCTGGACGACCCCACACCATGCGTCCCCTAGTTTAGTAAAACCGGCATTTCCAGTAACAAGAACGTCCAGCATTCTCTTACATGCACCCATTCAGTTTGACTCACCATCCAAGGGAAAGGCTGCCAGAGACGGCCTTTCCCTACAGGAATCACAGCTAACCCAAAGAGAACTTCTGAAGATTGAAACCTTTAAGTATCCTTCCTGACAGCCGTCTTCTTCCCTGTTCTTGGCTTGCGCTCTGCTTCGAATTCCTTCTTGAGCTGGTATCCCCTTCTCAGGAAGTGTTTCAGCTTGTCTTCCACTTTGTAGAAGGTGGAGTTCACGGTGAAAAGGCCTGTTTTGGTTCTGCGACCCGTTTTGACACCGGTCAGCACCTGCATGCCTTCTTCCACCGTTGTAATGGCATAGATGTGGAATTGCTTCTTCTCCACGGCCTCGATGACTTCATCGTTTAACGACAGATTCTGAACATTCTTTGCGGGGATCATCACGCCCTGACTGCCTGTGAGCCCTTTCACTTTGCATACTTCATAAAAGCCTTCTATCTTCTCGTTGACGCCTCCTATGGGTTGAATTTCCCCTTTCTGGTTGACAGAACCCGTTACGGCAATACCCTGTTTTAACGGAATACCTGAGAGGCTGGACAAAATGGCGTAGAGTTCGGTTGACGAGGCGCTGTCGCCATCGACCCCGCCGTAGTTTTGTTCAAATGTAATGCTGATGCTGACGCTCAGCGGATAGTTTTGCGCGAAAGTTCGTCCCAGGTAACCGGAGAGAATCAGCACACCTTTATCATGGGTTTTACCGCTTAGTTTCGATTCACGCTCGATGTTGACAATTCCGTGTTTACCCATAAAGGTTTCAGCCGTAATCCTGGAAGGCCTTCCAAATTTGAGATCCCCAATCTGGTAAACGGCCAGGCCGTTAATTTGACCCGTTACGGCTCCATCCACGTCCACCAGCAGGCTTTCGTCGGTGTAGGATTCCTGGACTTTTTCTTCGTACAAGTTGTACCTGAAGCGATGTTCCGCGATGGCTTTGGCAACGTGGTTCTCGTCCACCAGTTGGGCACCTTCTTTTACAGACCAGTAATGCGCTTCCCTTAAAATGGCCATAACCGGCCCGAATTTTAGCGACAGTTTGGATTTCTTGGAGGAATCGGTCCATTCTATCACTTTGGTAACGGCTTGCACTGTCAGCGGATTTAACGCTTCTTCCTTGCAGACCCGTGCGATAAACGCGCTGTACTGTTTCAGCGTTTGGGCGGTTAATTTCACTTCGTGATCGAAATCCGCCCGTATTTTAAAGATCTTGTTAAATTTTGGGTCGTGGTTTTGCAACAGGTGGAACAGGTTGTAACTGCCGAGCAGAACCACTTTCACATCCAGAGGAATGGGCTGGGGACGCAGGGACGCGGTTCCAAAACCCATCATGGCGGGTGTGTCTTCAATTTTGAGTTCCTTATTCTGCAGCGCGCGCTTCAGCGAATCCCAAACGAAGGGGTTCTGCAAAACCGAAAGAATTTCCAGAATGAGGTATCCACCGTTGGCCTGAAGCATGGAACCGGCCTGCACCATGGTGAAGTCGGTTGTCAGGGTACCCATGAAAGCCCTCTTCTCAATTTGGCCGAAGAGATTGACATAGGTTGGATTGGTTTCAAAAACGACAGGCGCGCCCTTTTCCCCCGTGCGATCCACCAGCAGGTTCACTTGATAGCGTTTAAAGAAATCGACAGGTGGCTGGGGGGAATCCCCGTCGTTTTCCTGTTGGTCACTCTTGCTCTTTTCGTCCTGATTGATAAAGGCTCCCAGATTTTCCAGTAAGTCTGTTTTTACTTCATCGAGAAAATGGAGTACGGTTTCGCATTTGGAGAAGTGTTTTCTCAGGCGTCTGAAACTGGCATCGATCACCATGTTGGAAACTTCCTGAAAAAGCTTATCCAGCTCAAGTCTCAATTCCCTGTTGAGACGGTTTAACTCTGGAAAGGCGATTTCCATTTCTTTGCGAAATTCATCTGTGTCTTTGTGGATTTTCTGTTTCTGCTGATCGGACAGTTCCGCGAAATCTTTCTGAGTCAGGGGTTTGCCGTTAACCAGAGGGATGCTTTGAAAACCGACCGGTGTTTTTTGCAGCCGCATATCTTTCCGCGCGGCCATTTCCTCCAAACGGGTGTAAATCACGCGCTGCTTGTCGTTGTACTGTTCCTGAATTTGCCTCTGACGATCCTGAAAGGTGGCGTCTTGAAAGGCTTTGGGAAGTTCGATCCGCAAATTACGAATCAACTTTGCCATGGTCTTTGAAAAACCAGCCGCTTCACCGGCTGGCAGAGCGATGACCTTGGGTTTGTAGGAGTCCTTGAAATTATTGACCATGCACCAGTCTGTCGATATGTCCTGCCTGGCGGCATTCTTTTTGACGAGTTTGTTGACGATTGTCGACTTACCTGTTCCCTCGATTCCCGTTACGAAAATATTGTAGCCCGAGGCATTCATGTTGAGACCGAACTCAATGGCCTGGACAGCGCGCTCCTGCCCTATGACACCTTCTAGAGGCTTAACTTCTGTCGTCTTGCTGAAGTTCAACTCTCCTTGACTGATTTTGCGTTTTAACTGTGACGGTTTTAGCCTGAATTTGCTTTGCATCGATCGCTTTCCTTTGCTTTTTTTAAGACCAGTCGATCTTAACGCAAGTTCCCTTGTTTGGCAACATTTAGAACGACGATTCAACAGGGCGGATAAATTCAGATATTTGCTGGAAAAACTTCTCTTTTCACGATAAATTAGATGGTCTGTCGGTAAGTGATCGAAACACGGGACATGGCAACTCCATTCATTCGGAATTCGCAAGTAAAACTTGTCGAGTTGCATGGCGTGGACCCATTGATTTCACGATCTGCACTCAAACACCACACAGGGGGAGAAAATGATTTCAGACAGCAACGCAAACCAAAAAGAACGGTTTAAAGAATTGCGGGAGAGGCTTTCTTCTCAAACCGATGGCTTCAGCAAAAAGGAGCTGAAAAGCATTTCAAAAACCTTCGCGAAGCTGATTAAAATGGAGTCTTCTTCTGACAAATGGAATTTGAAAGCCATCCAAAGCTGGGAAAGCGTTTTATCCCTGTTTTTACAAAAAGGCGTCGCCAAACCACTGGGAAAAACACTGCCTACTGTCTCCTGTTTCAAACTAGGAGAATTCATTGCCTCCTCACTCCAGGCCGATCCCGGTCTTCCCGGGCTGAAAAGTCTGGCTCATCACTATCTCGATTTTCTGCGGACACCTTCCTTCAGAATCCGAATTTACGGTCAGAAAAAATGGGAACCGCTTATTCTCGAGCTTGTTAAAGCCAGCCGGTTTTCGCTGCAAACGCTCTTCTCTCGCAACGCAAGACAGTACAAAGACAAGACTCTGTTCAGAACCCTGAAGGGAACCAAGGAAACGCTTATTTCCTGGAAGAAAGCCCATCATCTCATTCTCAAAATGCAGGCCTTTCTGAATGAACAATTACCCGACAAGTCCATGAAAATTTCATTCCTCATGAAGAACAGCCCAACCATGGCTTTACTGGACCTGGCCTGTCTCTTTTCCGGACGCGTCAACATCATGATTCCCGCCAACTCGACTCCCGAACACATATCCTTTATTTTGAAGCAAACCGAGACCCGAATGCTGTTTGTTTCCGATTCAGTCTTGCTTGAAAAAATCAAGATTGTTAAACCCGAGTTGAACTTACTCGACAAAGTGGTTTTTCTGCCAGGAACCACAGCGGATTCATGGGTCGTGCCCTTTGTGTTACCGGATAAGCCGGCAGTGGAAGTCCCTCTGGATGTGGATCTGGAAACGCTGGCCAGTGTCATGTACACTTCGGGTACCACCGGAGAGCCCAAGGGGATTATGTTCAATCACCTCAACATGATCTACAAGAGATTCTGCCGGGCCCTGGCTATTCCGCAAATTGGCCCCCGCGACCGCTTTCTGTGTTATCTTCCGCTTTTTCACACCTTCGGTCGTTTTTTTGAAATGACAGGTTCGTTGTTCTGGGTCGCGGAATACACCTTTATGGAAAACCCATCGGTCAAAACCATGGTATCCAACATGCGGCAGACGAAACCAACCGTTTTCATCAGCATCCCGAGGAAGTGGATTCAGCTTTACGAACTGATTTCAAGTACAGTCAACCTGGAATTGGCTCAAGCCGATGAAATCAAGCAGGCTTTGAATGAAGCAACGGGCGGATCTCTGAAGTGGGGCCTCTCGGCTGCCGGTTATTTACCACCCGATATCTTCCATTTCTTTCAACAAAACGGCGTTGAATTGATGAGTGGATTTGGTATGACCGAGGCAACTGGCGGCATAACCATGACTCCGCCAGGAGAATACAGACCTAATTCTCTGGGCAAAGCCCTGCCGGGAATAGAAATTAAACTGGCAGATGACGGTGAACTGCTTATCCGCGGTCCTTATGTCACCATGGGTTATTATCACCTTGGTGAAGCCTCCTTTTTGCCGGACGGCTGGCTGCCCACCGGTGACATCATGAAACAAGACAAAATGAATTGTCTTGAAATCATCGACCGCAAGAAGGAAATTTACAAAAACGTCAAGGGCGAGACCGTTGCGCCTCAGAAAATCGAGAATCTGTTCAGGGATTATGAAGAAGTGGGCCAGGTCTTTCTGGTGGGCGATCATCGCCCTTACAACACCGTTTTAATATACCCCAATCAAGACAAAACCGATCTTGATATGTCGAAGGAACAGGTACAGGAGTTTTTTTCCTCTGTTGTCGTAACCGTCAACCGCTTCCTCTCGCCTTATGAGCGCATTTTGGACTTTCGTTTAATTGACCGGGAAATTAGCGCTGAATACGGGGAATTAACGCCCAAGAACACCTTTAAAAGGGGCACCATTGAAAAGAACTTCTGCTCGATAATAGAAACCATGTACGAGAAACTCTACTACCCGCTGATGATTGACGACGTGGAAGTGCGCATTCCCAACTGGTTTCTCATTCAAAAAGGGATTCTCAACAGGGATATCCAGGCGGATGAAACGGGTCTGAAAATTGAAAAGCACAACCTGCATCTGGTCGTCCAGAAAGCCGAACCAATTGAAGGCGAAGACGAGCTGGATGAATCGTCCCCGGACAGGCAGCGTTATGACGCTATGCGAGTCGGTGATTATGTCTACAGGTTCGATCAGCACTTTTTCGATTTTCAGGCTTTACTGGTCAACCCGCTGTTGTGGTGCGGCAATGAAAGTCTGTACTCTTTCTGCGGCAGAAGCATTCTGCAATGGCAGCGCAACATACGCAAGAAAAAGCACATTCACTATGTGTACTCCTCAGGTCAAACTATCTGCGGGTCTGAAGCAGATCAAGTTGACAGTCACCTGAAAAAGATGTTGAAACACAAAGAGAAATCGAGCTTGGGAATTCACTTAGCCATCAGACTCTTGCAATCGGAAGATGCCATTCTTGCGCTCAACGGTCTTGAATATCTGCAAATGGTTCTGATTGGAACCAAGCATACGGAATTTGAGATTGTCAAATTTCTGTTTTACAGGCCGCAAATGACCAGCCACCTGGCCATTAGACGTAAAATGCTGGTTAAGGCCCTTTCGGTTGCACATGCCGATGAAGTCTTTTACATCCTTAAAGCCTATCTCGAACACAATGCCGATATCCTCGACAACCGGACAATTCTGACGCTGGTGGAACATGTTTCCGGTGAACAGACCATGCTGGCTTACAAGGAAATCATCGATCGAAAAGTGCGTTTACTAAAAGAGGATGAAGATATCGAACAAACAGCTCTTGTCTCTCTGATCAATTTGCTGACAGAATTCGGCATTCACCATCCATCGACCTACAAGCAAATTCGCCGCACACTGGTCTCCTATCAACTGGCCAAACACCATCAAGGTCTGGCTCAAATGGCGCTAAAAGCCCGAAAAAAACTGCAGACCGGTTTTAGAACCTGGCTGAACCCCAATCAACAGATCGCGGTTCGCCATCATGTCAAAAAGGAGTACACATGGGAAGACGCGCTTTCCTTTTATGAAGACATTGACGAAAAAGACCGTTTACGCTTGACAGAGGTCATCAAAAAGACGCCTCTTTTGAAAGAAACCCTGTTTCTTTTGACCAACCGTCGACTTATTGATTTAAATGACATTCTGCCTGGCGGTATTTGGATCAGTCATTTGAGAACACTTCAAAAGAAATCAACCTATCGCGTTTCCGTGCAGACTCGCTACCAGGGTGCCTTTGATTTCACTTTAAACATCAATAAGGGTATTGCTTTTGACAAGGTGCTTGAAGAAGTTGACTGGCTCATTATGGCCGGCTCAAAAAACAAGCAATCGCCTTCGCTGGTGGGAGAATTTGGCGCCTACTACGCCGAGCAGGGTATTTGGAGCGAAGAGTTTCTGGAAGATGGAACTTTATCCAAATACCTGCGGCGAACGGCACGCCATCTCACCGATCAGAAAATGAAACGCCTTGTCTCTCTTTGGCCCTATTTTATATGGAATGCCGCTTCAGCCTACTATCAATTCTGGAAGTTAACGGGTTGCGAAACCATGATAGCCGAGCCCGGTCCTGAAAATATCATCATTCCCTATCACGATTACCAAACGGGAACGAAGCTGATCTCGTTGACAAAACGCGTTCACACGGATAAGTTCATGGATTTCTTTCAAAGATTTAACACCTATTTCATTGAAAAAATTCAAGATCCGTTTCCTTTCCTGCGGGAAGATGAAAACTGGAAGTACTTTTTCTCCGCGGTCATTTCAGTTGAGGGCGAAAACAAAGGGCTTCTATTACTGCAATCTTTCCGAAGGGAACTCATCCAAAAGGCGGACATTAAGAACAAGGAAGCCATTTTGGAAAATCTCAACGAATTCCTCAATGAAATCAAGACTTCAGGTTTCAATAACATGCAGCTGACCTTCGCCATAAGAAGGTTTCACCGCTGGTACAAAATCAACCAAAAGGCTTCACTGGAAGCTCAAGCTCAGATGTTAAATGATCTTTACGAAGGCTATTCTCTTCACCTCTGGCATCAACGCAGCCCGGATACCAGAACGCGATTCTTCCTTCATACCGTTCTTGAAGACACTAAAACGCCCATTCAAAATCGCCTCCTGGAACTGGCCATGAAGAGGAAAAACGGTTTAATGTCCAAGGTTGAAGCCCACGCCGTCATTTCCAAAATAGTTCGACAATATCAGCCGATCTCGGAAAGGGATACGTATTTTCTAACCCGGCTGGGCTATCCTCACCTAACGCCGTCCACTCCCGCGGAATTGCTGGATTATGAAACCAATGAGCCCATTTTACTGGTTCAAGCGGAAGACCTGGACGGCGCCATTTACTCCATTCGCGAACCTGTCTCGCCCAAAGAAATATCCAAACTGCACAAGCTCTTTCTGAAAGCCAAGTTACCCGTGCAATTTCGACCGGACCACCAATTTCTGGTAGCGGTATCGGAACGGGGATTCATTATCGGCGGGCTTTTCTACCACGTCTTTGACCAAAATAAGGTTCACATGGAAAAAATAGTTGTTGCCAATCATTTCAGACAAAAGGGCATCAGCGAAGGTCTCATGAAGGAGCTGTTCAACAGGTTGAAGAACGACCACATCCAATATGTCACAACCGGGTTCTTCAGGCCCGAATACTTCTATCGATTCGGCTTTAAAACAAAGGAACAGTATTCAGGTCTGGTTAAAACACTGTTCGAGCCGGATAGTGAAGCGGCAGAAGACGAGTATTCTCAATTTTAAAGGTACAGGGGGAAACCGTGCCTGAACACAACAAAGCAGACGAAAAAGCAGCATATAAGCCCGTCTTCCAGATGGATAGCTTCGGCGAAAGAGCGCGTGTCAACCGGGCTCAAACTCACGTTCGGCCGGATCAAGTGTGTTTTTTTGAAAAAGGCCATGGAAATTCGTGTGCCAGCACGCGGGCTATGGCTGGTGAGAGCGTTAAAGGTTGGAAATGAAAAAAAATATCGTCTATTTCATCTTACTCATCGCGCTGGCTGCCTTTTGGTTTGGCATGAAAACGCGAGAACAAAACAAAGGCAGGCAGGCAAAAGTGAATCGCAACCGCCTTGTCTTCGAACACTTCCAGAAAGAGGATATTGCGTTCATTGAAATGGAGTTGCCCGGAGAGCGCATTTACCTTGAGTTGAAGGGTCATGACTGGTGTTTTCAGGATAACCATCTGCCTGCCAACAACCATTATGTTGACATGTTATTGAAATGCTTTGAAACACTTACCTATGGCGATTATGTGTCCAGCTCGGTTGAAGATCACTACCTCTATCGGCTGGACTCCAAGAGCAGACTGGTTGTTTTGAGAGACCGGAATGAACGGGAAATCACCCGTTTATACATCGGCAAACCGGGTGAAAACTATCGCACCGCCTTTTTCAGGCAAGGCGACAGTGCGGATGTCTATCACACGGTCACGGATTTTTTTATCACCACCAACAGACCCACCTGGTACGATCGACAGATCTGGAACGTGCCCGAATCGGCAGTTCAATTTATTGTATTGAAAGACGGTCAAAGAGAAATCAGACTGAGTTCTACTGATTCCAAGTGGATGGATCACTTAGGCAGGCCGTGTGATGCGAAGGCCATTCACCAAATCCTCAACCTGCAGGCCGGTGACGCTTATGAAACCTGTCAGCAGGAACTAAAACAAACGGGAAGCATGGTGCTGGATTTGGGCGTGAACAAAATGACCCTCCACCTGTACCGTGAGGGTCAAACCACAAAGGCGCGAAGACAATCAACACCTGACTTAACATATGTTTTGTCGGAAAATATCCTCGCGCCTTTTTTTGATGGAAAAAACACGGACCAGGAAAACCATTGAGTTGCATAAATGAAAAAGTGACCGTTTCTTTACGTATTTTGCCCAATCAGCTGTGCTAGAATTATGGAATATCACCGAACTATGCCGTGTCACTTCTGTCAACACAGTACAGTTCGCGATGCTCTTGCTCTGCGGTGTTTTCAGCTGGAAAATATCTTTTGAAAAATGGCGGCAACACCGTACACGACACCTGAAAGAGAGCATTTTGTGCACATCTGACTTATAAAGACACCGATTTATAACTGCTTTACTGCCAGTAAAGCAGTTACCGCAGTTAATGTCCTTACAATGAGAAAAAACAGCCTGAAAACTAAGAAAAACCAAGGAGTTCAGCTATGGGAACCAAGTTCAATCTCATGACGTCCGCGATTTTGTTGATCATGGGGAGTTTTGCCGCTTCAGCAGCCGAAACACCACTCTGGATGAGATACCCCTCCATTTCGCCTGATGGCACGCACATTGCCTTCGCCTATCAGGGAAACATCTACACCGTCGATGCCAACGGAGGTAGAGCCGTTCTCATTGTCGCAAACACGGCTTACGATTCAAGACCGGTTTGGTCGCCTGATGGCAGGCATATTGCCTTTTCTTCGGATCGTCACGGCAGTCTGGACATCTATCTTGTGCCTTCCGAGGGAGGAAAAGCAAGCAGATTGACCTTCCATTCCGCCACGGAAACACCGTCCGGTTTCTCGCCGGATGGCTCTTACGTTCTCTTTTCCGCGGTCATTCAGGATACGGCGGAAAACGCGATGTTCCCTTCCGGTGTTTTGCCCGAGCTCTACCGGGTTCCGGTTATGGGCGGCAGAACGGAACAGGTTCTAACCACACCGGCTCTTGGCGCTGTTTACGGACCCAATGGCGACACCCTCTACTACTACGACCGAAAAGGCTATGAGAACATCTGGCGGAAACACCACACCAGTTCCGTTGCGCGCGATATTTGGGCCTACGATGTCAAGTCCAGGACTCATCGCAAACTCACGAATAACGCGGGCGAAGACCGCTCACCTGTCCCCTCTGCTGACGGGAAATCGCTCTACTATCTTTCAGAAATGAACCGGGGCAGTTTCAACATCTACAAAATGGACTTGCGTTCCCCTGACAAAGTGGAGCAGATCACCCATTTTGACACTCACCCCGTTCGTTTCCTCTCCATTTCTAAAACCGGAAAACTCTGTTTTGGCTATCACGGTGAAATTTACACCATGCTGGAAGGTCAAAAGCCGGTTAAACTCCATGTCCAGATCTATTCGGACATTGACACCGGTGAAACGCGCACCCTACCGCTGCGTGACGGTATCAGTGAAATAGCCGTTTCCCCGGACGGTGACGAAGTGGCCTTCGTCATTCGCGGAGAGATCTTTGTCACTTCCGTCAAATACAATACCACCAAGAGGATCACGAACACACCAGGCCAGGAGAGAAGTGTCAGTTTCAGTCATGATGGCAAGGCTCTGCTGTATGCGGCGGAAAGGGACGGAAGCTGGAATCTCTATCAAACCAAAAAAGTACGCGAAGAGGAAAACGGCTTTGCATCATCCACACTGCTCAAGGAAGAAGCCATTCTGAAAAACGAACATGAAACATTCCAGGCAGCCTACTCCCCTGATGACAAGGAAGTGGCTTATCTTTGCGATCGAACCGCTTTAAAAGTGATTAACCTGGAAACCAAAAAAATCCGAACCATTCTCGACGGCAGCCAGAGTTACTCGTATTCGGATGGCGATCAGTGGTATCAATGGTCACCCGATGGCAAGTACTTCGCCGTGCAGTATTCCGATAATCACCTGTTCCGTTCTGACCTGGGTTTGATACCAGCCAGCGGGAAAGGTGAACTCAAGGTTCTGGCCCCAAGCGGTTACAGCGACCGCAGACCCAAGTGGAGTGCCGACGGCAAGCTGATTTATTGGCATACCGATCGTCAGGGACTTAGAAGTCACGGCAGTTGGGGCTCTCAGGAGGATGTCTACGGCCTGTTCCTGACACAGGAGGCCTATGACACCTACCAACTTTCGGAAGAAGAATACGCGTACGATAAAGAACAGAAGGAAAAAGAAGATAAAAAAGAAAAGAAAACAGAGGAGAAAGACAGCAAGGAAGAAAAAACCAAAGAAGAGCATCCGGTGGTCATTGAGTGGGACGGACTTGAAGACAGAATGGCTCGCCTCACTCTTCACGCCGCTTCCGTTGCCGAGAGTCTTTTATCCAAAGACGAACAGAAACTCTACACCCTGACGCGCTATGAAGACGGTTTCGATCTCTGGGAAACCGATCTCAGGAAAAAATCCATCTCTAAACTCCAGAAACTCAAGGGCTGGAGTCACAGCTTGTGTATGGACCAAGATGGCAAAGTGCTCTTTATGATCAACGGCGGTCAAATTGTCGCGTACGACATAGCTAAAAAGAAACGGGAAGCCATTTCATTTAGCGCGCAGCTGGAGAGTCGCGCGTTCTGTGAGTATCGCGCCTACTTTGACCACGTTTGGAGACTTGTCAATGAAAAATGGTACGACCCCAACCTGCACGGAGTTGATTGGGAACGCTATCAGGAGGCATACAAGCCCTTCTTAAAGCATATCAACAATCACTATGACTTTACCGAAATGCTCAGCGAGATGTTGGGCGAACTCAACGGATCGCATACGGGCTCCAAATATCGACCTGCCAAAAGCACCGGCAAAAAAACCGGGAAACTGGGTCTTTTCATCGATTGGACTTACAAGGGCGATGGTGTCAAAATTGCCGAAATTATGGACAAAAGCCCTCTTATCAAGGAAAAGTCCAGGGCTGCGGCTGGCGATATAATTGAAGCAATTAACGGGAAGAAAATAGACCAATCGGTTGATTTCTGGCAGCTTATGGGCGATACAGCAGGTAAACCCACACTGATATCCTTCCTGAATCCCAAGACAGGCAACCAGTGGCAGGAAACCGTCAAACCCATTTCTGGCAGTCAGGAAAACCAGCTGCTCTATGAGAGGTGGGTCAAACGCTGCAGAGAACAAGTGGACAAACTCTCAAACGGAACCATTGGTTACACCCATGTCAGGGGTATGGACAGCCAGAGCTTCCGCAAGGTTTACAGCGATGTCATGGGTCGGAACGCCCACAAAAAAGCGCTTATTGTGGATACGCGCTTTAACGGCGGCGGTTGGCTGCACGATGATTTGGCAACCTTGCTGAGCGGCTTCAAGTACGTCACCTACCAACCCAGAGGGGTCGAAATGGGTTGGGATCCCATGACCAAGTGGACCAAACCCTCGGCCATTTTAGTAAGCGAAAGTAACTACTCCGACGCTCATGCCTTCCCCTACGTTTACCAAACACTGAAAATTGGACCCGTCATCGGTATGCCGGTACCGGGAACCATGACAGCTGTTTGGTGGGAAAAACTTCATGATCCCAGCATTGTTTACGGTATTCCTCAGGTCGGTTCTGTGGATGTCAATGGCAACTACCTTGAAAATCAGCAATTGGAACCCGATATCAAACAGGAAAATCAATATGAAAAAGTTCGGATAGGTGTGGATCAACAGTTGAATAAAGCTGTTGAAGTGCTTCTTGAAAAAGTGAAGGCTTCCTCTGGGAAGTAACACAAAATACCAACTCAGGACGAAAATCTTCCATCTCTTTTGACATCCCTTCGGGACTCGATTGTCCCGAAGGGATTTTGTATTTAAGGGCAAACCCCTTTTGGCATACGCCCTGAAAACGCTGAAAGGGCGTTTTCAGGGTATTTGTTGAGTTTTGTGTTTCGTCTATCCATGTGTTGGCGGCCGGGTGATCCTGCTGACTCTTCTATGGGGCAGCGGGTACGGGATCATCCATGTTGATGAATAGAAAATCCCGCACATCGATGACACCATCGCCACTGGGATCATCGGGATAATCCTGAAGCCAGTTCGGGCACAACATCCACAGGTCTTTTATTGTATTGTAACCGTCTTCATCGAGATCCAGTATGTTCGAGGCATGACAGAGAACCCGAATGTGATTTGCGGACTCAGCCATGTTTTGATCCGTTACAACCAATTCCAGATCTGTATTTTGGCTAACCACAGGTAATTCCAGCGGATTTACCGTGTAGGTATCTCCGGTGGTCAAATTCGTCCAGTTGTAGCTCAAGGCACCTATGCCGCACGCATCGTAAACAGTGAAAATGAGTGGATCCAACCCCTGTGCCGCTGCTTGCGGAGTGACCCATGTAAAAAATTGATTGTGTACCGTCACGGATAGAATTTGCGGCTCACTATCGCCATTGACATTTTCGGCGGTTACCGTCACATCACCTGAGACGAAACCGAAATCCACTGTTATGGCTGTGGTTCCCTGTCCAGCGGTGATGGTCGCATCGGGCGGAACTGTCCAGGTGTAGTTTGTGGCTTCTAAAATGTCACTGATGGAGTAGACCTCACCCGTATCACCGCCACAAACATGGTATGCTCCAGAGATGGTTCCTGGCTGATCGGGAACTGATAAGACGATTTTTGTAACAAAGACGTCAGCGGCACCATTGTGCGTATCGTCATAGGCTCCGCTTGTAGACGGGTAATCACTTGATTCGGTATAGCCCGTCACATAGGAATTACCGCTGCTGTCAAAGGCAATCCCTGAGCCAGCTTCGTTAAACATGCCGCCGATGAAGGTGGAATAACTCAATTCACTGTTACCATCGTTCAGGTTCAGCACACTGACAAACACATCCTGTCCGCCATTGTGGGTTTCGTCATAGGCATCGCTTGTGGTCGGGTATCCACTGGATTGGGTATAGCCCGTCACATGAACGCTTTGTCTTTCGTCCACTGCAATCGCGTTGAGTAGTTCATCATCCGTACCACCGAAGAAGCTTGAATAAAGCAACTGACTGCCATCGCGGCTCAGTTTACTCACATACACATCCTTGTTACCATTGTAAATGTTATCATAGGCATCAGCTGTGGTTGGAAATCCACTGGATTGGGTCCAGCCCGCCACGTAGGCATTGCCGTCAGTGTCCACACCGATTCTCATGCCAACATCAAAAGCCCAGCCACCCAGGAAAGTGGAGTAATGCAACGCGCTGCCATCGTGACTCAGTTTAGTCACAAACGCATCATAAGTGCCGTTATAAAATGGGTCATAAGCGCCGACTGTGATCGGGAATGAACTCCTATCGGTCCAACCCGTCACATAGGCGTTGCCGTCGGTGTCCACCGCAATCCCGCTGCCTATGTCCCAACCTGTGCTGCCAATGAAGGTGGAATAAAGCAATTCTCTGCCGTCACTGCTCAACTTGGTCACAAACACATCATAACTGCCACCATTGTAGCTCACGTCATAGGCACCGGTTGTGGTCGGGTAATCACTGCCATTTGTCGAGCCCGTCACGTAAGCGCTGCCACTGTCATCCAAAGCGAGCCACCTGGCTTCGTCACTACTTGCGCCACCGAGGAAAGTGGAGTAAATCAAATCACTTCCATCACTGTTCAACACACTCACAAACACATCACTATCACCACCATTGTACAATTCGCTATAGGCACCGATTGTGGTCGGATAATCACTGGATTTTGTCGTGCCGGCCACATAGATCTTGCCGCTGCTGTCCAGTGCAAGCCCTGTAGCAATATCATCATTGGAGCCACCGAGGAAGGTAGAGTAAAGCAATTCACTGCCATCACCGCTCAACTTACTCACAAACACATCACGGTTACCATTGTGGATCAGGTCATAGGCGCCGCTTGTGGTTGGGAATCCACTGGATTCGGTAATACCCGTCACATAGACATGGTCTGCACTGTCTACTGCAATATTTTGACCTGCATCAGTCACATTACCAGTGCCACCCAGGAAGGTGCTCCAGGATATGAAAGGATCGATGACCAATGGGAAAGACGCGTCATAGTCTCCCAATTTGAATCCCAATGTACCGCCACTCAATAAGCGATACTCAACGGCAACTGCAATGCGCTGCCGGTTGATGTTCTGATAGGCAAAGGGCGCGCTCCATATCAGCTCCGCTCCAGCCAGAGAGACAACCAGGCGACCGTCTTCTAAAACTTGCAGATCCTTACCGCCCGTTTCCATGACAATTTGCGCGGGGTCACTGCCTGCTTCCAGTTTCAGACGAAATTCGAGGCGGTCCATGTATCCGAGGTATTCCAGATCAATGCCATCCCAAACCCGGTCGTAAACGAGTTTGCGGTAGGTGGGAACATGGGTACGCCATTGCTCTTTCGGCCCTGACAGGAAATGGACCGTGCCGGAAGTCACTTCCTCCAGCCGGGGAACCATACTGCGCTTGTTCGCCTGAGCACGGGAAAAACCCGTCTTTAAAACCACGGTTCGGGTTTGGACAGCTGAACTTACCATCTGTTTGTTGAGGTTCAAGGTACCGGGTTTCGGTGGCTCATCTACTGGAACTGTCACACCCATATAGGCTCCACTGGGCGTGAACAGCACCCTGCCCTTTTGGGATTGCACGAAAGCGGTGACCTGTGGATCATCAATCAGGCGCTTGCCTGTTTTGTGATTAACACGGTTGGGGATAAAATAACACGGCGCTACCTTGTAAGATTGAACCGCTGTTTGTTCTCCGGCAGTTTGCTCCTGACCCAAAGTAAAACAACTTACCCCCACTACGAAAAAAAAACTGACTATTGAAAAAGACGTTTTCATAAATTCCTCGCGTGAATAAAAAGTCATGAATTGTAGTGATAAATTAATTAAAAAATGTAGTATTAATCACTTGCTTTGTCAATGTAAATTTGTATACATGGATTTTTTTCGGGATATTTCATGCTTATTGCGCAGTTTTCCAGTCATCTTGTTTTTTCCCAAAAAAAAGGTCTTATTTGTAAAACATACTTTATGAGAGGTTCGCATCACACCGTTTATCCGTTTCAAGCGCACTCACTTGTTTTCCTGCCTTCTCAACTGAAAAGGCACGGGTCATATGGAAAACCATGTTTCGCAAAGCCCGTGCCTTCGTGAGTTGGTAAAACAAACGCAGATTACTTCATACGAGCACCTTTCTCTTCTTTGGCAAAAATCCAGCCAACCACCTTTCCTGGCAGGATTTGATCTTCATGGTGCCAGAAACGCTCATTTCGGAGGTACCTGCTGGAGGTATCGCCCTGGATGTGATTTTTCAGGTCGTTGTGTATTTTGATGAAGCGGTCGATCCATGCTTGACAGTTTTCAACTCGCAAATCGACCCAGCCATCGTAGATCCACTGTTCTTTCTTTTCCTCAGTCACCTCGACGTTATCTGCTTCGCTGGGGATGATGACCTTGGTGCCGCGAATCATTTTTCCATCGGGCAGCAGGATGGGGAAACCGACAGAAATCATCTGGTTGGCGAGTTCTTCTTTTTCCATGATCAACCTGGTGAGAACTTCTGAAATATGTTCGGCCTTTTGTTTGCGAACGGTAACCATGTCTCCAAACGCGATTCTGAGGAGATGGGCCTCGAACAGGAGTTTACTGAGACGAGGCGGCCCAAGCATTTCGTAGGCCACGCTGAACGTATCGTGTTTCTGCTCCAGCTCCACCATTTGCTCCAAAGCCCAGTGTCGCATGAGACCTGCGCGGTAGGACGGACCAATGGTGGCATTGTCCAGGGCGTTGACAACGTCCATACCCGTGTTGCCGCCTTCAATTTCAAACACCAGGTATTTTGCAATTTCTTCAGGGGTGACAAATTCCATTTGCTCACCGGTGGTCAAAGCGGAGAACTCTTCGAGGCTGAATATACCGTTCTCACCGGTATCGATAAAGACGTTTTTCAACACCTCCTGTGTTCTTTCTGCTGCATTTGGATCGTGAGTGGAGAACGTGCTGCCAACTTCCACGGGTCTCGATGTTTCTATTTGAATGGGCTGACCTTTCTTCTTGATCTCGCCATAGGCTATTTTCTTCCAACCAATGGCGGCTGCCGGTTTGAGTTCCTTGGTAATCGGTGCATCCGGCGTTCTGGCCATCAGGAAGAGCAGCAAGGAGTGAGCTCCACCCAAGGCGCTCTTTGACAGGAGTACGCGGCTGGGTTTTTCTTCTGAATGCGTATAGGGAATATTGAGACCCATGCCACCTGTGCCAGTGGTTCCCACTTTAACGTAGAACTTGGTTCCGCAATCTTTCATGCCTCTGTAGAGTATTTGTATGTGACGTATCAATCTGGGTATGTAAATGGAATCAAGAAGCGATTCAACCGCGTCATCACTCAAGGTTTCACTGGATAATTGACCGAGTACGGTATCGGCTGTTTTGTAGATGTTTCGATAGGCAATGGCCGTTGACGTGTTGATACAGTCAATCAAGATGTCGGGCTTTTCATCCTGAAGGAGTTTGTAGAGTGAAAAGGTTTGCAGCATGTCATCGGTCAGCGACCCGAGTTGCCCCTTCAATTTTTCAAGGAGGCTTTGCTCTCCCATTTGACCGAAAATATCGCCGCTGGCCGCAGTGAAAACAGTGCCTTCATATTCGGCCTTCAATTTATCCCGTGCCTCTTCACTTTCACTTTGATGCAGACTGTGAACAATGATCTTTTCGGGCTTTCTTTGCATGAGTTCACGGCAAACAGCCATCCCTACGAGTCCATATCCACCTAAAACGAGTATTTTCTTTCCTTTAATTTCCACGAATACCTCCAATGTAACCAGCTGAAACACATCGCTTCACCCTTAAAAAGGAATACACGATGCACTAGTCGGCTTTTTGACAGTCTATCACAAGAACGGCGGTTGCGATACCGTGTATTTCGCGCTGTACTATGAATTTTCTTGAACAACCGCAGCTTTGAAATACAGTGGAGTCAGCAGATGAGTGTTGGATATGTTTTTATCGCTTTGAATGTCTACATCAAGTGAAGTACATGTTGCCCGCGGTTGTATTTAGCGATCTCATCCTTTTTCTCTTGTTTCTGGTTTTCACCGAGCAAAGTCCGAAGTGACTTTCCATTTATCGCGTTGGCCATACAGTCGCTTGTCTGTGCATGCCTTGCTGGTAAGGGCTCTATGTTTTGCCGTTGTGATTGAAACACCTACCGGATGCAGAATGCATGTCCATGTTGAGTATTTTATTGAACCTACAAACCGATTCGGGCTAGAATAGCGCTTGCAAGTACTTTGCTTGGATAGAAGAGGGAATCTATGGTCCAATTCAATACGAAAGACAATGAAATTCTGGTAAAAATAGTTTATTACGGTCCCGGACTATCTGGTAAGACTACCAATTTGCAAAAACTGCATGAGTATATGGATCCGTCTCAAAAAACGGATCTGTTCAGTGTCAATACCATGGAAGATCGCACACTGTTTTTCGATCTTTTACCTGTTGACTTGGGCTATATCTATGGCAATTCAATTAAGCTTCAAATATACACCGTTCCCGGTCAGGTGCACTACGACTCTACCAGGCGCATTGTTTTAAGCGGCGCTGACGGTGTTATTTTTATCGCGGACTCTTCAAAAGCCAAACTGCATGAAAATGTACAGAGTATCAACAACCTGTATCACAATTTACAGGCTAACCGCATTAACATTAAAGAAATACCCCTGGTCATGCAGTACAACAAACGCGATCTGCCCGATGCTCTGCCAGTTGATGTACTCAACCAGAAACTAAACTTCCGGAATATCCCCTATTTTTCATCGGTGGCCACCAAAGGTGAGGGTGTTATTGAAACATTCGCTGAAGCGGTTCAGCAGACAGTGAAGACGATATTCGAGAAATACCAACTCTCGAAATCAGTTAAAAATCTAAACAGTCTCATAGGCAAGCTCAACCAGTCCATTCTCGAAAAAGCCGCTGCAAAGCAGAAAGCAGAAAAGCTGGATCGGAGTGACAAAGTAGTCACACCCAAGGTTAAGCTCGGTGGCAAGACCGTTCTCAAATACACCCATACGATTGACGATGACGATCGCGGCTCGCAGGACCAACTGCTGCAAAAAGCATTGACATCCAACATGGAAACGGCTCGTTTGTACACCGATCTAAAAAATTCTCAGCAAGCTCTTGTAAAGAAAAACGAAGAATTATCGGTTCTATACAAACAATTGGAGCGTTCCAATAACGACAACAATAAAATGCGGCGATTTCTTGAGTCTCTTGTGAATTTTGCCGGAGACGCCATCGTTTCATTTAACGATCTGTGGGTCATACAGAACTGGAACCAGGCTGCTGAAGAACTGTTCGGCTACCGAAGGTCGGAAATCCTCAATCAAAATATCAATACGCTTTTCCCGGATGAGGGCATGGCCGAACTCAACCGAATTATCACCATTGTGACAAACGGTAAAGTGGTCAAGGGTTTTGAAACAACACTCTTGAATCACAAAAAGAAAGACATACCTGTCAGTATTACCTTCTCACCTATCAAGAACAAGAACGATACGATTATCGCCTTCACGGCTATTATCAGAGATTTATCGGCGATGAACAAGATGCAGGATCATTTGTTCTCCATACAGAAATACGAATCCCTGGGTTTCCTTCTCCCCCATTTCCGAAAAGCACTTACCGCAAATGAAGGCCAGTCCGAAATACTATCCATCTTGAATTCTTTTAACGAATCCACATCAAATAAGCTGGAAGCCTTTTCCATTAACTCATTTGTGGAGGATATACACCAGCTAATGGGTCCCGAAATAAAAAAAAGGAATATCAAGTGGGTCAGCCAGCTCAACCCTCATCTGCCAGAAATTAACATACGCAAAGGACCTTTCATTCAGGGCTTCCTGAACCTTCTCATCAATGCTTTTGAATCGGTTACCGATACAGAAAACCCCAGGATAACCATTGGGACGCATTTCCTCGACGGCCATGTGCTCTTCCAGATTATTAACAACGGCCGTGGTATACCGCCAGAAGCAATGAACCAGATTTTTTCCTCCAATGTAGACAGAGAAACATTGACAAAAAATCTGAGATTCAAAACAGCAAGACAATTGTTCTCTAAAATGAATACCCTCATGCGGATTGATTCCTCTCCAAAGAAAGGAACCAAAATTACTTTAAAAATACCGCATCGTTAAGCCCCGATTCAGTCTGTTTTCTTTACAAAAACAAAAAACTGACCGGAGCTTCTCAATCGGTTACATAAAACGAGGTTGGACCTCGGCGTTCATGATCCTGTATCAGTCGTTTTCTACTTGATGCATATGAACATCTCGCTGTGGAAAGGGAATGGAAATACCTTCCTTATCGAAGGTGAGCTTGACCGTTTCCAGAGTGTCGGCATGGACAGGCCAGTAATCTGCTGATTTTACCCAAACTCGGCACTTGATGTTAACAGAACTGTCAGCTAATTCACCTACCCCAATGAAAGGAGCGGGATCTTTCAGAATGCGTTCATCCGCTGAAACCAGTTTAGCCAGGACTTGCTTGGCTTTCTTGATGTCATCGTCATAACCGATACCGAAAACCATATCCACTCTGCGAAGTTTTTCCGAACTGTAGTTGGTAATAGGTCCACTGGAAAGAGCTCCATTGGGAATAATCACGCGTTTGTTGTCAACCGTTTTCAGTATGGTGTTAAAAACCACAATGCTGTCAACTGTACCTAAAAAGCCCTGCGCTTCAATTAAATCTCCGGCCTTGAAAGGTTTAAACAAGAGAATGAGTACACCACCGGCAAAGTTGGATAAGCTTCCCTGAAGAGCCATACCAACAGCGAAAGCCAACGCACCGAGCAGGGCCACAAAGGATGTAGTCTGAATTCCGACCATCGAAGCAGCACTGAAAAGCAGAAGAACTTTTAGTAGAACCTCGATTCCGCTTCTGAGGAAATTGCCAAGAGATTGTTCTACCTTGGCACGTTCAAAAGCTTTACCGATGAATCGACTGATAAGTTTAATAATAAACAAACCGACAAGAATCGTTACAACAGCAAGTAACACCTTCGGTAAGTAAACCATTGCAAGTTTAATAAAATCATCTTTATAGGCACTGAGTTGTTCCATTTAATTACCACCATTAATTTTATTTTGCGAAATAATTCGCAATTCAGATCAAATGAAATAGTTTCTTTGATTGCAGGCATAAGAATAACACAACTTAAGCAAAGCATATTCGAAAATAATACACTCATTTTACAATCATTCTTTTCCTGTTTTATATCACCCTTTTTCTCATTGCCTTTTCGCACTTTTGACAGCGGCATTCATTTTATCGCGGTGCGATAGAAAGCGAACGTTTACACTTGAATTTAAGGTAAAAGATTATATAATCCAACTGGAGACATCGATTGATCTATCGATCACAAAAAAATAGTGGGATGAGAAACATGAAAAAAATATTATTTCTGATACTTAGTATTTCAATTTTTTCGTTTGGAGCCCTGGCACAGGACAGCAAATGGAAAGTTAGACTTAGAATGGTGTCCGTGGACCCCAATGACAATTCTGAAACGATTATTCTTACTGAAGGCTCTTATGTCGATGTTCAAAATGATTTCATTCCGGAAGTTGACGTTACTTACATGTTCACGGACAACTGGGGATTGGAAGCGATTGCCGGCACATCAGCACACTCCATCATCGCAGTAGAAGGTTTTGCTGCAGGACAGCGAACAGGCGAGGTTTCCCTGCTGCCACCTACTTTTACCATGCAGTACTTCTTTAACCCCGACACAGACGTTCACTTCTACCTGGGCGCGGGACTCAACTACACCGTGTTTTATGATTATCAACGCTCCAAGGAAATGGATCACTTCCTGCTGGGATATCAAAACAACGATCCTGAAGACGATCCTATTATTGTCAATGTTGAAGATCTGGAATTTTCCAATTCCTTTGGTATCGCCCTCAACACAGGTATCGATGGTTACATCAGCGACAACTGGCTCTTTAACGTCGATTTAAAATACATTTTAATTGACACGACTGCTGACATTATCGTTGGTGGTGAAGTTGCCGACTCTATTGACGTTGACATCAATCCCTGGCTGATCAGCATTGGTGTGGGATACAAATTTTAATTGTCAAAAACTCATCATGCAAAAAGGGCCCCGGTTTCGGGGCTCTTTTTATTGATGTTTACATCTCAAACGAACAGACCCGCGAGAAGTTCCTTTTTTGTAGGAAACCTTCTATCGCTTGACGGTCATGTCGGGGTTGACGTTTATTACGGAGGTATTTATGCAGTTTAAACAAGTTCTATTGTGTTTGTCCTTAGTCCTGTTCAGTACACGGCTGATTGCGGCTGAAACACTTAAGGGCGAAATTCTCAAAACCCAAACGGCTGGCGGTTACACCTACATTTTACTGAAAACAGACAGTGAAGATATTTGGGTTGCCACCATGGAAATTCCCGTTAAAAAAGGCCAGACTGTTGAACTCAAGTCGGGTATGGTAATGAAAAACTTTGAAAGTAAATCATTGAACCGCGTTTTTGATCGAATAGTTTTTTCATCCGGTCTTGTCTCTTCAGATAACGGTCTTCACTCCCATGGCGGGGTTTATCACAGTCATGATGCCAATACAGACCACACACACAGCCACCAATCGGATTCAGAAGATCCAATTGCCGCCCTCTCTAAAGGAACATGGAAGCAAAAGGATCATCAACATTCTGTCGAAAAACACTCTGAAGCAGACAGTTATACCGTTGAAGAGCTATACAGGAAGGGCAAAGAACTCAATTTAAGAACCGTTCGAGTCAAAGGTAAAGTCACCAAAGTTCTTTCCCAAATAATGAACAAAAACTGGATCCATCTACAAGACGGCACCGGTAACCCCTCTCAGGGTACACACGATCTCGTTGTAACCAGTCAGGAATTGCCCAAAGTGGGTGATGTTGTCAGCATGGCAGGAACACTCTACTATGAAAAGGACTTTGGTTCCGGTTACTCCTATAAAGTCATTGTTGAAGAAGCCTCAATAGTAAAGTAACATATAGAAATCAATGAGGTTTTTTGCCATTACCGGCTTCAACTTTTTCCTTTTCTCACTTGCGCCTGAGCCTTTTGGTCTCGATAGGGCCATGACCTTTTCCATGATCTGGATGATTCTGGTGCTGTACTCACTTGACAGCTTTTACGCACAAGGCAAGGATCAATTCATTTTATCCTCAGCAAAAAAGAGTGTCGCTGTTTCTGAAAAGTCCGCTATTGATTGTCTTCGTAAAAGGCTATAATGCTGGAGTAAATGAATTGAATGGAGATGTGAAATATTTTATGGAAGATAAATACGATGTCATAGTTATAGGAAGCGGACCGGGCGGTGAAGGTGCTGCCATGAAATGCGCCAAAGAGGGAAAAACGGTTGCAATCATCGATGATTTTTCGGATGTCGGTGGAAAATGCACTCATTTGAGTACCATTCCCAGCAAAGCGCTGCTTCACTCCGTCAGGCAATTGGCCTACAGGGGAAAAGAAACCAATGATTTCAGCAAGCTTCTTAAAAATGCGTCTGAAATCATTCAACAGCAAGTTAAATTGAGATCGAGTTTTTACCTTCGAAATCATGTTGACACACTGTCTGGCTTTGCCTCATTTATCAATGAAAACACGCTTGAAATCAGCAGATCGGACATGCCGGCGAAGAAAGTACAGGCTGACGCCTTTGTGATTGCTACCGGGGCCAGGCCCTATCGACCAAAAGATGTGGATTTCAATCATCCCCGTGTTTTGGATAGCGATACCGTTCTCAGTCTCAAGAAAACACCGCGCTCCATCACCATTTACGGAGCTGGCGTAATTGGCTGTGAATATGCCTCCATTTTTCGGGGAAGCGGTATTAAAGTGAATCTCATTAACAGCAGAGATCGTCTTTTATCTTTTCTCGACGAAGAAATAAGCAACGCTTTGGGTTACCACTTAAGAGAACACGGCGCCAAGATTCTTCACAACGAAGAATACGAGCGGGTAGAGTGTAACGATGATGACGTTACGGTTCATTTGAAATCCAACAAACAGGTTCACAGCCGCTATCTTCTCTGGGTTCAAGGCCGAACGGGTAATTCAGATAGAATGGGTTTAAAGGAAATTGGTATTGAAACCGATTCACGGGGCTATATCAAGGTCAACGAGTCCTACCAAACCCAGCAAAGCCATATCTATGCAGTCGGTGATGTGGTTGGTTACCCCAGCCTGGCAAGTGCCGCCTATGACCAGGGCCGTTTCGCCGCCAATCATCTGGTCTTCGGAAGCTGCGATGATCGTCTCGTTGAACGCATTCCCATTGGTATTTACACGATTCCCGAAATCAGCTCAATAGGTGCTACCGAACAGGATTTAACCGAAGCCAAGGTTCCCTACGAAGTGGGACATGCTTTTTTCAAGCACCTTGCCAGAGCCCAAATTCTTGGTCAGACAACCGGTATGTTGAAAATACTCTTTCACAGGGAAAGCTTTGAAATATTAGGCGTTCACTGTTTTGGTGCCAATGCGACCGAAATTATTCACATTGGTCAAGCCATTATCTCGCAATCTCAGCCAGGCAATAACTTGATGTACTTTATCAACACAACCTTCAATTACCCCACCATGGCGGAAGCCTACCGAGTGGCCGCGCTGAATGGGATAAATCGAATCAAGTTCTAAAATTCCAGCAACCATAAAAAAAGCGCCGAATAAGCGGCGCTTTTTTTGTGGTTATTTGAGATGAAAACTACTGACCTACAACTACCAATTTAAAGGTTGCACTGACTTCTTGATGCAATTTTGCCTGAACTTCGTATTCACCGAGTTCTTTAATTTGGGGAAGCTGTAATTTTCGACGGTCAATTTCAAAACCTTTGTCTTTAAGCAATTCAGATAATTCCTGGCTGGTAACAGAACCGAAGAGCTGGTTACTTTCGCCCGCTCTCTTGCTGACTGTGAAGGTCATTTCTTCTAATTTAGCTTTTGCTTCTTCAGCACCTGACCTTTCACTCAATACTTTTTTCTCATAATTGCGCTTCTCAATTTCCAGCTGACGCATATTACCGTCAGTCAGCCTGACAGCCAATCTCTTTGGAAACAGATAATTTCGAGCATAACCATCGGCTACCTTGACAACACTGCCGCGATCACCGAGCTTTTCGACTGTTTCTCTCAATAATACTTCCATTTTATCCTCCATTTCTACGTGAACAAACTTCACGCGCCGAGCATGAAGTTTGAACTCTAGCAAAAAAAGGCACAGCGGTCAATGTGCTTTTTAGTTTAGGTCTTCATAAGGGTTGCACAAGACGATCCCGCCACCCAAGGGTTTGTTGTCATTGCGTTTTTTCTTACAAATAGAGCCTGAATTGGCCTTTGTTCAGGGGATTTTCATAAGCTGCAGATACATTGTCTTTCTTTTTACAATCCCATTTTTCGCACTCAACACACCTTATTTTTTTATTCCATACAGGTGCTTGCAGGATACGAGCTTCTTGCATCATCCTGTCATTTAAAATTGGGTGACTATAAAAAAAAAGAGATTGAAAAAACAATCTCTTTTTTTTATTGAATTGCGGCTAAATTACCAGCGATTTCTCTGCTGATTTCTAGGTGGACGCTCGTTCGCTTCGTTGACTTTCAAAGCTCTGCCGTCCACTTCTTTGCCATTCATTTCTTCCATGGCATGCTGTCCTGATTCCTGTTCGGTGTATGTAATGAATCCAAATCCGCGACTTCTACCTGTTTCGCGATCATATATAATTTTACACTCTTCAATTGCGCCAAATGGTTCAAATTCACTCCTCAGAGCTTCTTCGTCCATATTCCAACTAATATTTCCTACAAATAACTTCATTTTCTTTCCTGTTCTTCCACTGTTTCCTGTCAATGTAAATGCGAACCATTTTCACATCGAAGGGGGCTAATATGTGAGAGATAATTTATGTGCCACTGACTACTGTTCTTTAACCAAGCAAAGAAATTTCTAGTACAATTATCATCAAGCAAGGTAACGGAAACCAGGGAGACATCAAATACTAAGGTTCTTTTTCTTTAAGCTTGCCTTTTTTGTTGCACTTCAACGTGTGCAACTACGGCCAAAGGTTAGGTGAAAAAGACGCTTTTGTCAATCACGAAATGAGAAAATGACGAAAAAGTTCTTCAGGATAACGCGATTGATTATTATTGATACAAATTAAAACAAGTTGGATATTTTGAAAACACGTCTGAGGTTAGATCCAGGTTGCAGGATATCGCGATATATTTTTGCACAAGCCTCATGATTGTGATCGAAAAATAGCGCTAAAAACACGCACTACAACCAAACGATCCTAACCTTGAATTTGCCTTGAACAACCTACCATACTTCGTATCCCTCACCATGGTTGCAACTCTCTAAAAAGATGAGAGACTGTAAGATTGCTCAATCTGTAACCCACAATGTATCCAGACACAACATCTCTCCATAAAAGAAAGACTAAGAGGAAGGTACTTATAATGATTTATCCAAAGGGTCTAAATGAATCTGTTGGTCAGCTCACCCTTGAAAATAGATGTGATGCTTTTGGTAAAAAATGGTCGGAGCGAGAAGATTTGAACTTCCGACCCCACCCACCCCAAGGGTGTGCGCTACCAGGCTGCGCCACGCTCCGACTCATGCAGTGGATCATTATACACGTCTCTTATTCAGAATCAAGAGACTTTATCAATTCTTCTGTATATTCTCGCGCTTCACGAGCCAGGGATTTGACTTTAAGGAGTTTCATATTCAGATTGGCTTGTTGTCTACTGGGATCTTTTCCTTTTTTCAGCATGGACCTTGCCCCTTCAATGGTCATTCCCCTGTTGTGCAGTAAATCCTGAATTTTACCGAGTAAATCCAGGTCCCTGTCAGTAAAAATCCGATGACCCGAACTGTTTTTTCTGAAGTGCAGCTGCGGAAACTCCTTTTCCCAGAACCTGATGACATGAGCCTCGATTCCGAGTTTTACGCAGACTTCTTTCATTTTGTAAAACGATTGTCTATTCGTTTCCCGCATGGATTTCTCCCGGTTGATTCAAGCGATCTTTCAGCCTTTGAGCAGGTTGAAACCATACTCTTCTCTTTAATTTACTCTCCGTCTCCCGGCCATTGGGAAGTACAATCTTCCTCTTCCTGGTTGTTTTCCATTTAAAAGTTCCAAAGCCGGAAATAACCAACTTATCTTCACTTTTGAGGGCGTCTGTCAAGAGCTCCAGGATTTTGTTGATCGTTTCTGAGGCCTCCGACACACTGATACCGCCGTGTTTTTCCGCTACGCGTTGCGCCATTTCTTTTCTATTCACTATTCACCTTCTGTATTTCGCACGTACCAGGAGGACTGGGAGTTGAATCTGTAGTTTTTCTGCGATGTTTCGTGTTTTTCAAATGCCAGCTTGACGAGTTCTCTCATGAGTTTCACCTGGGATATGCCCGATTTTTCGAGCAGGTTCGGGTACATGCTTATATCAGTAAAGCCTGGCACGGTATTTATTTCGCTCAAATAAGCCGTTTGTCCTGAACACAGGAAATCGATTCTCGCCATGCCGTGACAGTTCAGTAGTTTCCAGGCTTTCCGCGCTTGTGTTTTCATGTCTTTTTCCATCGATGCAGAAACATGAGCCGGAACGATGAACCGGGTGGCTCCATCGAGGTATTTGTCGTTGAAGTCGTAGTATTCACCTTGAGGAATGACTTCGCCAAAGACAGATAGAAACGGCTCGTCCTTCCCTAGTGCGGATACTTCCAGTTCAACCGGATTGGGTACCGCTTGTTCGACGATCACTCTTGAATCCACATCAAACGCTTTCTGCAGACCGTAAAGCAGTTCCATCCTGTTTTTTGCCTTTGTAATTCCTATACTCGAGCCCGCACGTGAGGGTTTCACAAACACTGGATAACCAAATGAGGACTCTATATGGCAAATTTCTCTGTCTTTGAACTCAAGAACATCCTTCAGTAAAAGGTCTCTCCACAAAGGCTGGGGAAAGCCCGCCTGGGTCAGCAGTCTTTTAGTGGTTATTTTATCCATACAAATCGCTTGATTGAGCACTCCTCCGCCAACATAGGGAAAACCCAACAGCTCGCAAAAACCCTGAATGCTGCCATCCTCACCCGTGCGACCGTGAATAATGGGAAAAAGAACATCGAATTGCAATTCGGCCAGTTTCAGTCTCTGGTTGGAATCTATTTTAACGGAACCATCTCCTCGAAACCGCTTCAGTTGGTTTAAAGCGTCGCTCCCAAAATGCCATTTACCACTCGGATCGATGCCAATTGGAGCGGTCTCAAACCCTGCCAGCTCCAATTGCTTTAAAATGTTCTCGGCGGAAACAATGGATACTTCGTATTCAGGGCTCTCACCGCCAAATAAGACTGCTACTTTTGTCATCCCGGACTCCAATTGTATCGTCGTTGTCAGGACTTTCTGAAAGACGACAAAAGGTCTTCCCACTTGCCCTGATTTTTTAAAATCAACTCAACGACTTCTCTGAAAACACCCCTTCCCCCAGGAACAGGAACGACATGAGCCTGTTCGCGAACGACTTCGTGAGCATCGAGGGGACAAAACCCCAAGGCGACCATTTCAAGTGGAGCCAGATCTGGAAGATCATCCCCTATGTAAACCATTTGATGGAGGGGAATACCCAATTCCGATTCAATTTCCAGCAACGCGGTTTGTTTGTCGAGCCTTCCCATTTTGGCAACGTCAATACCCAGTTCCTTGGCTCTCATTTCAACTGCTTTGGATAAGCGGCCTGTGAGGATAGCCGTTTTCAAACCCGCTTTCTGAGCTAATTTGAAACCCATTCCGTCTTTTACATTGAAATTTTTGGCTTCACCCCGGGGTGTTACAAAAATAGAGCCATCGGTCAGCACGCCGTCCACATCGGTTACAATGGCTGCGATATCGTCAAGATTCGGGTGTTGTCGCATGGTTCAAACTCCTTACAATCCGCTTTCACTATGATAAGAGAATATATCACAATCGAGCAGAGTCGATTCTAAAAATGTGGTGTTTTAAAAATCTTGTAACAGACTGCACCTTTCCTTAAATTGTCGGCACCAGGGCAATGAATGATAAAACCCCTGCATTATGGTGTTGACCATTCTTCAGTCCGGAATAATCTTGTTTTTTGCAACTCAGTGTGTGATCTGTGACTCTTTTCTTTATTCACGCTTTTGGATGGCATCGATCGTAGACTTTCATCAAATGGTCCAGGTTGACATGGGTGTACCTCTGAGTGGTCGATAGCGAAGCGTGACCCAGGATTTCCTGAATGGATCTCACATCGGCACCCGCTTCCAGCATGTGAGTTGCAAAGCTGTGTCTCAGCGAGTGCGGCGATATCTTATAGGAAACGGCCAACTGATCAACCATTTTGGCCACGTTTTTGCGAATACCCCGCACACTGAGGCGTTCTCCCCGGTAATTCAGAAAGAAAGCAGACTCAAGAGGATGGCTTTTTGGCTGAACATGGTGGTGATGCTGCCTGATTGCCAGATACTTGCGCATATTCTCACATTCACTGTCTCCAAAGGGAACGACTCTTTCCTTATTGCCTTTACCCAGTACGCGAATGGTGGCCTGTTTCAGATCGACATCACCGATATCCAAGCCGTGGCACTCACTGATTCTGATGCCCGTCAGGTAAAACAGCCTCATGATCATGTGATTTCTGAAGGTCAGATAATTGGTATTTTCCGGGTCGGGCAAGTTCGTCATTTGCAGAACGTCGTCGATGTGAATGGTTTTCGGCAGACTCTTGCCTATCTTGGGAAGTTCCAGCAATTTAGCCGGATTGTTGGAAATAATTTTTCTTGTGTTGAGAAAGAGGAAGAAGGCCCGAATCGCGCTAATTTTTCTGGCCAGACTACTGCTTTTAAGCTTGTCTTTTGTCTCTATGTACTCGTAGAGTTTCTCCAGCGTCATACTTTCAAGAGTCTCTGTTTCATCGAAAGCTTCCAGGAAGTCGCGTATGTCGTTGGTGTAGGCTTTTAATGTATGCCGCGAAAACCGCCTCTCCACTTCAAGATAGGCGATGTACTTTTCCAGATACTCTCGCTTCCAATTCATGCTGTTTCTTCCACTTTGTCAGGCTCTTCTGTACCGGGAAGAGGGTCATACCCGCCAGGATTCCACGGATTGCATCTTAAAACGCGCCATACAGTCAAACCAAGGGCCTTGAAAAACGGAAACGTCCGAAAGGCCTGCAAACCGTATGAGGAACAAGACGGATAAAACCTGCAGGTCGGTGGAAACATGGGAGAGATGAGTTTGCGATAAAATTGAATGACAAGGATGATGGGATAGTTGAGAATGGCTTTCATTCTCTATCACACCGTTGCCGATTCAGACATTTCTCTGGTTTCTGCGGTCGTGATTTCCATACCGCCCTTCTGCAAGTTCCAGCTGTAGAGTTGGTAATTGCCGGATGGATTCTTTTTATAAATAACCAGTCCGCCTTCTGACAGGGTCATTTTATGAAGCGCGGTCAGCGGGGCGTGAAGCAGTGAGCAGGTGAGCACGGCGATAATTTCAAAGGGCGCAAAGAGCACCAGGTGTTCATCGCTGTGAAGTTGCTGCACGGTGGAAACCAGTTCAGGCCAGCAGCGCCTGGAGACATCGGACAGCGACTCACCGCCTGGCGAGGGGAAATTAGCGTCCTCCGTCCAGTGATCGAGCCTGTTTTGGTCCACCTTTCTGATGGACTCTTCCTTTTTACCCTTCCACTCACCCAGGTCCATGCCGGAAAAGGCATTGGAGATCTTGACAACTGTATGATTGCGTTCACTCAGAATACCGGCCATTTGCAGACAATTTCGATGCGGAGACGAAACAATGTGAAATTTCGTGTTGTCACCTATCAAATTATACAGAAACTCAACTGTATCTTCCTGGAGTGAGCTGGTTGATTGGTTGTCAACGGATGAAGCGCGATTGGAAAACAGATTTTTGTCTTCGGCGTGACTTAGATGGGGATTGACAAGGTATATTTTGCACATGGTTACATGACTTGAATGGTGTCTTTTTATTGTATTGTTGCAACCAGCGTCAAAAACTGGTCGGTTCGTCATTATTGTAAACCATTTCATACAGAAAAAGCACGTCCTGAAACGTGCTTTTTCTGTCACTTAAACATGATGGAATGGATACAAAGTTTTAAAAGTTGTCGATAATGGCATTTAGTGTTGAGCTGGGTCTCATGGCCTTTTCCGCCAAGTCACAATCCGGCAGATAGTAACCACCGATATCGACAGGTTTTCCCTGTATGACAATCAGTTCTCTGACGATTTCTTTCTCTTTCTCCTGAAGCGCGGAAGCCAGAGCCGCAAAGCGCTTTTTCATCGCTTTGTCTTTGTCCTGTTCCGCCAGCGCCTTCGCCCAATAAAGTGCCAGGTAGAAAGAAGAACCTCGGTTGTCCAGCTCATTCCTTTTCCTCGAGGGAGAACGTGTGTTTTCAAGGTAATCACCAATGGCGTGATCCAGGGTTTCAGCCAGAATGGCGGCTTTTTCATTGCCTGTGACCTTGGCAAACTGCTCGAAAGACGGCACCATGGCGCAGTACTCGCCCAGTGAGTCCCAGCGCAAATGGTTTTCCTTCAGGAACTGCTGTACGTGTTTGGGAGCGGAACCGCCGGCTCCTGTTTCAAAGAGTCCGCCTCCATTCATTAAAGGTACGATGGAGAGCATGCGGGCACTGGTTCCAAGTTCGAGTATGGGGAACAGATCGGTCAGGTAGTCACGTAAAACGTTTCCGGTTACAGAGATGGTGTTTTCTCCTTTTCGAATGCGCTCAACACTGAACTTCATTGCCTCAACAGGCGGCATGATGTGAATTTCAAGTTGATCAGTTTGATGATCTTTCAGATACTTCTTGACCTTCGCCATAAGTTCAACATCGTGACTGCGATTTTCATCCAGCCAGAAAACGGCGGGCGAGCCCGAAGCCTTAGCGCGGTTAACTGCCAGCTTGACCCAATCCTGAATGGGTAAATCCTTGACCTGACACATCCTGAAAATATCGCCTTTGCAGACTGGTTGTGAAAGCAGAACTTCACCGGATGCCGTGACCACATCGATCTGACCCTGGCCGGGCGCTTCGAAGGTCTTGTTATGGGAACCGTATTCTTCCGCTTTCTGTGCCATTAAGCCCACATTGGAGACATTACCCATGGTTGCAGGGTCGAATTGACCGTGCTTTTGACAGTCTTCGATTATGGCCTGGTACATGGTGGCATAGCAGCGGTCGGGAATCATGGCGATGCAGTCCTGCAACTGGTTGTCGTGGTTCCACATTTTACCGCCATCGCGAACGACATTGGGCATGGAGGCATCGATAATCACGTTGTTGGGAAGGTGCAGGTTGGTGATGCCGTTGCGCGAGTCCACCATGGCGAGATCTGGTTGGGTGGCGTAGACAGCTTCGATATCTGCGGCGATTTCGGCGGCCTTCTCTTTAGGCAAGCGATCCAGTTTATCGTAGACATCCTGAATGCCGTTATTGAGATCAACACCCATGTCATGCAGCGTTTCCTGGTGCTTTTCGAGCGCGTCCTTGTAAAAAACAGCCACACAGTGTCCGAACATAATGGGGTCTGAAACCTTCATCATGGTTGCCTTTAAGTGCAGGGAGAGCAGTACATCCTCTTGCCTGGCTTTTTTGATCTGCTCGGAATAAAACGCTCGTAACGCCTTGACATTCATTACAGCCGTATCGACCACTTCGCCTTTTTGCAGCGGGATATCGGCTCTCAGCACCTTGACCGTACCCTGACTGTCCTTGAATCGTATGGAGACCGTTTCGTCGTGATCCATGGTCATCGACTGCTCTGTACCGTAAAAGTCCTGTTCGTTCATATGAGTGACCTTTGCTTTGGAACCGCTTTTCGGCCATGGCTTCATCATTGGATGAGGGTTCTTTTGAGCGAATTTCTTGACAGAAAGAGCGGCTCTTCTGTCGGAATTGCCCTCTCTTAAAACCGGGTTAACAGCTGAACCCAGCACCTTGGCAAAGCGCGCGCGCAGCTTCTTTTCTTCTTCTGTCTGGGGCTCTTCTGGAAAATCGGGAATTGCGTAGCCCTTTTCCTGAAGTTCTTTAATAGCACTTTGAAGTTGTGGAATGGACGCGCTTATGTTGGGTAATTTGATGATATTGGCTTCTTTGGTTTTGGCCAACTCGCCCAGCTTGGCAAGGTAATCGGGTATTCTCTGCTCTTCTGTCAGATAGTCTGAAAAATTGGCTATGATTCTACCTGCCAGGGAGATATCCCACTTCTCATATTCTACTTTTGTTCCCTTTGTAAATGCCCGAAGTATGGGAAGTAAAGAATAAGAAGCCAGCGCGGGCGCTTCATCAATTTTAGTCCAAATGATCTTGTTGGTTGTCATATAAACTCCTGTATTTTTATGTGTTTAATTGAGCTTTGGAAGTGTTTATGGTGAACTGTGCTTACGTCTTCTCAAGTTGGTCGTCTATTGTCCTTGTGACCATTTCCAAGCCGGAACAAGTGTTTGTACCGAATGATGGCATTGAGAGTGAAGGACGTTACCTGAATATGGTATTCATTCAATTGCTTATTTTTTCAAGACCTCGTGTATTCTTCAGGACAAACATCTTCTTTAAGTTCATTGTTGAATTGAGACTTCATCTCCATTCGCCGCTATCATATCATGTTAATTGGGAATGATAGGCAAAAATTGCAGGTGCACCGCCGGTATGCCAGAGCAGAATTTTCCGATTCTTGAACATACCCGCTTCAAGGAGGCGCAATAGCCCGCCAAAAGCTCTGCCTGTGTAAACGGGGTCGAGCACAACACCTTCTTCTCTGGCGAAGACCGTCATGGCGTGCTTTTCCAGTTCTCCGCATTCCGCATACGGCCTATCCATAAAATCGCCATTCAACTGGATGTCGGGTTCGGGCATGCTCAAGCCCGATTGATCAGTGATAGTCGCTACAATTTCCTCAATTTTTTCCCGTGTGTCGGGTTCGCCGGTGGGAGACTTGTCAATTCCAATCCCGTAAACCTGCTTACCGGCACGGTAGAACTGGTTTCCCACTACCAGACCGGCCTGGGTTCCACCTGAACTGGACGCGAACAGAATGGCATCTGTTTGAATGTTCATTTGTTTTTCCTGAATAAGGAGTTCCTCGACCGCGTACACGAAACCCAGAGCTCCCACGGCATCGGAACCGCCATAGGGAATGAGATAGATTTTCCTGCCCTGCTTCTTCAGATTTTCAGCGAGCAGCTCCATGTCTTCCCCTTTGCGCGAGGAACCAGCCCAATGAATCTTGGCGCCAAACAAATGGTCCAGCAGAAGATTACCCTGCGCTGGCTGCTCGCAACCACCTAACAGTAAGTGACATTCCAGACCGAGCCGGGCACAGGCCGCGGCGGTTTGCCGGCAGTGATTGGACTGAACAGCACCGGCTGTTATCACTGTATCGCAATGCTTTTCAAGGGCTTCGCCAAGCAGGTACTCCAGCTTTCTGGTTTTATTTCCACCCATGCCCATGCCAATTAAGTCATCGCGTTTCATCCACATCTCACAATGGTATCTCCGCGAGAGACGCTTTAGCGGCATTAAAGGTGTCGGCAGAATACCCAAGCTGGCTTTGCGCTCTTTTTTCAACCTTAAATCCATTTTTCTGCTCCTTTACCAAACAGTGGGTTGCATGTTAGCAAACCTTTTAGCAAGATGCTATTTCAACTTGGACCGTGTCTGTGTCATGGTGAAAGCCACCACAAATGCCTTTTTGTTATCACCATACGCCATTCACATTTTCAAGGTCCGTGAGCTGCACACATTCCTTGGCGCAGAGTATCATTGGAGCTTGGCAGGTCTTTTGCTATCATACTCATCCATAGGAGCTAAACGGTTCACAACTGTTCCAAACATGGAACGTGAATCGCATTTTATTCTCTTATATATCTTGAAAATACAGCTTTACAATCATTTACTTCCTATTGTATTTGATTGAAGTACCTGGAGCCAAAATGACTCAATTAAAACGCTATTTTTTCGTAGCCCTGCTTGCAATTCTACCCGGCAGCCTGCTTATGGCCGCCAACAACCCCACAACTCTCGATGAGGCAAAAAAAATGTCTGCCGACAGCGGCAAACCCATCCTGATTGATTTTTACGCTGTTTGGTGCGGCCCCTGTAAGCTTTTCAACAAGGAAAGCAAGAGCGATGCTGAAGTCAAACAACTGCTGGAAAAAGTCGTGCTTCTAAAAGTTGACGCGGAAAAAGGAAAAGGCCCCGAATTGGCAAAACAATACGGCGTCAACGGCTATCCAACCTTTACACTTTTAACTGAAAAGGGTGAGTCCATCGCCCAATGGACCGGATACAGTAAAATGCATCTCATCTCCACTTTGACCAAGCAATTGGCCAATCCCATCCCGTTTTCACAAAAAATGGCTCAGTTTGAGAACAAGCCCACTGCCGGGCGTGCCGTGTCCTTGGCTGAGTATTTTGCCAGCACAAGTGATTTAAAGAACGCTGAAAAGTACTTTCAAAAGGCTGAAGAACTGGATCCTTCCATGAGTTACGCGGCCAATGTTTTTGAACTCAAGATCATGACCATGAGGAATCTCCCCGGTCAGGATGCCTTTGCTGAACTGGAGGCATTGGCCAATAAGGCCATCCAGGCAGACAAAGTGGATCCCACCAAGATAAGCCTTGTTTTCAATGTCATGATCGACCTGTACAAGAAAATGGAAGAGAATGACAAAATGATCACTTTCATCAAGGCCGCTCATGAGTACAAAAACAAACACTCTTTCCCGGAAGCCGAATCGATCTATCAGAGAACACTGCCGGTCTATTTAGTTTATGTCGAGAAAAAACCGGAACAAGCGGTAGAAGAGCTGAAAAAAAACATGCCGGAAGGCTGGCAGGATCAGAGCATGACGCTCAACATGTTTGCCTGGTGGTGTTTTGAAAATAAAGTGGGCATGCAAGAGGCTCTTACGTTGGCTCAAAAAGGCGTTTCACTGGCAAATCCCGGCAGGGAAAAAGCCATGCTGCTCGACACACAAGCGGAACTGGAACATGCCCTGGGCAACACGAAAAAAGCCATTGAATTGAGTCAAAAGGCCATTGAGGAGTTTCCGCAGGATTCCTATTTTAAACAACAACTCAAAAAGTTCGAAACAGCCTTGAAATAGTAACAACCGCGATATCCACTGAAGACAAAGGAGACATGAACACACGTCGGGCACGGGAAAACAGATGTTTGCGTGCCCGACGTGTTATGAGTTTCCGCTTTGTCTTTTGTCTTTTTTTGCGAAAGTAGAGTGACCGTCCTCCAGTTCGCACAGAATCGATCAGCGCAATCTGTTTTTCAGATAACAAATCATTGCGCCACAAACGAGGCCGACTTTTCATGCTTGATTTCACAATAAAAATAGCGGTTTTGGTCATCATCATCGCCATCATGGCGATCCTCTTCTTGGTTTGGAATCAGGATAAAATGATCTTTTTCCCCGAAAAATTGAAAGCCGATCACGTCTTTCAGTTCCCCTTCCCTTTTGAGGAATTCGCGCTTGAAACAGAACCGGGCGTTGTTTTGAATGCCATTCACGCCAAAACAGAGACCGACAACGATGCAAGCGCGGATCGAGCTACAAAGGGCGTTGTTTTTTATTTACACGGTAACGCGGGGAGTCTGGACTCCTGGGGCGATGCAGCCCTGCCCTTTCTGAAGCGAAATCAGGATGTCTTTATTTACGATTACCGCGGATATGGCAAGAGCACGGGTCTTACAGACAACGAGAGCACGCTCTTGAGCGACGCGGCTCAGCTTTTTGAAACACTTGAAAAGCAATACGCCACAGAAAACATCACCATCTACGGACGCTCTCTGGGAACAGGAATCGCGTGTCACCTCGCGCAGGGAAAAAACATTCACGCTCTGGTACTGGAAACACCCTACCGCAGTTTCACCCGGCTGGTAAAGCATTACTACCCGTTCGTGCCCTCCCTTTTAATGAAATACCACCTTAATGCCGAGCAATTCCTGAAAAACGTCACATCGAAAATCGCCATCATCCACGGTACCGACGATGAAATCATCCCCTTCCAACACGCGGTCAAACTGGCTGAATCACATCCAGGCTGCGTGTTCTATCGAGTCAAAGGCGGTCATCACAACGACCTTTCTATCTTCGACGAGCATGAAAAAATGCTGGATGATGTGTTTTTGAATGAGTGAAGTAACAATCTCACTCTTTTAAAGTGTCCCGGTGGACGATTTCTACCTGGTGGTAGTAGTGCTTTAAAATGCGCTTGTAGTCCCAGCCCTCGAGCGCCATTCCGAAAGCGCCCACCTGGCTCATGCCTACGCCGTGGCCCCAGCCTTTACCGACAAAGGTGACAGATTTGAGTTTTCCCCTTTCCATGTGGGGCAGAAACTCGAACAGGTTGTCGCGAATGCCAAGGCTGCGGCGAATGGTGAGGCCCGTCAGACGGTGTTTACCGGAATGAGCCACAATCTCGAGTTCCGTTACCCTGCCGCTTTCAGCTTGTGAGATAATTTTCAGTTCCTTGATCCCTCTAATACCCTTGACATACTTTCTCGCCTGCTTTTCCAGTTCATCCACTGTCTTTTTCTCCAGCCAGGATGAGTAAGGCGAGGATCGGTCCACACTGGCTGCCCAGCCATTGGCTTTACAGTGGATTATTCCGGCATCGAAAGAACCGTTGGGCAGGTAAACCTTGTCCCACTTTTTCAAATAGACTTTTTCCATAATGCGCCAATCATCGCCGTCCTTGCTCAAAATTAAATTCAAATTTGCCAGAGGATATTCGTACTCCCCGTTCCAGTCCCGCAAAAGCAAACCGTCTTTGTTCATGTCGTCGACAAAGTAACGCTTCCATTGTATTTCAGGCCCAAAGGTTTCAGCCACGCGAACCAAAATTTCCAGAGCGTGTTTTCTGGACAAGGAGCGGTCTAAATCGGTCAGATCTCGTTGAAGAACAGCGCCGTAACGCAAGAGAAAGTACAAGGCTTTATCGATTTTGGTATCCGCATACTTTTCATATAAAAGGAGATCCCGCTCATCTACTTGATGCTCGGCACTCGCGGCCATAAAGGCACTCGCCGTAATGGCATCGAAAAAGTCCATCCGGGTCCAGACGTTTTTTTCAAGCGGCTCAGGCAGTTTACCTAAAACGGGTTTTAAATCCTTGAACCAGGATTGAACGGTAGCCGTATCCAGCTCACCCTCGATGTCTGGACTGGCGATGCCCAACAAGCGCGCGCGAATCTGAACAGGCACGCAGGCTTGCAGTTTCCTGTTTTGTGGAAGCCGAACTGTCCAGCCTGTGCCAGACTCGATGTAAGACGAGTTGCCCGCTAGATAAGGCTCCGGCTGCTTCGTTTTCCGAGGGAATACATTTTGAACCGGATCCGTTTCGCCACCACAAGTTGATGTGTAGAGCGCATCGATCATTTTCCCGTCGTAAACCAGTACCAGACCCTCTGTCTCCTTGATCGCCTGATCGGTTAGTTCATGTTCCACCTGCACGCCTTTGTAAACCTGACAATAAGGTGTATCGCAAATATCAAAACCCTGCTTTTTAAATTTGCCCATGTTTTTCAGGGCGTAGGTCCGGGCTGCCACGGCCTGTGCTTTCAGGGCCTCCAAACGGGGGTATACAACCGGCCCCATTTCTCCCGGCACGACACCTCTCAGGTAGGTCTCCAAAGGCAGGTAGTTGATGACGCGAAAAGCCGATCCATTCCAGCGGCAGTAAAGGGTTCCTCTGTACTCTCTGCCCTGATAGGTAATGGCTCCTTGCCCGCTTTTGGGTTTGAGCCCAAAAAGTTTCCTGGAACCCAAATCGCAGCGGTCGAAGTTCTTGTCCACCAGAACGTAGTGCGCGTTTCGGCCTTTCAACTTAATTAGGGAAGCGCGTTGGAAACCCCATTTCTGGTGCTGATGAAGCAGCATATCGGCTTTTGACTTGCTGCTGATTTTACCCGTTTCCAGGTAAGCTCTTTGATTGCCCTTGTGTTTCACCACATGGTAGGAGATGGACTTTTCCCTGGCTCTCAATTCTTTCAGTTTGATATTCAGTTGGGCTGTTGAACCGGACATAAGCCGTAGGCAATAAGCGGAAGCATTACTTTTCTTTCTGATAATCCAGAACTTTCCTTTGCTATTCATTTCTTTAAAAACGGTGTTTCCATCCATAAACTGAATTTTTCCTTTGTAAAAAAACTGCGGCTGGGTGGTTGGCTTGGCCAGACCGACCTTGATCATGGAGTTGACTTGAGACACAGGTGAACCGATCCACAGAATGGTCAGGAAAAAAAACATGCGAGGAACCTCTAATCAGGATTGCGAAAGGCGTCGTTTCGCAGTTGTGCAGCTTGGAAACAATGATCAGAACGCGAACATAAAGCCTGGAACATGGAATCTAACATAATCTTGGGAACGAGTACAGTTGGTTTGAGTTATAATCTAGTGCGGAGGGAAAATGTCACCTATATCACAAGCTGAAAATACCGTATGTATTATTCCTGCAGGCGGCATGGGATCGAGAATGGGGCTTCCCCTCCCCAAACAGCTGCTGCCTTTCAATGGAGAACCGCTGATTGCGCATGTGGTCAGGATGTTTAAAAACAGCGTTTCCGAGATTGTGGTTGCCACTCCCCGAGCCCACATGGACGCTTTCAAAAACGCACTGGGCAATTCATGTACGCTGGTGGAAGGCGGCTCCACTCGATTTGAATCCGTTTACAACGGCTATCAAGCGTGTTCCTTAAAAAACGGCGATCTGGTCATCATCCACGATGCAGCCAGACCGTTTTTGGATATTTCCACCTTAAAAGAAGCGCTGAGTTTAACCAGAGAAAAGGGCGCGGTGGTTTATGGATCCCAGGCAATCGACACCATTAAAGAAGTCAACTCCGAAGGCGTGGTTCAGCGAACCCTTGACCGAACGCGCATTTACCAGGCACAAACACCGCAAATATTTCAGGCCGAGCTTTTGAAACACTGCTATAAGACTGTTTTTTCCAGCGAGAGTGCAAAAAAAATCGAGCTAACTGATGAGGCCTCAATGGCAGAAAAATGCGGTTATTCTGTACATATTTACAACTCTTCTCCTGAAAATCGTAAAATAACCCTGAGGGAGGATTTGAAATTGCTGCAAAAAAGTCAACAGCGCATCGGCCACGGATACGATGTCCACCGTTTCGACACCGGCAGACCTCTTGTTTTATGCGGGATCAACGTGCCGGAAGGTCCAGGCCTGCTTGGACACAGCGACGCCGATGTAGCCATTCATGCCCTCATTGACGCTATTTTAGGCGCGTGCGGCATGGGTGATATTGGAAGACACTTCCCCGATACGGATCCTGCTTACAGAGGCATTTCATCCGCGGTTCTCTTAAGTCGAGTACTGGAAAAAGTCCATCAAAAGGCTTTTCAACTCATCAATATCGACCTGACCATTCAGGCTCAAATCCCCAAACTATCGCCCTACATTGAAGCGATGACCAGCAACCTGGCCAAACATCTGAATCTTCAGCAGGACTGTGTGAATATCAAAGCAACGACCACAGAAGGCCTGGGGTTTGTCGGGGAAAAACAGGGCATTGCCGCTCACAGTGTTGTCCTTGTTGAAAAAGGAGTTCTCTATGAATAATTATGGATTGATTTATCGAATGGTGACCTTTCTCTGTGCGCCTTTTATACGCAGGGTAAGTGTCACTGAACCTCATATCGAGGCCATTAAAAAGACCATGGAAGCCGGACAGGTTGTTTTTGTGGCACAGACGGCTTCGGTCATCGACTTCCTGATTCTCACTAAAATTCTGGAGAGGAATGGACTCAAGAACATCGGTTTTACTCATGGTATTCCCTACCTTTTCACCATGCCCTTCAAGGAGAGTCTGTCCAGGTGTTTTGCCTTGCTTTTCCGTTCCATTGAAGACAAGGCCGAAAAGGACAAAAAGGAAATCGCGGATGCAGCGGCAAAAGGCGAAAACGGATTGATCTTTTTAAAAAACCGCTGGAAATTATTTTCCCGAAAGACTTTTTATTACCAGGGCTTTTTCAATGAAATCATCGAGGCAAAGTCCGATGACAGGGAACTCCACATCATTCCAACCTCGGTTTTTCTCACCCGCAGACGCAAATCTTCCACTCGTTCGGGCTGGGAAATCTTTTTTGGCACCTACGACATTCCCAGTCGCCCGCGAAAGCTCTACCAACTGCTCACCCATGTCAATCGCGGTTTGACGGTTTTTTCCAATCCCATTCACATCAGCGAACAACTAAAGGAAGCCCATTCCCAGGATCCGCGTAAAGTGGATAAGCGAATCCGCTGGACCCTTCTCATTCACTTAAACAACGAGGACCGCGCCTATCGAGGCCCCACCAAACGGCACAAGAAACACAAAGTGCTTCTCATTTTAAAAGACCCCATTTTAAAGCGCGAACTGGAACAAATTGCCGAAAAGCAGAAGCGCAGCCTTGAATCCGTGATGAAAGAAGCGGAAAAGAATCTATCGCAAATGACTTCCGATACCAGCGATCGCGTGATGTTCTTCCTGAAAACCATTTTTGATTTCGTGTGGAACCGCACTCTGGACGGCGTTTACTATCATCCGGAAGAGCTCAATATGATTAGAGAGCTTTCAACCAAGGGGCCGCTTATCCTGCTGCCAAGTCACCGTTCTCATGTCGATTACCTGGTTCTCTCGCACCTCTTTGAGGGCAACGGACTCAATCCGCCCCGTTTCGCGGCGGGCGACAATTTGGCGAAATGGCCCATGGGTCCGGTGTTTCGTCGAGCCGGTGCTTTTTTTATTAAACGGAGTTTTAGGGGGGAAACGATCTTCCCTGTGGTCTTTGAAGCTTACATTCGTCAAGCCCTCAGAGATAGACAGCCCATCACCTTTTTCATGGAAGGCGGTCGATCGCGAACCGGTAAACTCCTCAATCCCAAAGTGGGTATGCTTGGAATGATTCTGAACTCCTGGAGCAGCGGCGTGGTAAAGAGAATTCCGCTCATTCCCATCACCATAGACTACGGAAAAGTCTTTGAAGGGCAAGCTTACTTATCGGAAAAGAGCGGGTCCGAAAAGAAGAAAGAAGGATTGAAATCGCTTCTCTCTACGCCGAAATATTTGAAAAGAAAACACGGTGTGGTGCGAATCCGCATCTCCAAGCCCCTTTACTTTGAATCGGAACTGGAAGCAAGCGGTCTTACAAAAGACAAGCTGACCTTCCGCAATAAAATTCCCTTCCTCAATATGCTCTCTCACAAAGTCATGAGCCAAATCAACTCCAGGGTAAGTCTAACTGCCGGCAACATTGCGGCCGGTATTCTGCTGGCCAATCCCAAACGCGGCATGACATACGAAGACCTGAAGGGCATTTTTATTCTCACTGTTCGATTCCTGAAAAGCAAAAACGTGGAGCTGGTCTTTCATGAACGAAAAAATGTGGACGCACTTGATCACGCCCTGGACACCTTCCAAAGCTGGGAAACGCTCTTACAAGTACAAATGGGCAAGAATCGCATTCTCTCCGTTCCAGCCAGCAAGCGCAATGAGATGGAATACTACAAAAACAACGGAATTCACTTTATCCTCGACCTCGCTCTTTTCTCTTCTGCGTTCAGCATCCTCGCTGAATCGCAACGCACACTGGATCAAATCGAGAACCTCTCCCGTGAGATTTATGACATTCTCGCCACTGAATTCATCTTACCTGAAAACTATTTTGACAGTCTGGACTTCAACGAGATTGCCCATGTTTTTGTTAAAAACGGCGGTGTGACATTGGAAAATGGACTGTGTGGAAAAGGCCTGTCCGATATAGGCCGCAAAACCCTGACTATTTGTTCAAACATCCTGCTCAACTTTATTGAATCCTATTTCTGTGCTTTTGATGTTCTGCTACAGGATGACTTTGAAGATGAAGCCAGCTTAAAGGAGCTAAAAAAGGACATTTTGACACGAAGTGAACTGCTCTTCAATGTTGGAACTATCTCAACAACGGAAGCAAAGAACCAAGTCAGCTTCTCCAACGCGCTGAATATGCTGCGCGCACGCAAAATCATTAAACTCAAAAATGCAAACAACATGAAATCCAAACTCGTTTCACTTAACCCGAATAAACTCTCGGAACTAAAGGAAATTCACGAGAAACTATACCGTTGGATGGACTTACTGCAGTAAACAACACTTCCCTGGAGGGCAGACTCGCGGTTCTTTCTAAAGCCTTTTTAGAAGCGGACTTCCCTGTTTTGATATTATCCCAGCACTTCCTCAAACGCGAAGTGATGCGGGATTCAGTACAGATTGATAAAACAGCCGTGTTATTGCAACGACTTCTATTTTGCCGGACCAATAACCTGACTGTGACTCAAAGTCAATTGATTCCACAGGAAGAGCCTGTTGTCTTTCTGTCTGGAGAGGTGCTGCTTCCATTTCTTCTGGACAAAGGACGAGTTGCAGCATGGCAACGTTCTTTTTTCTTCTTTGATGCGTTTTTGATGCATCCACGCCCCTACCGGCATGGCGAAACCGTGCTTTTTCTTTTTCAGGATTGATGAGGGCAGCAGGTCTTTGAATGTATTTCTGAGTAAGTACTTGGTCATTTGGCCATGCAGTTTGTACCTGGCCGGCAGGTTCATGGCGAATTCGGCTACTTCATGATCCAGGAACGGGGATCGCACTTCCAGTGAATTCATCATACCGGCGCGATCTATTTTGTGCAGGATACTGTGGCTGAGATAAAGCTTGGTATAAAACAGCAGTGTTTTATCAACCAGGGAATCGGACTCACATTCTTCCCATATCCTCAGTGCATCTTCAAAAACATCTTCCAGTTTGACTTCCTGCTGAAAGAGTTCCTCCAGATCCCTTTCATCCAGAGCACTCATCCAGACGGGAAGCCAGTATCGTTTTGGATAACTCAATCCATGCAGGGTTTTTTTGAGTTTAAAATCCAAACTCATGTATGCGTGAGAAACGGGCAGGCAGTTGACTGTGAACTGAATCACCTTGTGAAGGCTATCTGGAATCCACTTTTGATAGGTCAGCGCTTTGTGCAAGGCCAGAAAGGGTGCGTATCCCGCGAAGAGCTCATCGGCTCCATCTCCTCCCAATGCGACTTTTACTTTTTTGGCTGTTTCTCGACACAACATGAAAGTAGGTATCAAGGAGCTGTCGCCAAGGGGATCGTCTATGTCATCGAGAACTCGATAGCCCCAATTTATTAAATCATCCACCGCCATTTCTTTGTGGTGCAAGTTCATTCCAAGGGTGTTTGCCATGTCCCTGCTGCTGGAAAGCTCACTGAACCCCGATTCTGAAAAGGAGATGGTAAAACAGACAGGCTTGTCCTGTGCGTGTTTTCCCGCCAGATAAGCAACAATGGATGAGTCGATCCCGCCGCTGAGAAGTATGCCAACGGGCACATCCGACAAGAGTCTCCTTTTGACAGCGCGATTCAAGCGTTCTCTGAGTTCGTCACTCCAATCGTCGAGTTTGCGCTCCTGATTGGCGTGAACCAGCGTGAAATCCCAGTACTTGTCTATTTGAATGGAGTCGTTAGTGAAGTTATATGTCAGACTGTGGCCCGCAGGCAATTTCTTAACTCCATTTATAAGCGTTGCGGGTTCCGGCACGTAGGAATAGGCCAGATATTTTTGGATAGCGAGCTCGTTGACGGATCTCGGTGCGTCTGGATGTTGCAGTAAACTATCGAGCAGTGATGAGAAGGCGAAGACCCCTCTTCTGTGAAAATAATAGAAGGGTTTTTGACCAAATCGATCTCTGGAGCAGAAGGCTCTGTTTTCATGTTGATCGAAAAGCACAAAGGCCCACATACCGTTAAGTCTTTTCAACATGGCAGGGCCCCATTGGATGTAGGAATTGAGCAGGACTTCCGTATCACTGTGATGGGTTCTGAAGTGATGACCAAGCTGCTCGAGTTCCTCTCTCAGTTCGGGACTGTTGTAAATGGCTCCGTTAAAAACCAATGTATATCTTCCGTCCATCGATTGCATGGGTTGTGCGCCGTTTTTCACATCGATAATCGATAAGCGCCTATGGCCAAGGTAGACGCCTAAAGACTGATTGATGTATTGACCTTGGTCATCCGGTCCCCGTTTGGCCAGTCGCTGCACCATTTTCTCCAAGTCAAGTCGCTTTCCCTTGCCGAAGAAGCCCGCAAGACCGCACATCAGTTCACGTTATCCTTGCGATAACTGTGTGAGATGAAATAGGCATTCTTGCCCTGGGTTTCAAAATAAGTTCGCATCAATACCTCTGCCAGTAACCCCATCAGAATGCAAAGTATCCCGGTCATCATGAACATGACGCAAATAAGGGGTAAGGGTGTTTCAATAAAGGTTTTACCGCCAAAGAACTTCAGCCAGACAGCCAAAGCAAAGGCACACAGACTGAGAACCACATTGGCCAAACCGAATGCACCGAAAAAATAGATGGGTTTGGCCATATAGCGACCGATAAACACAATTACAATCAGGTCCAACATGACTTTAAACGTCCGTTCCAGTCCGTATTTAGATTTGCCCCTGGTTCGCGGTCGATGATTGACGGGAACTTCAGACAATTTGGCACCTTCCCAGTGTAAGTAAATGGGAATGAATCGATGCATTTCACCATACAGTCTTACACCTTGAATGTATTCACTGCGGTAAGCCTTGAGTGTGCATCCGAAATCGTGCAGTTTAACCCCGGACAGAATGGAAACGATAAAATTGGCAAAAAAGCTCATCAACCGCCTGCGAATTAAAGAATCCTTTCTCTTTTTCCGCCATCCAGAACAAACATCGTAGCCTTCGTGAATTTTTTCTAAAAGTTTGGGAATATCTGCCGGATCGTTTTGCAAATCACCATCGAGAGAAACGATAATATCACCATCAGCGTGTTTGAACCCAGCCATGAGCGCGGCAGTCTGCCCATAATTCTTTTTTAAATGAACACTTTTTACGCTGGGATCTTTGCTCGATAACTCTTTGATTAATTCACAGCTTCCATCCGTACTGCCGTCATCCACGAAAATCGTTTCATATGAATAGTCATAATCCTGCAACACTGTTTGAATTTCGCCATGGAGTTCGACAAGGCAGGATCGTTCATTGAAAACGGGAATAACAAGACTCAAATGAATTTTCTCTTTACTGTCTTCTTTATGGTTGTTCATTGTTCCCCTCTAGTGACTGTTTTTCCATACCGTACTTTTTTAAAATCTTTTCCAGTTCCGCCTTCTGTCCTCCGGCTTCCAGGACTCTTGATAATTGAATGACATAGGGATGATTCTTTTCAACAGATTGCAGCTCGCAAAGCTCAAGAGCCTGTTCAGAAAAAGACCGCGCATCGGCCAACGAAAGGCCAAGTTCACTGTAGTTTTTCAAAACGAGCACGGAGAGGTGATGCAAAACTGCAGGTTCATGATTGAAAACCTCTCTCAATTTTAGCAGGTATCTGTAACGCTGATGGATGTTTTTATCCATTCCATGTTCAAGGTACAGTTTAAAGCTTATTTGCTTCAATTGTGTTCGCGTTAGCTTCTCATTATCGAGAGTATGAATGCGATGGAGCGAGGTGAAGCCAAGCAAGAGTTCTTTTGATTGCAGGGCTTTTTCAGCCAGCTTGTTCCAGAGTGAGATTGTGTTTTTGCGTACTTTTCGATCCTCACTCCTATCCAATTCTTCCGTTTTGGTAAGTATCTCTTTTGCGCGATCCAGCTGACCAGTGCTTATCAGTGAATCGCTGAGTTGCAGGCCAATTTCGGTGGTGGGCTTTTGATCCCAGATTTCACCGGCAACTGCGACAATCGCTTCTGGTTTCTTTTCTATAATTTTGCGTTGAAGAACGGATTTCAAGTACAGTATTTTACTGTTATTGCCATTGTATTCCGCCTGCGCTGTCTGAATATTTTTCTTGAGTTGTTCAACCGAAAACGGATCCGCAAAGCGATGCGCCTTATGAATGAGAGCCTGTTCTTCTTTCATGAAATTCAAGGCTTGAGTCAACCGTCCCTTTGCTATCAGGATACTTGGAATTTCCAGTACCCTGTTTGAAACAAGTGTCTTGTTGTATTCAGGCTGGTCATCGAAATCATCCAGATACAAGGTTGGCTGCGGAGCCTTATCCCAGTCAGATTCATACAGGAAGACCATCACACCTTCGTCCATGCTTTCCGGATACCAGTTCTGACTACTGCTGAATACATTCATCCAGACTAGGTCCTGATGACAGACAATCGCTCTGTAAATACCAAATTTTCTAAACAAAAGATCTGGATCGTCGCTTAAAAGAATGCTTTTAAACTGATTGAATGTTTCACCGCTATGTGGTGCAAAAAAGCTGTCGACAAAAACACGCTTTTCTGGATACCAGTGAAAAAGGAGAAAACCACCATTGGTGATAGTCGTAAAAACCGGATTATCACCTTCCTTTAGAAGAACCTCATCGGCACATTGTGTGGAAAACAGAGGTGCTCTACCCCAACCTGGAATGTGTTTTTCCCAAATTCCAATCTTTTGAGGAAATAAAAATAAGGACAGTGCAAGACCTGAAAAGAAAACACCATTGCAAAGCCAAAGCCACAGTCGATCGTATTCCAGGATCTTTCTTTTCCCGATTAAAAGAATCGAGAAGACAGAGACCATACCTAGGAAACCTGCCGTTCGCTTGTATCCAAACGCGAGAATCATAACGGGGAAAAAAGTAAAAAGAATGTCAGTTGGGACGGGCCTGCGGATGATAAAGACAACAAGAGTAACCAGCCCCACCAGAAAAGAAAGACTGATGTACATTTCATGGAGATGAAACCAAGGTGATAAAAAGTCCTGTGACACCATTACTCTGTCATCCGCTTTCACGACAAGTGAATTAAACACCTTGGCTGTAGATTTCAACCAACCTGAGTGACTGCCATTTTGGGCTTTGACAAGCACGGATTCCGCTTGATGGGTTTGGATGACCTTATAACTCAACAGTACAACACAGCTCGCAACAAAAAGGAAGAGACCCGCACGAATTGTTTTAAAAACCAGCGCTCTTTTTGCGATCAACCATTGCGGAACTTGGGGAGTAAAAAAGACCGCTGCCAGCAAGCCGAAACCGGCCGTAATCCACATCCACCAAAAGGAGCCCAGCAGGCGAGACAACTCATTTATAGCCGCTTGATTGTAGAATAGGACCAAGAGAAACGCTAAAAACAATGCGGTTATCTGACTTCTTGCTGTCAGTAATTCTTCCAACAGACTGGCATTCATATCGGTTTTGTCTGGTTTTTGATTTTTTTTTCGTTTTTTTGGTGGTTCCACATTTCTGTTCCGCCAAAAGAAAGAGTAGATATTACCGCCAATGAGGCAGCAAAACAGAACACAGCCAAGCATATAAGTTCCATGAATGCAGCTCCAGATGAAAAGCAGGGCTGGAATCATCCATAAAAACTTCGTCCTGTTTTTCACTGTGTACTTCCACCAAAACCAATACAATGCTGTCATGAACGGCATACTGAAAAGAGCATTTCTCATCAGTTGTATCTGATAGGTTGTCAAGAAAAACACAATCAGCAGCGTGAAAAGAGCTGCGGAGAGCCGGCGTTGATTGATATCCCAAAGCATCCAGGCACACCAGGCCATTAAAGTCATTCGCAGTAGCTGCAACCCAACAGTCCCACCTGCGAGGTAGGTGAGATAAAAGATAATATCTCCAAGCCAGGTATAACGTAAGTCGAGAATTTCCGGGTTGATGGGCGTGAAATAGAATTTGGAAAAATCAGGTGCTCCGAAATGAGTCAGCATGTCATGGCCCAATTGAATATGCCACCACACATCCACATCGATAATCTGCCGGACACCAATTAATGCCATCAACAGAATGACTCCTAAAGAAAAAAATATTTTTCTCTTACCTGATTGTTCCGTCAAACCATCAGTGTTCATGTTTGCCAACCCCGTCCGTTTCGTTATCCGCGGTATGATCTCTATAATAAGAATCTATCCGGTTTATTGTAAATAGGATAACACGAACATGCTATCATATTTTCGGTGACATTCTAAAGCTCCCTTTTTGGTTTTCAAATGCTTGGTTTCAAAATAAGCTATTATTCGATGACACCAAAAAGGGTCAGATAACACGTCTTCTTTCCTGAAAAACCAACTGTAACCAGGACTCTAAACATGCCAAAGAAATTCAGTCCCCTTAAAATACTTGTCTTGAACTACGAGTACCCTCCCATTGGCGGTGGCGGAGGCACCGTTTGCAAGAATCTTGCGGAAGAGTTAGCTGAACGGGGACATGAGGTGCGTGTTCAAACATCCTGGGTAAAAGGGGTTCCTGGCGGTTTGGCAAAGAAGAGCAGGACCAGTAAATTGACTGTCACGCGTCTTTTTTCTTTTAGGAGAAAAATGGAGTCCTGCACTGTTTGGGAAATGTTCCTGTATCTCTTCACCCATTTCATACCCGCGCTCAAGCAGGCTGTTTTTTGGAAGCCCGATGTGATCCATGCCCATTTTGCCGTTCCCACAGGGGTGCTCGCTTTTGTTACCAGTGTCATTTCAAGAAGACCTTACGTACTGACCATTCACTTAGGAGATGTGCCGGGAGCATTGCCAGCACAAACCGACCACCTTTTTCGGTTTTTAAAACCCTTCACCTTCCCTATATGGAAAAAAGCTTCTCGCATTGTGGCCGTAAGTGATTTTGTGAAAGACTTAGCAAAAAAGGCGTATGGTGTTCCCGTTGAAACGATTTACAACGGGATTCGTCCCATAACTCGCACGAGAAAAACAGGAAAGCGGTTTCAATTTATTTCGGTAGGCAGGTTCAATGAGCAGAAAAATCTCGATTTTATGTTTCATCTACTGGCAGAACTGGAGTACAGGGACTGGAATTATGTTCTGGTTGGGGACGGCCCGTTGAGAAAGCATCTGGAAACAAAAGCCCTCAAACTTGGAATTGACAAGCAGGTTCACTTTACAGGATGGTTATCCAGGGAGTGTGTTCACGAAAAGTTGAGTGAGTCCCACTTGCTCCTCATACCAAGTCACACTGAAGGCTTGCCTATGGTCGGTATCGAGGCCTTGTTCCTGGGCACCCCCATTCTGGGTTCCGAAATAAGGGGTTTGAGGGATTTAATTGATAACGGGAAAACCGGATATCTGCTCCCTCTCCAAGATAAAAATCTCTGGATGGAGAAACTGTCCCTTTTAATCAGTCAACGACAAGAGCTGGAGGAAATGAGCAGAAAGAGTCGCATTAAAGCCAGTCAATTTGATATTACAAAGATAGCTGAAGCTTATGAGGAGTTGTTTCGGAACCTGTAGCCTGAACCTGATCGATCAAGAGGGCAGGTTTTATTTTAACTTTTGAAAATGACATTTATTGGATTCGGTGCTGGCAGTGTGGGTGAGGGAATGGAAAGGCGTTTTAAATATCCCAACCACTCTTTTTCCCCTTCAAAATCCCAATTAATATGTTCAATGTGCTTCTTGTTGACGGGATCCAGTGTCGTGACCTGGAGTTCGGCTGACATCTTGTCATTCTTCCAGTGTGAAACCAAGCCTGGCTTCTTTCTATCAAGAATAACGCTTTGTCCGGGAACCAGTAACCCCAGGGTTTTAGCAATTAGTAGAACACTGGGTTTATGGATTTCTGCGGATTTTGATTTCAAAAGATTGATAACGGCTGTTTGGTGGAGTTCCCTTGATTTCAGTTGATGAACAAAAGCAACGATGGTTTTAAATAAACTGCAGAATTCGAGACCACTCTGAACTGCTTCATTCAAGGGTGTATGATAAGCATAGTTGACTCGGTAAAAAAAGCTTCTGTTAATGAAACGCGTTTCCAGTAATTTTCTGGCGCCAGCATCAGAAGCCTGCCTTGCATCCAGAAACTTTTTAGATGTTAAGCGACCCATGTTGTGGAAAAGCGAATCAACGACCAAGTTCAGCATATCCTGTCTCTTGGCTTTAAAATGCCCCAAAACGGAAAGGAGGAGCAGGGCACAATAGTACTGATCGTGAATGGCCTTATTGGGTACTTTCAGGCTCATCAGCTCTTTAATAATGGATGGATGGTGTTCAAGTACACGCATAAGGTTTAAAATGATTCGGTAAATAATTGAAATCTGGGCCTGCTTTCCTGTTTGATAGCTCTCATGCATGTTTTCCAGAAAAATTATAAGTTTAATAGCGTTTTTAAGTGCAAATTCTTTAGCGTGAAACACATCCCTCAGGCCTGTAACCTTAACTTCATAAATGTCTTCTGGCATCGGTTCGATGAAAGGAGTATGTCGTTCAATCATGCCTTTTTTTATGGCATCGACACCTTTTCTCTGATCTAGGACAATGGTGTCGCGAAAAGCCAAAAGACCACGTATCAAGTTGTGTATGTCCAGACAATCCTCGAGAAAATTCATCCCGCCGACATTGGCCCCCGCGAAAATCTTACTCAGTGAACGCACAGACTCCAGAATACCGAAATCAATAAAAATACGGTTCCTCGACACATAGATATTGTGATTTGATATTTTCAGATTACAGCTATTGAGATAGCGGTAGGATTCTTCAATCTGAGTCCTCATCGAATCGGAAATCCGCCGAAAAATTTCGTTGTTTTCTTCGTATATTTCTGCACTGCGAAAGAGCTGATACAAATTAGTGACCATGGATCGTCCTAAGGTCTGGATGCGTTGAGTCATTTTTACATCTTCTGGAGCTATCATGACATGTCCTCACTTAGTCGTTTGCAGTAATTGATAAATTCTCGATTGCCCAGGATACGTTTCGATTCTCTGATGATGGCTTGCCTGCTAGCTTCAGTGCCTATTCGCTTCAACTGTAAGGCAGCGAGTTTTCTCTCTTCCAAATCCAGACCTCCTGTTCCCAGGAGTGTTTTGTCGTGTATAATTTCAATCAGGAACGCCTCTCCTCCTTCTTTTACCAAATGAGTAGCCGCATACTGGAAAACCATTTTCTGTTCCATGACAGTGAGTTCCTTCAACGCGCCCAGATCGAAATACTGTTTTACAACCGAGTTCAGTGACTTTGGCGATCGTTTTTCAAGCAGCTGCCAAGCCAATTTTCTAGAGCTTTCATGTCTCGATAATTTTTCCAAAGCACATTTTTTTAGAATGGGAATACTCTCAGGACGATTGACCACATTGACCAGGCTGACTAAAGCCATTCGGGTTTTTGTTCCCGGATGAGAGAACCACTGCATGATACTCGTCTTGGGAGCCCTTGGATGGAGGTACCGATAACTCTTTAACATAGTTGCCGCAAGCTCGTCATCCAATGACAAACCCAGTTGATTCAATTTGGCAATATGGGGACCTGCAGTGATGACACAGCATTCTGCTATGAAATTATGCTTCCAACCCTCATTCTGACGTTTAAAAAGTTGAAATAGTACAGGGACAGCTTTTGCCGGCTGCAGTGCTCGACATATGGCTTTAACACCATCGCCAAAAGATCTGCTTATAAGGAAATATTTATCTAATAATGGCTCAAGAAATTCCTCACTGGACAATCGTTCTTGCAAAGACACAAATCTCGAGGCAAACTGTTTTGTGTCATCCTTTGGTGCGTTAAGAGCCCATGACTCAAGTGTTTTGATGGTGTAAATCGCGCTAGTAAGATCGTTTTCTGAAAGACACGAATAGATTACTTCCTCCATCATACGATACTGCTGATCGAAGACCTCCGATTCCTTTTCTCGCTCAGCCATACTAATGGCGATACGGATAGCTTCCGTGCGAATATGGGTCAGTTCAGGTTGAATTAAGCGATTGACAAAGTTTAAGGTATTGGATTGATCGAAGGCATTTTGAATATTATTCCAATAAGTAAGTAACTCCTCACCTGGAAAGGCCGACTTCATTAAGCTGGGGACATCCCATTGTTCTTTCACACTCATATTTTTCTTCATATGGTACATTCTATTCATGGTATTGGGGTCTTCATAGAAACTATCTGAATATTCAAAATCAATGTATTTTAATTCCAATTGAAAAAGCAACGTTACCGAGTCCATTTCGTAAGACTTGGCATTATTGATATATTTGTGAACTGCAACAAGAAAAGTCTTCAGCTCTTCCAGCGGCAAGCCCCTGAAAAAGATGAGGTTGCGAATACCATCCCTGAACAGGTTAAAACAAAACGCATTTTCTTTTTGGTCTTCTGAGAATACCGATGTTTTGTCAAAGAGAACTTCCATGGATGAGATTTCCAGATCCAGCCTTTCATATTCTTCAAAGTACGCTTCAAAAAATTGGTACAACCTCTCGATAGCATGAATTACCATGTGATGTGTTTCGGGATAGGTACCGATGTTTTTGAGAGTTTTGACAAACTGTTTAAAAAGTGATTCAACCGCATGGAACATTTCCGGGGTAATCTCTTTCACTCGATCGACAACGACGTTTTCAGTTAGCAGATGGCTTTCTAAAATATGCAGATCATCGAGAAACACTTTGGCGCTTTCAGGTCTATCCTCCTTTTTCTTCGCCAGTAATTTCTGAATAAAGACATCAAAATTGGACGGGATACCGGGGTTCAGTTCCAGCATGGAGGTAGGTGGTTCGTGCAGGTGTTTAGCCAGGGTTTCCATCCAGGTTGCACCTTTAAATGGAGGTTTTCCAACTAAAAGTTCATAACCGGTTACACCTAAACTGTACAAGTCAGAACGGCCATCCACCTCTTTTTCCAGAATTTGTTCAGGCGAAACATAAACAGGTGTACCCATGAAACCCTTGGTTTTTTTCTGAGACAGTTCATCTGCATGTGCTCTGTTATCCGCAATATTGGATTTCAGCACAGAGGCGATGCCAAAATCAGTGACCAGAATTTTATTGTCAAAAGTCAGCATGATGTTTTCGGGCTTGATATCTCGATGAATGACACCCCCTTGATGCGCAAAAGAGAGCGCTTTTCCAACTTCACGCATGATGTGGAGCACTTTGAGCGGCGGCAGCTTGCGTTGTTTTTTAATGACGTCTGCAAGCGTTCGACCTTCAATGTACAACATGGTGAAATAGACCATACCTTCCTTGAACTGATCGAGAATGATTTGGGGAAAGTCAATACTGGAGTGAAACTGGTCGGGATGAATCTCGCCAACTTCATAGACAATCGCTATGTTGGGATGGTGAAATTTAGCAGAAATTTGAGCTTCAACAATGAATTCGTCAACCATTTGACGATCTTTTAAAATATGAGGAAGTAAAATCTTCATGGCGACCTTACGGTGCAGAGCGACATCTTCAACCAGGTAGACTTCAGCAAAACCCCCTGTCCCCAGGGTTTCTAAATAGCGATAACGACATGGTCTCAGTATCTTTGAGGTACTACCTGCTTTGCTCTCCGCCTTCGTGGTGACAATCTTGTTTTCCTTCAAAAAAGTTTGATACTCAGGGGAGGCATCGATAATTCTGGCTCCCACCCGTCTGAAAATGCGATTACCCGATTGATACTCACCGTTGAACTTTACCTCGATGCGTAATTGGAATACCAAATCTTCCCGGGCTTTACAATGGAGTGTCAGTGAGTTTGTACTTGGGGTATCAGTAGTGGTGAGATAGCCAATACCCAATTCGGTAAAATCAATGCTCTGGCCCTTAAACTGTCCCTCATCGTAGGTCAAAATGAGAGGCTTTTTCAGTTCTACCCGCCTGTGTTTTCTCTTGTTGTGCACACCGCTGCCGACATTTTCAGCAGGAAAAGCAACCTTTGCTTTGTTAAGCACTTCTGTTGGGTTTTCGCGGTAAGGATTTTCTGCCGCGATGGTTGCCTGATCATTTCTTTTGATTTGTCCAGAAAGTTCACTGAAAAATGCGGCGGCATTTTTAGAGGCCGCCGTGAATTGCATACCAATTCGCAAAAACGGTTTGCCTTTTTTGGATTGAAAAGCATTGACCGTGCGACAGTTACCTTTAAATGTGGCTTTATTTTTCTCTAAGCGGCATTCTATAACCACCTGTCCCAGCGGGATATCGCTCTTAGCCATAACAAAAGAGGCTCCGCGGGTGTTGATATCTTGAATTTGGATGGGGATTTTCAGCTCATTGTGCGACAAGATACCGTGACATAAAACGAGGTATCTTGGCTGTTTCCTCTTTTCTCCAGACACTAGTTCCTTCCTCCCCCATGGCTTTCAACGGCATTGTTTTAAAGCTTTCATTACCTCACTCACCTGGTTTGTAAATAAGACACCGCGTCAAACACGCAATTATTTATTAAGATACCTTAATATAGTATGAGAATCACTGAATGTCATGTTGGAATTTCATTTTTTTTTAATGCGCAAAACCATGACACCCATGATCTTGGGATAATGGCTCAAGTAGCGAAGCATACTGTCCACTTTCAAAATTTTTTTATGGGTGCTGCTGGCATGGACGGCTTCCAATTGCGTTTGCTCCTTTCCTTTCACATCGGTCACATAACAGAAATGACCGGCATCCAACCCCTTCTTTCGGGTAAGAATGAGAACGATGTCACCGGGAAGAAAGTTCTTCAGGTTTTTCTCAACTTCCGATAAAGGCAGATAATACCTTTTGCGCTTACTGAGTTTTTTTTCAATTCTCTGAATTTGCTCGTATGTTTCTCTATCTTTCAATTTGGGATAGAAATCGGCATGGGTCGTCATAAAGTTGATTTCCTTTTCCCACACACGCGCATTCTCAAGTTGCCCGGTGACATCTTCCAGGAAGCCCAGGGCGACGCAATGGTCGCTCCACTCCGTAGCGTAGTGGATTCGACTTGCATAGCCGTCGGGCTGGTGATCGCGATACCGCGTTTGCATGAGAATCCGCTCGTAGTCTTTTTGACTGCCCTCTTCAAGCAGGCACATGGCGAGGGCTGCTTCAGTCAGTGTAAAGCAGTCGAACCCATCGATGTGGTAGCGGAGCAGCTCATCGCCCTCACATTCAAGACTACCAACCAGATAGGGTTTCCCCAACTGGAACATCACAGCGGAATCGATGCCCGCCTGTTTACCTTCTTTCCTTAAGTAGTCCTGCCACTGCTGCCAATAGGTTTTAAAGTCTTTTTCTGTGGGACCGTCAACAGTGTCTTCCGCAAAAGCGGGAGAAGCAAACAACAAAGGAACCCAGAAAACCAATCTGAAAAAAAACACAACTCACTCCTCTATTTTATCTTCTTTATCTCTCTGACGCGCTTCTGAATCCGCTCTGGACCAGAAAACGGGTTGGTGATTGACAAAATTCATCCTGGCTGATCGCTCTGGGAACTTTTCAGCCAATGCCCGGTGTATATGCTGGCTGACTTTGCGATAGTTGGGATGTCCCTGCGGCGTTGTCCTCAATTCAAGCATGTGCATCAGGGCCCGGTCGTTCATACCCAGGAGCCAGCGCATGCGGTGACCGTGCAGAAAGGCGTATTCACAATCGATCGATGATTCCTGCTTGATAAGTTGATACAGGCTTTCCGCTCTTGTAACTATTTCCAAAGCTAAATCCTTGACACCGGCAAGCGCGCATTCCGCTGGCATTTCAAAACCCAAATGGGGTTCAAGCGGCTGAATGAGAGCCGTACCCATTCTGTGCCTCATCAAGTCCTTATAGACAGCCCATTCCGTAACCATTTCAAAGTGGTGAGGATAGCCGTATTCAATGGATCGTTCCGGTCTGTCGCGACGCGTTTTGCGATGGCCATAGAAGGCCTGATAACAGCTTTGCCTCTGGTTGGGATCCATTTCATAGAGTGACTTTCTGATTTCATCAAAACTCAAATTCGTATAGGGATAGCAAAGGGCAGCTAGAAACTGAATTTCTTCGTCTAGCAACATACTCTCTCTAAGTGTGTCAGGTCCGGACTCGTCAGCTATTCTGGCGGCTATCTTTTGATAGTCTGGCTCAATACTCACAAAACTGCGCTGATCCTCATTTTTTGTCGCTCCGAATAGCTCTCTCACCAGCTTCAACATATTGAGATGATTGGTTTGAGCGTATTTTGAAACAGCGGCACGTTTGACGTAGTGTGGAATGACTTTGGACAGCTCGACAAATGCCTTTTCACCGAGCATTTGTGCCTCAGCCAAGGGTGAACTCAGCATTTTTGATATTAAATGCTGATAAAAGCGACCGTTGCCGAACAGGCCGACATTTGCCTTGCAGGCCAGGGGCAGAAAGGCCCTCAGGACATCGCACGTTTTGGTTTTTAAATCGTTTCGATAGGTTCGCTCAAACTGTTTTTGTCTTTTAGCGGTTTGACAATCTCTGAAACGAAGATCCTCTCCCCCAAGTTGATACACAGCTTCTTCCATGGGTTTGATCGTTTTTAAATAAGCGTGTACAGGCTGCCACATGGTCGTGTAGCTTTTGAAAATGAAATCCATGGAGCGGGTGTATTCATCTTTGAGTTCACCTTGGATCCCAGGCGGTATGACATAGAGGTAGCAGCCATTCTTATCCCTCTGATCGAAGCGAACATAACGGGTGCTTTTCTCGATTGGAGATCCGCCAATTCGCCGGTGTTCGATGACCTTGGTGGCTAACATGGAAATCTCTTCAAAGGCCAGGTGAGCTCCTTCGAGCTCTCCCACTGAATCATCGCCGAACGCAATGAGCACCCGCTCAATTAACTTCTCAGCCTTGTCCCATTTCAGTTTGTCTTCCGCAATGAACTCCCTCAAAAGGGTTTCCCTCATACCCGTCTCGGCACGGGAGTACCGAGCCATAACGGCTCCCACAATGCCGTTTAAATCCACAATAGAAAAAACCTGATCGTTGAGATTGGTGATATAGGGTTCAAGCAGATTGCTTTTTGGTTGCTCTGTCATGCTCGTATTTCTCCTGTCCGCATTGAAAGCCTAAAAGTTCCATGGATTGGCAAAGTAACGGTCTTTTCCGGGCTAAATTCCATTTTGAATCTTATACAACCACAAGATAGAGTACACAGATCAAAATAACCACATCATAGCATGAACTCATTCTCTTAAGAGATAACTTTCTCTTCCAAAGCAGTTCACTCAGAAGCAGATTGTTTCAAAGCCAACACCACGACGTTCGGTTTACAGGGAGTCTGCTCTTTTCCTCCAGCTGGCAGCTCTTCCTCATGAACAACTCTATGTTTTCTATGATAGAATAGGCGCTCGAGCGAGGTGAACAAATGCTACTTGCAATCGATGTCGGAAACACCAATACAGTCATTGGGTTGTTTGAGGAATCCAAAATGGTTAAATCATGGAGATTGACGACCTCCATGCAGCAGACAGTGGATGAGTACGGCATACTCTTCAGCAATTTATTTCTTCCGGGCGGGTACAAGGTCTCGCAGGTCAAGCGAGCGATTCTCTCCTGCGTGGTTCCCACTCTGCAGAGTACGCTTTTCCGCATGTGCCAGGCTTATTTTCACCTGACCCCTTTGCTTGTCGGTCCCGGCATCAAGACGGGCGTGGAACTCAAAGTGGACAATCCACGTGAAGTGGGAGCTGACCGCATTGTCAACTCTCTTGCCACCTACCACCTCTACGGCGGGCCTGCCATTTCCATCGACTTTGGAACAGCCACCACATTTGATCCCATCTCTGAGAAGGGTGCTTTCCTGGGTGGGGCCATTGCTCCGGGACTGAACATTGCAGCCGACGCGCTCTATGCCAAAGCGGCAAAACTTCCCAAAGTTGAAATCAAGAGACCGGCAAGAATTATCGGCAAAAACACGGTTGACAACATACAGATTGGACTGTATTACGGATATAAAGGGCTTGTAAAAGGCATTTTGGAGCCCATGATTGCCGAGCTGGGGGGCAACCCCGTTGTGGTCGCAACGGGCGGCCTGGGGCGCGTGTTCGCCCATTCATTTGATCTCATCCAGCATTACGATCCCCATTTAACCCTGAAAGGTCTCTACCTGCTGGATCAGAAAAATCGCTAGCGTCCTTTTTTTAGCTCACATGGATGATGGACAGGATCGACGCAAATCCGGCTTATAGCTGCCATCTTTTGGGGTACAATGTCGTTTACAGTTAATTGTTAGTTCGTTGGAGCCCTGTTACTGGAGTGAAATATGGACCTATTTGAATGCGCCGAACACTGTCTTAAACTCGAAGACCCTATGCAAAAAACGAGCTTTTCCAGAGAGATAGCCTCAAAGTGGCGAGCTGGCGAGATGAGCCTGAATCACTGTTCATCTGCATCGGCGGTCAATGCTCCCGGAAAACCAGAACAGCCAGAAATCGTTCAACCCAGAGAGGTACCCAAAAGAAAACTGACCCATAACGAAGGCCGCGCCGCCATGGTACACGCTATGGCCCATATTGAATGGACAGCCATTCAGCTCTCATGGGACAACATACTCAGATTCAGAAACCTGCCTTATGAGTTCTATTCGGAGTGGATTCAAACCGCTGTCGAAGAATCGCATCATTTTGAAGAACTGAGATCTTGCCTGCTGGAGATGGGTTTTGATTACGGTCACTTCCCTGTCCACGACCAACTTTGGCAAATGGCTCTAAAAACCAAAGACTCTCTTATTGAGCGAATGGGTGTCGTTCACCGCATTATGGAAGCCAGGGCGCTCGATGTGGTACCGGGTATTGCCGGGAAATTCGATCAACTGGGCCTTAGCCAGGTGGTCAAAACCCTTCATCTGATCGCCAACGACGAGGTGGGCCATGTGCGTTCATCGACTAAATGGTTCTCTTACGGTTGTCATTTGATAGAAGCCAATCCCGATCAGGTATTTATCAATTTGACCCGGGAATTTTTCAAGGGTCCTCTGCGCGGGCCTTTTAATCTTGAAGCGCGAAAAAATGCCGGTTTTACAGATGTTGAAATAGCGTTTCTATCTGAATCACAAAACAAAACGGGCAAATTGCAAACTACACTCTAACCACAGAGATCACAAACTGACATCTGTATTTATCAGGAACAGGGAGACTGATGGATCGTAAGCGCCACCACGTGGAAGGAACTCACATACTTCCATGCGGTCAGGGTCAGGAGAAGTGGGTGAAAGCGTCCGCACACTGCGGATAGATCCATTCACTAGAGACTTGTTGAATTAAGGGCGTTCAATTTGAACACAGGTGATTGACAATATAATCACCTATGCCCTCTTCCAGCGATCTGAACTTTGTTTCAACTCCAGTTTGGGCTAGTTTTTGCATTTCAGCCTGGGTGAAGTACTGATAGCGATCTCGCAAGTGATCCGGCATGTCGATGTATTCAATGTTCACTTGCCTGTTCATGGCCGTGAAAACGGCTGTGGCCAAATCTTCAAAAGAACGCGCCTGACCGGTACCCAAATTGAACAAACCGTTTATTTCAGGATGTTTCAGCAAATGCACAACCACATCTTCCACATCTTTGACGTAAATAAAGTCCCTTAACTGTCCGCCATCGCTGTACTCTTCGCGGTGGGATTTAAAAAGCACGATTTTGCCGGTTTTCTCAACCTGATGAAAGCCCTTGTAGACAACCGAGCTCATTTCCCCTTTGTGATCTTCATTGGGACCGTAGACATTGAAAAACTTGAGACCGACCATTTGATTTAACCACCCTTTCTGGTGGGCGACCTGGTCAAAAAGATGTTTGGAGTAGCCGTACATATTCAGGGGTTGCAGTTTGTTCAGTTCTTCGAGGTTATCTCCATAGCCGTTGTTACCGTCGCCATAGGTGGCGGCAGAGCTGGCATAAATGAAACGCGCACCGTGTTTGAGGCACCACTCCGCCAATCTCCTTGTATAGCGGTAGTTGTTTTGAATTAAATAGGAAGCGTTTTTTTCGGTGGTGGAACTGCACGCGCCCATGTGGATGACAGCCTCTATGTCGCTTGGACCATCCAAGTACGCAAAGAGATCTTCCTTTTCAAGGTAATCTTCATAGACCAGCTCTCTGAGGTTCTTCCATTTCTCATTGCAGCCCAACTGATCGACTAAAACAAGATCCGTTCGTCCTGTCTGGTTTAATTTACAAGCAATCCGGCTGCCTATAAACCCGGCGGCTCCTGTAATGAGAATCATGGTTTACCCTTCCTTAAAAAGATGCAGTTTTACAATATGTCAGAAAAAAATCAAGTGTTTTTAATTACCAGTTTTTTTTTCGGGCAATCATGCTCATAAAAGAGAAAAGGCGCCAGTTCTGAAAACTGACGCCTTTCCTTTTTCTGTGTTCACATCGTGTTGAACCCGATACAGAACACCTTAGTGTCTATTGATGCCCAGTGGTAATTTCGGATCGGATATGACCATGACAGGCTTGGAATACAAGTACTTGGTATAGGCAAAAAGATACAAACCGAGGAAGCCGATGAACACCAGGATGTCTGAAATAATCAGACCGGCAATGCCCGGTTTAAACATTTCTGCGGCTCGATCAAAATACCAGGTAGAAGGAGCGATCAGCATGAAGCGTTCAAGCCAGATTCCGATCATACTGATGAGCAAAATCGGTACAAATGTCTTAAAAGCCATTTTAGGTTCTTTGGCCAAGCCCAGAACAAACGGGATGATGAAGACCATCAAAAAGACGGTAATTGCTAATTTGTCCCAGGGTGCGTGAATACGCGTGAGGACGTAACCGACTTCGTGAGGCAGGTTTCCATACCAGATGACCAGGAACTGAGCAAAGAAGAGATAAGCCCATACAACCGAGAACCCGAAAGTCAACTTCCCGGCATCGTGGTACATCAGTTTGTGCATGTACTTTTGAAGTCCGAACCTGTTGCCCACGAAAAAGGCCATAAAGTAAACGGAAATCCATCCGGTCAGCATGGCGGTGGTGAAATTCCACCCACCAAACATGGCTGAGAACCAGGTCGGATCCAGTGACATGATCAGATCGTAGGCCAGGAGGCTGATGACGACGGCAAAGGCCAGACAGTATAGCGCGCCCCAGAATCCCATTTTCTGATAAGCTGTCTTCACTTCTTCTTCCACGCCATTCCAGTTATCCGGTTTGGTGTAACTGTCTGGATTCTTTTCCGCCGCCAGACCGATATCCGGACGAAGAGAAGCCTTCACAAAGCGGCAAGCGATGAAGGTGAGAATCAAGAGAGCCACAAAATCGCGTGCAAAGAGGAATTCCTTTTGCAGCCAGAAATGCTTATGAGGTGTATGCGGTGGTTCCGTTACCCATGAAAAAATGTGTTCGGAACCAAAATAAAGAATAACGAGTCCAACCAGGGAAACAGGCAGAAATGCGAAGCTGGCTTCTGCAAAGCGCTTGATTGCGCGACCCCAGTTGGCATTGGTCACTTGCTGAATGGCTGCAACGAGAACGCCAGCAGCTGCAAGACCAGTGAAAATATAGAAGTTATGGAGAAAAGCAATCCAGCCAATTCTGGGTTGATCTCCGACAAATGCCTGGTAAACAAACGTTCCAAATCCAATCAGCATCATGACAATGAGTGTTACCTTTGTCTTGCCACTGAGTGAGCCCGGTTTAATGCTGCTTACCACATCGATATAGTCTGTGTGATTTTCGTGATGCACGTTTCTCCCCTCTCCCTTATTTTAAGCTCCGGATGTAATTGATGACATGCCATCTTTCTTCCGGAGACAGATTATATTCCTGACGGGGCATGAGCCCGCCACTACCATTTGAAATTGTTGCGTACAGATAACCGTCCGAGCGCATATTGGCGACAGAAGCGGGTAATCCGACCATGCCCTTCTTTTGAACCTCATTCATGTTTGCGGGATCGAGAACCATATTCTTGCCGTGACATACCACGCAATAGATTTCAAAAAGTTCCTTGCCCTTATTGACAGAATCGGCAGAAGTTGGAATGGGATTATCGTACCCACCAATTTGATCAATTTGCATGCGATCGGGAACAGGGTCCCATTGTTCGACAGCAACCGATCCCTCAGGAGGCGTCCTGAGGCTGTTGGTTAGGAAGGGTTGAATGGTTTGCTGTTTAGCCATGTCGTTAATTGGCCACCAGGCGTATGGGCGGTTGAAACCCGCAATCAGAACTCCGGCGGTTAAAACAACTGCCAGCGCGAGTGTGAATTTCATTTTATTCCGCACGGGTCACCTCCTCTGCACCATTTTCGAAAAGAGCTTTTTCGAATTTATCGTACTCCGATGTTTCACAAGGAACAAAGATACCGAATTTGTCATCGGAGAATCGCTCATCGTAAAGGGCACCATCATCTCTGACCAGACGTCCCAACAGGATGATGGCCGCGATGGTGCATATGGAGCCGAAAAGAACCGTCAATTCAAATGCGGGAATGGTAAACGCAGGCAGAGCTACAATTTCCTTGCCCGATGTGGGTAGAATCCAGTCGAGTGATACAAATGATGGGAAAAGATACCCAATGGTAACACCCAGCGTTCCACCGATGGCAGTTAAAAAGCGAACATTGCTTTTCTTTTCAGCGAGAGTATCGGAGATCTCATGTCTGGGACATGGCGCATAAACAGAAAGATCGTCTCGGCCAGCGGCCTTGAGGTATTTGATAGCGGCGTTCAAACTGTCCATGTGAGCAAAAACGCCGAGTACACCGTTCTTTTTCTTTTTCTTTTTCATATTATGCTACCTCCGCCTGATGATGTGCTTCTTTCGCTGGTGGCTCCGCAATTTCTTTAATCTCAGCAATGGACATTGCCGGGAAGAACTTGATGAACAGGAAGAACCACATAAAGAACCAGCAGAATGAGCCCAGCGTGATCCCTAATTCGGTAAAGCTGGGAGTGTACCATCCCCAGATGGCCGGATCGTAGTCTTGAGCCAGAGAAGAGACGATGATGTTGAAACGCTCAAACCACATACCCACGTTGATCAAAACCGTAATGACAAACAACATGGGAAGACTGGTTCGAACTTTCTTGAACCACAGTGGCAGTGGTACGATGCAGTTGCAGAAGAACATCAGCAGGAAGGGTATGGAGTACTTGCCAAACACGCGTTCCCAAAAGATAAATTCTTCAAACGGATCATCAGAATAGTAGGCTATGAAGTATTCTGTTGAATAAGAATAGGTAACGATCATACCCGTTAGAATAATCAGTTTAGCCATGTTCTCAAAGTGCCAGATGGTGAGGTATTTCTCCAGCTTGAAGATCTTCCTGAACGGAATGAGGATGGTAATAACCATGGCCATACCGGAGAAAACGGCCCCTGCAACGAAGTAAGGCGCAAACAGGGTGGAGTGCCAACCGGGAACGATGGACGTAGCAAAGTCCCAGGAAACAATAGAGTGAACGGATAAAACCAGCGGTGTGGCAAACGCGGCCAGGAAGCCGTAACCTGCCATGAAGTTCTTCCACTGCCGGTTGGATCCGGTCCAGCCCAGAGACATGAAAGCGTAAATTTTCTTTCTGAGCCCGGTCGCTTTATCGCGAATGGCTGCCAGGTCGGGAACCAGACCGATGCTGAAGAAGAGACAGGAAACAGAGAAGTAGGTACTGACCGCAAAAACGTCCCACAGGAGAGGTGACCTGAAATTGACCCAGATTTCTCTCTGGTTGGGATAGGGAATCAACCACCAGGCCAGCCAGGCACGACCGACGTGGATGATGGGAAAGAGTCCGGCAGTCATGACCGCAAAGATGGTCATGGCTTCCGCGCTTCTGAAGATGGCGTTTCTCCAGCGTGCTCTGAACAGGAACAGAATGGCTGAAATCAGGGTTCCGGCGTGACCGATACCGACCCAGAAAACAAAGTCGGTAATGTAGACACCCCAACCTACCGGGTTATTTAGACCGGCCATTCCCATTCCTCTGTAGAGCTGAACGCTCCAGCAATATCCGCCAAAGGCGACACCGAGCATAGTAAAGGCCACCAGAGCCAGGTAGACTTTGCTGGGTTTTTCCAATAAATAGAGGATATCGCGCGTGACTTCTTTGTAACTAAAATTAATTTCTTTCACGATTCCCCCCTTATGCGTGCTTACCGGAATCATCGATTTCTACCTTCTTGAGGTAGTGGATTCCAGGTCGTGTATGAAGGTGATGATCGAGAGCTTGATAGCTGCGAGGGTTTTTGGCCGTTTTGGAGACCAGGCTGTTGGGATCGCTGGCGTTACCAAAGGTAATGGCATCGCAGGGGCAAACTTCCTGACACGTGATCTTGAAATCGCCATCCTGAACTTTGCGTCCCTTGTCTTTCGCTTCGTCTTTGGCCTTATTGATCGTTTGTATGCAGAACGTGCATTTTTCCATTACTCCACGGGAGCGAACAGAGACTTCCGGATTGAGCTGCCAAGCCAGATCTTCATCGAAGACGGCGTCGAACCAATTGAAGCGACGTGTCTTGTAGACACAGTTGTTCGCGCAATAACGAGTTCCAATGCAACGGTTGTAAACCATGGCGTTGAGGCCTTCTTTGGTGTGATAGGTTGCCAGTGAAGGGCAAACCGTCTCACAAGGAGCGCTTCCGCACTGTTGACAAGCCATGGGCATGAAGTGCACCTTGGTTTCGAGTTGATCGTCTTTCTTGTGGAAAGTGATGTAGCGATTAATACGGACCCAGGACATGATCCTGCCTTTTCCAACCTGATCTTTGCCGACAACCTGAATGTTGTTTTCAGCATAACAGGCCACCGTACAAGCTGAACAACCGTCACAACGGTTCAGGTCAATGGTCATTTCCCACTTGTAATCATCGTAGAAGGTTTCATCCCGACCGACAACCACAGGTGTTTCCGTCCGCGGTTTTCGATCGTACCAGTCGGTATCGGTCGCTACGGGAAATTCAGATGCCAGATATTTGGGATCTGTTTTATCCACGCCATGTCCGTGACCGTGGTGGCCGCCGTGATGGAGTTCATCGAGAGTGGTCCACTGGTAGATGTCTCTATCGTAGGCTTCTCCTCCGTAGAGCGGTATTTCAACATCAGCTTTACTCTTCGAGAGAGGCTGGGTGAGCCGCTCCCCTATCTCGGGTAAATTAACCATGGAGAAGCGGTGTTTTCGACCTGTCAACGAGACCTTTGCGGCCATTGGGCCCATGACCAAATCACCGAGATCATTTGTTTTTTTGCTGTAGAAGGCAAAAGCGTTGATTCCGCGATTATAGAGTTTACCGTAACCGGTGTGTCCCTGCCCGGTTTGGAGGCAGAACACATCTTCAGCAATGGTGTCGGTGAGCATAACGGGAACGTCCATGTCAACACCCTTGGCAGAGATGGTAATCACATCGCCAATCTGCCAACCCTCTTTCTTACCTGTTTTGCGTGCAACCTCGACCCACGAATCCCAGACAATGCCTGTCATGCGGTCAGGGAGCTCTTGCAACCAGTTCCTGTTTGCAGAGGTACCATCTCCAAATTTACCTGACTCAATGACAACCAACGCTTTTCCTGACAGAGTTTGCGGCTTGTACGTGCTGAAAAAGTCGCCAGTCAGGTTTTCTGAGACAGCTAAGTCCTCACCTTCAAGTTTTAAGTCGAAGTGACCGCCATCTTTAAGAAAGCCTCTCCAGGCTTTTTCTGGATCTGCACCTTCAGCAGCGTATGTTTTGACCCACTTATCTTTCAAGACCTTCATGACGCTGTTATCGACGAAAGTGCCAGGAGCCGCTTTTTCAATGTAAGAGAGTAAGATATCTTCAGCTTGATACAATTCCCATCGAGGGGTCATGACAGGCTGCATCAACATGTTGATACCTTTGTAGGAAACCACTTCGCCCCATGATTCCAAGTCATGAGCGCCTGGCAGGATTAGGTTAGCCAGCGAATTGGTTTCGTTGAGAACGTCGGCAAAGGCGACACTGAATCCAGCTTTTTCAATAGCGTTCTTGGTTCCGAGTCCTTCAGGCAGGACATAAACAGGATTGGTGTCCTTGATGATGAGAAAATCGACTTTACCGGCATTCAAACTGTCGATCAAGCTGAGCATTTCACTTTGAACCACTTGATTGTCGCCCGACAGACCTGAATTGTAATTGACGTGCTTACCGATTGAGCCAAGAGCTTTGTTGATTAACAACAGAGCGACATGGTGGAAGACACCGTCGTTACCAAGCGCGAGATCGCCGGCTGGAAGAGCAACGGCGTGTTTTGCGTGCTTTAGCTTATCCACCATAGTTTGGAATGCTTTTTTGTTCATACCGCTTTGCTTAACGGCATCGGCCGAGATCACATTTGCGGTCAAAGCTGTGACGAGTTCTTTTTCGGTTTCGCTCAAATTGTGACTGTCAACCGCTAATTCCTTGAGAACGGCCAAAGCCAGCAGTGTTTCTGAGCCTGGTCGTATGCCAGCCCATTTGTCTGCATTCGCACCGGTGACCGTCATCTTGGGTTCCAGTTGGTAATGTGGACCTCGGTGCTCAAAATCAGCCTTAAAGTCGGCATAAGCCTTTTGTTGAAATACGGGGTTGCCCCATGTTTCCAGGAAATCCGCGCCAAAAGAAACGACCATGTCGATTCCTTCCAGGGAATAGAGAGGCACTTCCCTTTTGCCAAAGACTCTTTCACTTGCTTCCCTCATGGAGCTATTGGCAAAAGCTTCAAATTGAACCAGTTTGCCTGTTGATCCATGAGTAGCCACGAACGCACTCCAAATGTCCTTGGTGACACCGGAAATGGCACCTGTCAAGGCAAAAACGCCTCCGCCTTTTACTTTACCCAGATGTTCATCGAGTACTTTTCTGGCTTCTTCCCAGCTTATTTCTTTTCCGTTAAACACGGGTGCTTTCAGTCTGTTGGGACTGTAAAGACCCTGAACAATGGATTGCATTCGGCCATCCATTTTCCCCTGAGTCAGAGGATGCTTCGGGTTGCCGTTGATCCTGGTCGCTCTTCCGCCCAGTGTCTTGACCCACAGACCATTGGCACCGCACTCTCGTGTGGTAGTGGGATAGTGCCAGGCTTTGCGAGGCAGCATCCCGGGAACGGGCTTCACCCAGGGATCCCACTTCTCTGTAAACTTTTCTTCACTGCAGCTGAGTGTGGCAGCAGCTCCGCTCAGTCCCATCAGAGCGAGAAAATCCCGTCTTTTAATACCTTTTGTCATGTTTTTTCTCCCCCTACTTATGGCAAGTCCAGCAATCTACTGATGCGCCTTTGTCCAAGTTAATCTTATGACATTGTAAACACCAGCCCATTGTCAGTGGTGCTTCCCTATAGACGACTTCCATTTCCTGAATCTGGCCATGACACTCCTGGCATTCGAAACCAGCCTTGACATGACGCTTGTGATTAAAGTTGACATAACCCGGTAAGGCATGAACTCGAATCCATTTGATGGGTTCATCTTTAGAATAAGCAGCAGCCATCGTTTTAATGGGATCCTTATCTAACGCAATGGTTTTGTGACACATCATGCACTGTTCCAATGCAGGAATTCCCGCGTTCTTCGTCCTCCTTGCATAGGTGTGACACATGCTGCAATCCATTTCAAAGTCACCCGCATGCAACTTGTGACTGTAAGGAATGGGCTGTTCAGGAGCATAAAGACCGAAAGGAATTTCGGCAACAGGCTCAGTACCCGCACCCGCAGCTAAAAACACACCTGCCGCAATAAGTCCAATCAGGAGGGTTCCACCTCCCATTGACCATTTTATTTTCATAATTTTCAACTTCCCTATTTGAGTTTTTTCAACATCTAATGAATGTATCGAAACGAAACAAATCGCGATAGAAAAATCATACAGGAAAAGCAACTCAAAATTAAGGTTAAAAAACAAAAAAATGTAAAATACCGATGTAAACATCTCGAAAATTTCGTCATGAATCGATTTTAATTCGTTTTTCTCAATGTCACATAATTCACATAGAATTTACTTATGCTCTGTTTTTATATTTTTTTTACATTGTCTTTAGTCAAAGAACTTGAATGGGCCAAAAAACTGGAACCAGAAGGGTGACAATTGCCCACAGCAAAATGGTCAGAGGAACGCCCGCTTTAAAATAGTCTCTGAAACTGTAACCACCGGGTCCCATGACGATCAGATTGGTCTGATATCCAATGGGACTGATGAAGCAGGCACTGGCACCAAAAGCAACCGCCATCAGAAACGGTTTCGGATCGAGATTCATTTGAGCGGCCAACCCCAGAGCCAGGGGACTGAAAAGAACCGCTACAGAGTTATTGGACAGCAGGCTTGTAGCCAGATTGGTCAAAAGATAGAGCAGGCTGACAACCCAGATCGGTGACAATTCTCGACCAAATGAAAAAAGGACTTCGACAGCCTCCTCCATTAAACCTGCCTGCACGAGAGCTTCTCCAAGCGGGATCGTACCGATGAGTAGAAAAATGACATTGGCATCGATGGCAGAGACCGCCTCCTTGACAGTGAGGCAGCGTGTGGAAATCATGGCACCCGCTCCCAGCAATGCCAAACTGACCAGCGGCAATTCCGTAAAAACAGCGGCAAAAACCACAGCTGCCATGATGCTGACGGCTGTTTTGGATTTATGTTTACGCTGAAGATGCTTGATACGGTGATCCACAATGAGAAATTCACCGCTCTCTTTGACTTTCTCGAGATCTTCTTCGGTGGATTGAACCAACAGAACATCACCGGCCTTCAGGCGAAACCTCCTGAGATCGAAGTGATGCTGTCTGCCTCTACGCTGGACAGCAATCACTTTAATGCCGTATTTCCGATTCAAACCAAGAGTCTGCACTCGGAGGCCGATCATCATGGCATCGGGCGGAACAACCAGCTCGGCAAACTTCATTTCGAGGCTTCTTATGGGAACCCGTTCCCTGTCTTCAATGACGGTTGCCAGCTTGGTCTTTGCTACGGATTTAAAATGGGTTAGATCTTGAACGGTTCCTTCAATAATAAGTGCATCTTTTTCCCGTAGTTTCATACGATGAGCTTCTTCTCCCAGGTAGACCTCCTCTCCCCTAATCACTTCCACCACGGCAATGCGTTTGCCTTTGGAACCAAACTCAACCACAGAACGACCGTTAAGTGGCGAACTCTTCGTGACAATGACTTCCGTTACAAAGCTGCTTTTTTTGCTCTCAGGCAGCAAGGCAGAAAAACTCTGCTTTTTTGGTAAAAGCTTTTGGCCAATTGTCATCATGTAGATTAATCCCACCGTGAAAAAAACCAGTCCAAGCGGAGTGAAATCGAACATGGAAAAGCCCTCTCCGCCAGAAACTCTCCAAATATCGTCAACCAGTAGATTGGTACTGGTTCCCATAACGGTGCAAGTTCCACCGAAAATGGCGAAGAAGCTTAGCGGCATCAATAACTTCGAGGCAAAGAACTGATGTTCACGACAAAGAGATAAAACAACAGGTACCATCAGCATGACCACCGGTGTGTTGTTCATAAAAGCACTGGCAAAGGCAACAATCAGGGCCAACAGGAACAGCCCCCGCTGGATGCTGCCCCGGGTGGAGTGAATGAGTTTGCTGGAAAGATCGTTCAGGGATCCTGTTTTGAGCAACCCCTCCGATAGAACAAACATGGCCATGATGGTAATGGTAGCCGAAGAAGAGAATCCCGACAGCGCGACTTCGGTCGTTACCTCTCCGGTCAGCATCAAACCCGAAAGGGTGAATAAGGCCACCACGATATAGGGCAGCCTCTGGGAGATGTACAGCCAGAGCGATAAGACAATAATGCCGATAAGGAAGTATTTACTTAATAGCATGGAATCCCTTTTTACAATTCATGGAAAACAGCCATGCTGTTTATCATGCCGAAAGAAAAGCGCGAAGGCAGTGCATGCTTCATTGGGTTTTCCATGAAAACTCAAAACAAAGATCCTCAAATGAAAATCAAAGTGACTGCTGCTGCCTCACGATCGCTCCGGAAAGGTCCTGTTGGTTTAATTTTTAGGTGTATAGACAATTGGGATGCCATTGGTTCCCACGGGAATGTAAACAGTTGTATGGTTGGGCGAACCGGCCATGGTTTTCTGTGCTTGAATGGCTTCATGCTGAAGATAATTAGGAGTCAAAGTCTGGTTGATAATTCGCTGTGCTTCGGCAATACCTTTGGCCTCTTCAATGCGAATTTCCGCATCTCTCATGGCAATTTCCTTTTGAACTTTCTTCTCTTCCAAAACCTGCTGGGCGGCCATTTTCTGTTCAACAGCCCTTGCCACGATTTCAGGATAATCAATGTTACCGACAACCAGACTGACCAGTTTAAATGGGCTGTCCTTGATATGCTGTTGCAATTTATCCCGCACTTCGGCCGCAATCTTCTCGCGATTCGCTTTAATAGCTCTGCTGTCGTATTGCTGAACCGAATTCCTGACAAAGGTTCTAAAGGGTTCTCTTATGAATCGCTTATACCAGTTCTCAGCTCCGTATTCCTGTACAACAGCCTTGACGGTTCCCGGCTCAATGGACAGAACAGCATGGAAACGAAACGAAACATTGAGATCATCCTTGGCGAGAATTCTGAATTCCTCGCCATAAGTGCTGGGTCGCATGTCAATGTTGATAACTCTGTTTCTCCAAAATGAAACACCGTAGTTACCGGGACCTATCACACTGCCCTGATAGCCGCCCTTACCAAATACTCTGGGCTTTTCGTACACAAAACCCTCATGACCTGCAGGTGTACTCGGATTGGTGCAGCCTACAAGCATCGATAACCCCACCCCAGCAATTAACAAGGTTGTCATTTTTCGTGCTTTCATAGTTCCTCCTGATTTGACTTTTGCATCAACTCCTGTCAGTCGTCTTTTCAAACGAACAACAAGAGAATTGCCGCGTGTCATTGTACCATATCGTCACCAGTTCCGATCCGCCTTGGAAAAGCACCATCCGATTGCAAGAGTGTTTTGTATTGCAACCCCATAAAAAATGCGCCAACCCAAGTGATGCCGACAGATGGATATGCGTGTGAGCTTCCAGAACGGCAGTGGTGTTTTAAGCTGAAAGGGTTCGGCGAGCAGGAAACGGACAGAGGTCAATCGCTCAAATTCTTTATCAAGATCCACTTACCGCAGTCAAGGGGATGAAAAAGCTCTCTATGCATTGGTTGCTGACACATAGAGAGCTTACTTGACGCTGTTCTTCTTAGCAAATCACAGTGTAAACATTAGGATAACTAAGTTTTACTCACCCTCTCTTCGCTTCTTTTCAGACTCCGGGAATAGTTTGCCTATGACAACGTTATCGAAATCAAAATACTTCATGGCAGCACTTTTTATCATTTCGGAATCGATGCCGTTCACGGTTTCCTCGTATTGTTCAAGCTTGTGAATGTCCAGATCGTGTTGATCGACATATTCAATGACCTCTAACCAGAAACGATTCTCTTTGAGTTCAAGTTCTCTCTTTCTGATAAAGGTTTCTCTGACCTTTTGGAGTACATCCTCAGCAATGCCTTCCTGCTGAACTTTCTTGACTTCAGCAAACGCCAGTTCAATGAGCTTGTCCACGTTTTCAGGCGCACATCCAAAGGAAATTATGGAACTGAAGGTTTCCTTTGGCCAACGGGAAAGCGCAGTCCTGGCACGAACGCCATAGACACCGCCTTGATCTTCTCGCAGTGTTTCCCGCAAACGGATGCTGAGCACCTTTGAGAGCGCTTCGGCTGCCAGCCTTTCTTCGGGTGACCAGGCTGCATCTCCCGAGAAATGAATATGGACGGTACTCTGTGGTTCCAACCCCTTGTATACCGTGACGGGAACCACTCCCCTGACCTTTTGAATCCCGTGATCAACCCAGGACTCTTTTCTACCGGTAGCAGGCAGGCTGGCGACGTATTTTTCCAGAAAGGGAAGCATGTATTCCGTGGTGAAATTGCCGACAAACACAAAAGTGAAGTCACTGGCATCAGCAAAGCGATCCTGATAGAAACGGAAAGCCCGCTCGCCATCGATTTTCTCGATGTCTTCTGCGGTAATTCGTTTCTTTCTGGGATGATTCTTATAGAACACCTCGTAATATTTTTTATAGAAAACGTACTTTGGGTCGGCCATGCTGTTTTTCAACCAGCTCATCTGTTTATTTTTAACAGACTCCACCGCTTCCGGGTCCAGTCTCGGTGTTTTAAAGGTCATATAAAGCAGTTGGAACATGGCTTCTGTGTCCTTGGTTGAACAGGAGCCGGATACACTTTCAAAAAGATCACCGATACCGGCACGAACTGAAGCTATTTTACCGGCCAATTTCTTTTCGAGTTGAACACTGGAAAAGGCACCCAAACCGCTTTCACTGACGAGTGTAGCGCTGAACATGGCGTTAAAACGCTGGTCCAGGGAAGCCTTGGATGTTCCGCCCGGAGAATAGGAAGTAAATTGGATCTCGTCATTCTGAAAGTCCGTTGGTTTAAGGAAAACGCGAACGCCATTACTGAGTTCGAGATAAGTGATACCCATTTTCTCATCCACTTCGGTTTTAACCACCATGCCGGGCATGGGCGGCTTGGGAAGCAAGACCTGATCGAGAACATCATCTTCATAGGCGGTGAGTTTTAATTGACCAACTTCATCGATCCAGGAATCGACCAACTGCTGATCCGGCATATCAAGGCCTTCTTTTTCAGGGCCGCTTAAAAGAATGATGCGGTTGTCTTTGCTCATGGTATGGTCTGTGAGGGTCTTCAAGTCGGCCAGGCTGATTTGATCGAGATATTCTTTGGCGTACTCAAGCTTTTTCTCTTCACCGGGAATAAACGAACTTGTGGGATTCAAGAAGTGATAGACATACCTGCCCGCAAAATTCCTGGACTTGATTTTATCGCCTTCAATGACCTGATTCTCCAGGGAACGAAGGTACTCCGTTTTGGTGCGGTCGAGTTCAGATTGCGAGAATCCGTGTTGCGTCACCCGAAGGCCTTCCTCTAATAGAGCTTTAATGCCCTTTTCAAATCCGCCCTCCTTGACCATGGCGAACTGAGAAAAGCGGCCCTTGTTTCTACCCAGGCTTGAAAAACCCGTATAAGCAAAAAGATAAGGTGGATTGGCTTCTTTGCCTCTTTCCCGCAGCCGATTGTTGATCATCATGCCGTACAGTTCTCTGGTAAATACGCCTTTTAAATCGCTTTCCGATGTTATTTTTTCTTTATCTTTTTTATAAATGATCTGAATCATACTGCTCGTCATTTCCGGATCGGTTTCAGCTGAAAAGAGAGTCCCCTCGTGATCGGAGATCTCAAATGCAGGTCTCTTTTTAGGGTGTTCCGGATTGGTGAGCCCTTTGTAGTAGCTGATGACTTTTTCTTCCATGGTATTGAGATCCATATCACCCACAAGGACAATGGCCATCAAATTGGGGCGATACCAGGTATCGTAAAACCTCGTAAAGGCTTCTCTCTGAGCATTTTGGATGATGTCTGTTTTACCAATGGGCAAGCGCTCTGCGTATTTGGAACCGTAAAACATCAAGGGCAGCTGTTTGTCTCGAATACGGCTGTAAGCTCCCCGTCTCAAACGCCATTCCTCCATGATCACGCCTCTTTCTTTTTCAATTTCTTCTTCTTCCATGCTGATACCCTGTGCCCAATCCTGAAGAATCTGGAAACCCTTGTTGAGTTTTTCCTGGTCGTCAGTGGGAATCTGCAACATGTAGACGGTTTCTTCAAACGAAGTATAGGCATTTAGGTCGGCACCAAATTGCATACCAATGGATTCGAGGTAATTAACCAATTCCATTTTCTTGAAATTAGTTGTTCCGTTAAACGCCATGTGTTCCAGAAAATGCGCCAGCCCCTGTTGATCGTCTTCTTCTAAAATGGAACCAGCGTTGACAACCAGTCTCATTTCCAGGCGGTTCTCGGGCTTTTTATTCTGTCTGAGGTAATAAGTGAGACCGTTGTCCAATACGCCAATTCTGACTTTGGGATCAACAGCGATGGGTTTGCCCTCATCAGTTTGCACAGCCGACTGTTCAACTTTTGCTGAAACAGGCATGGGTGTTTCTGTTTTCTTGGTCAAACAAGAATACAGAATCAGTGAGCTCAATAATAAAACGAAGCTTTTTTTCATAAAACGACTCCAAACATAGCGATTTTTCTTTAATAGTACAGCTCATCTTAACACAGTTAGGTCAAAATCATGCAGTTGTGGTATAAACCTTTACATCTCTATTTGGCTTTATTTGGCAATCAAAGTACAATCTCGGGACAGGGGCAGGTCAGCATGAACTCAAATAAACCCTTTAAAAAGAACATTCACGAAATTATTTTTGAAGCGGATACACCTTCAGGCAAGCTGTTCGATGTCATTTTAATTGCCAGTATTCTTTTGAGTGTTCTGGTGGTCATGCTGGACAGTGTGACGGCGTATCACGAAAAATACGGCCACATTCTCTACATTCTGGAGTGGTTTTTCACCATTCTCTTTACCATTGAGTACACGCTCAGACTGTACGCTGTGTCCAGGCCGCTCAAGTACGCCCGAAGTTTCTTCGGGATCATCGACCTCCTGGCCATCATTCCCACCTACATGAGCCTTTTCGTTCCGGGTAGTCAAGTGCTGTTGGTGATACGAGCGCTGCGAATGCTGAGAATATGGCGAATTTTGAAACTCGTCAATTATCTGCATGAATTTGATTTACTGCTCTCAGCCTTGCGTGCCAGTTTCCACAAAGTCACCGTTTTCCTGGGGATCGTCGTCTGCCTTGTTCTCATACTGGGTTCCTTTATGTACATCATTGAATCCAGTGAAAACGGGTTCACCAGCATTCCCCGAAGCACCTACTGGGCCATTGTGACACTGACCACTGTCGGTTATGGCGACATCTCTCCGCAAACCAATCTCGGTCAGTTCATCGCCTCCTGTGTCATGATACTGGGTTATGCCATTATCGCCATTCCAACGGGTATTGTTTCTGTTGAATTCGCCAATGCCAAAAAGCTGCACATCTCCACCCAGGCGTGTCCCAGCTGTTCAAAAGAAGGCCACGACATCGACGCGCAATTCTGTAAGTTCTGCGGCGAAAAACTATAGTCCCTGCCTGTATTTAACGGCACAACCGTTGATGAAATTCCTCAGGAACTGATCACCGCAAGCCTTGTAATTCAAGTGGGACTCTTTTCTGAACAGGGCATTGAGTTCCGATTTGGAAACGCGGAACCTGGCCAGCGCCATGATCTGTATCATGTCACTGTCTTTCAAATTAAGCGCGATTTTCAGTTTTCTCAAGATGACGTTGTTGGTGAGAGGAACCTTGACCGGTGGTTTTGGATGCTTCGGTACTCCCCTTTTATAGAGAATGAAACCATCGAGAAAGAGTTCCAGAGTATCCGATGAACAATAGGCATAACCCTCTTCGCCCTCTTTCTTGAGCAGGTTCAGAAGTTCATCGCGAGTTAGCTTTTTCCCTTTTAACCCAAAAATGTGAAGCATGGCCTCGTCGCTCAGGTTCATGGCGTAACGAAAACGCCTTAAAATATCGTTTTTGGTCATCTTGTGATTCCTCAGTCATCACGCTGCAGTAAAGCGTCTTTTATTTCCTGTCTTGAAACTTCAGCCGTCCCGAGTTTTCCAACCACAATACCGGCCGCGATATTGGAAAGATAGGCACTCACTCTGGCAGAAGCACCCACAGCCCGGGAAAGGGCGTAGGTGGCGATAACCGTATCGCCCGCACCGCTGACATCGTAAACCTCCTTGGCCACTGTGGGAATTTCAAAGAGATTCTCCGGAGATTGAAAGAGCGCCATGCCCTTTTCACCGCGCGTTACGAGCAGTCTTTCGCAGCCGAGGACCTTGAAAATCTCGGCGGCTGCCTTCATCAGTGAGGGCCTGTCGGTAATTTGAACACCGGACATACGCTCGGCTTCAGCCTGATTGGGGGTGAGTATGTGGACACCCTTGTAATTGGCGAAGTTCTGATCTTTGGGATCGACGCAGATTGTGGGCTTGCCTTTTGCGGAATGGAGCTTGGCCAGCAAGTCTTTGTGAATGACACCTTTACCGTAATCACTCACGATAATGGCATCCACCCGCGGCAGACGCTGAAACACTTCTTTAACGATGGTTTCGTTTAAAGACGCTTCGTAACCGCCATTTTTTTCCCGATCCACCCGCACAACTTGCTGTTGATGGGCAATAATCCTGGTTTTTTGAATGGTGGGATGATGTTGAGTGCGAATGATTCCGGAGGTATCCACACCCGCTGCATCCATCAGTCCTACCAGTTCACTGCCATTCTGATCTCTCCCCGTTACGCCGACAATGGAGGTTTGCGCTTCCATGGATCTCAGATTGCCAAGGACATTGGCTGCCCCGCCAAGATGGATGGTTTCCCTGTTGACCAGCACCACGGGAACGGGTGCTTCTGGTGAAATGCGATTGACCGAGCCCCAGATGTAGCGGTCCAGAATCAAGTCTCCAACAACCAGAATGCGAGCCTGATCCCACTTTTCAAGGACCGTCAACGCTTGTTCCTTCATTTAATCTACCTCGCTTTCATCGTCCTCTTCATAAGCCGTTCCCAGCTCTTTCTCCTCTTCTTCCTCTTCTTTTTTCGCGACAAAGTAGGCCGCACCAATACCAAATAAATACAAAATAATCATGGGGCCGGCAAGCGCTGTTTGCATGATCATATCGGGAGTGGGTGTGATGATGGCGGCAATCACGAAACTGATGATGACCGCCCATTTGAAGTGTTTGAGCAGGAACCCGGGAGTTACCAGCCCGATCTTGGCGAGGAAGAAAATAACCATTGGTGTTTCAAAACTGGCACCCATGCCCAGTACAAAGGCAAAAAGCAGCGACAGATAATAGGTTCGTGTATAGGCATCGAAACCCGTGTCATTCCAACTCATGAGATACTCAAGCGCATAGGGAAAAACGAAGTAGAAACTGAACAGACATCCGGCAATGAAGAAAAATGACATAAAAATGAGAAACGGGATGGCGAAGAACTTCTCTTTTCGCGTCAGCCCGGGAGCCACAAAAGCCCAGGTGTGGTAAAAGAAAATGCCGCTTGAAAAAATGATACTTACCCAAAAGGCTGCTTTGATGTTGGCAAAGAAAGGCTCTTTAATATCTATGGCCGCAAAGACATGCTCCGATTTACTGATCTTGATTAAAGGCTCGGCCAGCACGGGGAAAATGTGGTCTTTGACGAAGTAAAAACATACGGCGAACACAATCACCCAGAGAATCAAGGACTTGAGCAGGCGACCTCTCAGTTCGTCGATGTGCTCGAAGAAACTCATCTGATTGGGATCATTGGTTTCCTCTCCTGGAACAACTGCCTTTTCGTCAGCTCCCATGAGTTACTTCTCTTCCTCCGATTCCAAATCAACCACAATGCCCTTTACGTCCTCTACAGCCGACTGGGGTGGCTCAATTGCTTTTTGAACAGGAGCGGCCTTGGGTTTTGGCTTTTCAGGTTGCGCATTAACCGCGTCGTTGAGGCCATCCATAATTCCCGATGTACCCTTCTTGAACTCTCTTATTCCCTTACCAAGTGACTTCCCTATTTCGGGCAGCTTTTTAGGACCGAACAAAAGAAGGATCAAGGCGAAAATAAGCAGTATTTCCGGCAATCCCAATGATCCGAACAGTAAAAGTGGCATAAAAAACTCCAGACATTTCATTGCAGGACGCAGGTACAATGGCAGCATGTCCGTGTCATGCGAAACCTATCATATCTGTTTCAAGGTAAAGGGTCAATGCACATCTTGTCTGGCTGACACTTGAAATTGCGGCGGTCAAAGGCGAGAACAAACGATAACTTCACCATCGCGCTGGAAGCCGATACGGGAGGCAGCATAAGCAACCATTTTAGAGCGTCAGACTGCTGGTTTTCTTTTTTTATGGACATGGGAATGTCATTTTTTCGCATTCACTTTTCCTGCATTTGTTTGGGGGGAGGATAACCTGCAATTTTTAGTGGTATTTCACGTTTCCCTTTGACGATTTTACCGTTTATCCAACCTTTAACATAATGGTAGAAAATCCAAAAGATGATCGTTTCCCCTTCTTCTACATAGAGTTTCAAGGCGTCACAATTTCTTATAGATGGAAAATCGCCATCAAAGAATTTTGGTTTCCTGTGTACTTTTATTTCCAGGGCTTGATCCACCTTTTTAATTTCCAGTATTAAATAGAATGTATAATCCAGATTTCGATACACCCTTGGGATTTCAGGTAAACAATCGTACTCTAAAACCACTGTGTCATCTGAAAAGAAAAGACTGACACATACCATATAAATCATCATTTCGACCTGTCCTCCATTTGGGATGAATGATCCGGTTGAGCTTTTAACAAGTATATCAGGCACATTCTGTACTTCCATCAAACTTCTGTATTTAACAAGGAAAAAAGGACCCGGCACAGCAGCTCAAATGGCTATGGTGGTCTAACACCAATTAGTGATTTAATTAAAATATTTACCATGGTTAAAAAAAAGTTGAATGATAAGATGTCCTGTATTAATATTGGTAACGTTATATTTCTTTATGTCGGAGGGAAAAGTGAAAAAAATAACATATATATTGGCTCTTTTGATAACGGTAGCTGCTTTGGGACAAGGTAGTTTAACCGGTGAAAAAGCACCTGATAATTCGGAATATCTTGGTCCTTTTAATCGTGCTGGCTCGGCTAGCCAAACCATTGACGAATCACAGGTATTCGACCGTAGATGGGATGTTTCATTGGATTTAAACTGTCAGGCCACAAGTTCAGACTCCGGTAATGATGGTGTTGGTTATGTCGTATTTGATATTGTTGCGCCTGGTGGTGAGGCTCTCGATGCGGTCGTTACCTCTGATGGAACAACTATTAGTGATACGGTTATGTTCGTGTACTGTGATTTTGATCCAGCCAATCCTGCAGATAGTCTCGTTTTCTATGATGATGATGATGGTGCAGGAAGATTAAGTGCCATTCTACCTTCAGATGGTGTTACGTTAGCGGCTGGAACCTATAAGTTGGTTGTTTCAGGCTATAATCCAACTCATACTGGCGATGTTACGGTAGAGGTTGGCGGTGATTACACTATAGCAGGTGGAACAGGTGGAGCTGGGGTACCCACAATGAGCCAATGGGGAATGATTCTGTTTGCGTCGTTACTGGTTTTAAGTGGAATTTTGGTTATTAGAAGAAAATAATCCAATCGATTGAATTTTTAAGAAATTCATTAGGGCATGTATCTGGTTGAAGCCAGGGGCATGCCCTTTTTCGCTTTGGTTGAATCCGGATATGATATCGGTTTCTGAATTTCTTTGATAAATATCTTTGTTTATCCGTGTTCATCTGTGGTTTCTTTTTTTTAACCACAGATGGACACGGATTGTTTTTAACCACGAATGAACACGAATTCACACGAATGTTTTTCAGGGTATCTGTTTTGAATTGTTGAGTTTGGGAGTATGGGACAACCATACAAATGATTTTTTATTAATGAAGAACGTTCAGAACCTCAAATGCTCTACCAATATCTCTGTGAGCGGATTCCTTGTCTATCTGCGTTCATCGCACTCATCTGGGGTTCCATTTTTTTAACCACGAATGAACACGAATGTTTTTCAGGATATTTGTTTTGAATTGTTTTTTAATTTATGAAGAACGTTCAGAACCTCAAATGCTCTATCAATATCTCTGTGAGCGGATTCCTTATCTATCTGCGTTCATCGCACTCATCTGTGGTTCAGACGAAAACATGAGAGGGCCCCTTTTCAAGAATGGAGAGAATACGGGTCAGCGTGTCTTCATTAAAGCCGTCGGGTATATCAAGATAACAGGCGTTCAAATACAGTTTGATTCCAGAGACAGGGCCACTTCTTTGCGTAGCCAGTACCGCCACAGGAGATGAAGGGATCGCCACCAACTTGGGTGTCGCTTCTTGTGTTTTGAATTTGGAAGATCAGTAGATGAACTGAGAATAAACCAGGTTCTTCTGTCGACAATAGGAAGCCTTGGTCAAGTGGCTGTTTTTCCATTTTTCAACGTGATCTTCCCAGGCAGGCCGGGGTAGTGGTTATTTATTTGTTTTACTCAAAGCTCCTCCATTCATATGGATTCTGCCATGATCCTTTTTTATGTATAGATGCGGTTAAATGATCACTTACCAATACACAAAGATATTGGGATTAATATTTTCATTATTAAAACTGTTCCCAAGACTGAAATTGCAAACTTTGGTTTACTTGTCAAGTATTTCTCATTGAAAATTCTGTACAACATATATACGGAGAAGGGAATATATATAAAAACGGAGGTAACTACTCCTGGCGAATATGAGCCAAAGTAAACTGTGGCCACAATATGTGGAAATATCGCATTAATGAGGAATGAAATCACAATGCAGGTAAGGACATAAGCACCTATTTTATCTTTTTCACTATTTACAAATACAATTGTGAGTACCAGAACCAATATTGTCAAGAAACTAACAGCAATGCCAAATTGTTGAGTTGTAACTGACTCATGTATGAAAGTGCCTACGCCTTTTGACCATTTTTCTATAAACAAAGTTTCTTCTACATTGTGCAGAGCAAATAAGAATGGACTTAACCAAAACAGTTTTCTTAATGGTGTAGTGTTGAGATATTGAAGTAGCATCTAATGAAAACCTTTTCATGCAAATCAACTTTATAGGTATCCTATGGAACATAGGATACCCAAACCTGCCCTTGTTGATTGGGAAGTCAAGCACAAACAGACTATCCTGGCCTTGGATAAGCCGATCGATGACCGTGGTTTGTTCTTCAACATGTCTGAGGAGAGACTATCTGTCCATTCTGGACTGGTCGTCAAGCCATAAGCGACAAGCCTGGCAAATGATCCAGATTACGGGCTGCGCTCAGATAATCTAAACCTATTCGTTAGACTTCCACCCTTCTATTCTTTTTTCCCAATTAGTCGGTAAATTGCCGCTCCAAGTAGACCGCCAATAATAGGAGCCACCCAGAAAAGCCACAGCTGGGAAATAGCCCAATCACCTGCGAATACCGCAACACCCGTACTGCGAGCAGGGTTAACAGAGGTATTGGTGACCGGAATGCTGATCAAGTGAATCAGTGTAAGGCACAATCCGATTGCAATCGGAGCAAGGTTTTGCGGTGCTCTCTTGTCAGTGGCACCAAGAATGACAATGAGGAACATCATAGTCATGACAACTTCTGTTATCAGGGCTGCCAGCAAACTATAATTACCAGGCGAGTGGGCTCCGTAGCCGTTTGAAGCAAAACCTGCACTGAGATCAAAGCCTGCCTTGCCGCTAGCAATCAGATACAAAACACCACCGGCTGCAATCGCGCCCAAGACCTGCGCAACGATATAAGATGGCAATTCTCTTGCTGGAAAACGACCTCCAGCCCAAAGGCCAAAAGAAACTGCCGGATTGAGATGACAGCCGGATATGTGTCCGATGGCAAAAGCCATCGTGAGTACGGTCAATCCAAAAGCCAGGGAAACCCCAAGAAGACCGATGCCAACATTTGGAAATGCCGCAGACAAGACCGCACTGCCGCATCCACCAAGCACGAGCCAAAAGGTACCAACAAATTCCGCACCGTATTTTTTCATAACAATTCTCCTTTATTGTGTGGGTTGTATTGACTAACGGTGAGTTCTCCGACGAGTGAAATAACTTGTTGAGCGAAACCGTTTCATGAAGACAGTCAACACCACCTTTTGTAAATCATCTTTTTATTGAACCTCTATTCATTGTAGTCCACTAAAAAGAGCGATGCAAGTGCTGTTTCCATAGATCAACTTGTTAAATAAAGATAAAAATGTACATCGGTAACAGTCTTGATCCAATGTAAAAAATACAACCGCAGGCATATTCAGTGATGGTAACTGGCTGGCATTTGGCATGTCCATTAGGGTAAAAAAACAGGCTGTGCGGTATTTTGTTCTATGATGTTCTGTATTTTACTACTGTCCGATATTCTACAGAATAAGAGGGATCATTGAAAACAGCTGACATTCTCCCAATTAAAACGCTTTTTCCGCGGCGTGCTGCAGGTCGGTTGTCTGACATGTCGTCAAAATCTTCGGCAGGTCTTTTTGCATTTGGGCGTAGAGGTTTCGGTCACGCCAGAGTTCCGCGAATTTGAAGTCGGTGAGTCCTTTTTGGCGGTTTCCGAAGAAGTCGCCCGCTCCCCGGAGTTGCAGATCGAATTCGGCCAGTTCAAACCCATCGTGACAGGTTTCAAAAAAGCGCACCCTTTTCAGGGTTTCCGGCGATACGGGTTCCTCCAGAAAGAGCAGGCAAAAGCCCGGACGCTCTCCCCTGCCCACTCGTCCACGGAGTTGATGCAGTTGACTGAGCCCGAAGTGCTGAGCCCCTTCAATGGCCATGATGGTGGCATTGGCGATGTCCACCCCGACTTCGATAACCGTGGTGGAAAAGAGAATGTTCAGCTTGCCTTCCCTGAATTGTTCCATCTGCTCTTTAAGTTGGCTTTTCTCCATTCGGCCATGTACCATTCCCATTTCATACTCGGGAAAGTACCTTTCGCTCAGTTCGCGGTACATGTGTTCCACAGAGCGATCCGCACTCTCTTGATCGCCTTCAATAAAGGGGAAAACCCAGAACACCTGTTCGCCCATCTGCAATCGCTGTTTGATAAACGGAACCACGGACGCTCTGTTACCGGCTTTTTTCAAAATGGTATGCACCTCTTTTCTGCCAGCGGGCTTTTGCCGAATCTGCATAACCTGAAACCCGCCGTAAACGGATAAAGCCAGAGATCGCGGAATGGGCGTGGCGGTGAGTGAAAGCAGATGAGGGCGATGGCCTTTTCTCAACAGACTGAGCCGCTGCTGCACGCCGAAACGATGCTGTTCGTCTATCACAATAAAACCCAAGGCCTTGAAAAAGACATCGGCCTGAATGAGGCGATGTGTTCCGATGACCAGGTCAATTTGCCCGCTCTGCAGGGCTTCAACGGTTTTCTGCTGTTGCGCCCGTTCCAACTCCGAAGAGAGCAGGGCGATCCGAAGACCCGTACCCTGCAGCATACGACTTGCCGTTTGAAAGTGCTGTGTGGCCAGGACCGTAGTGGGACAAAGCACGGCAGTCTGCAAACCGTCTTGAGAGAACAGTAGCGATAAGCCGAGCGCCACAACCGTTTTCCCGCAGCCCACGTCGCCTTGAAGTAAATGAAACACGCGCTGGCCGCCTTGCAGTGTGTGGACGAGTTCACGCAGCACCTGCTTCTGGTCTGCTGTGAACTGGAAAGGCAGGCTCTGCCGCCAACGGTTGAGCGGCTTTTCATTGACCTGAAAAACGGGGTAACCTCTTTGTTCAATTTTCTTTTTCATCTGTTCAGACTGCCAGAAGAACAGCGTCAATTCCTCCAATACCAGCCGATTATAAAAGGGATTGCCGTGCTTTTTAAGGAGTTGCAATTCAGGGGATGTTTCCGGCGCGTGCAGTTTTCTCAGAGCCTGTTTTAGCGCTGGACATCCCGGAACAAGCCGGTTGAAATACGCCAGGATCGGTTCGGGAAGCCAATCGTCCGCAAGCATGTCGCCCAGCAATTCCAGGATCCAGCGGTGTATTTTATCGGAGTGAATGCCGCTGATTTGCCTGTAAACGGGCTTGATACGGCCCTGATAACTCTGGTTCGGGTCCAGTCTCACAAAATGGGGGTTCACCATGCTGAGTCCCGCATATTCCATTTGAACGGAACCAAGAACAGCTAGCCGGCGGCCTCTCTCCAGCATGTTACCGAGGTACTTTTGCCCGTACCAAACCAGCCTCAGGCTGCCGGTGCCGTCGTCGAGCAGTGCTTCAAAGACGGGAATGTGTTGTTTAGCCGTTCTGCTCTCATTGACCGAAATCAAGTGGCCCTGGAGGTGAACCTCGCTGTCGTTTTTCACATCGGAAATGGGGGTAATGAAAGAGTAGTCCTTGTAAGCGCGCGGCAGGAAAAAGAGGAAATCCTGAATGGTGGTGATACCCGCTGCTGAAAACTTTTCAAGAGTTTTCACTCCCAGCCCCTTTACTTTGTGCGATTTCAGGGGCTGCTGCATCCACTTGAGCAGCTTATTCAATGGTAAACCCCCGGCGGGCAAAGACTCTGGCTCTTCGCTTCTTTACTTTGACTTCCAGTTTGTGAAAGCCCTTTTCCTCACTGGCTGGCTCAACGTGAAGTATGTATTGACTTTTCAAGTCGCGCAGGACCTCTTTGAAGCGGGCTTGCAGGTCACGAGAGGACGCGGCAAAAAGGAAGCGTCCGCCTGTTTCCCAGGACATCAGTTCCAGTGCTTCGTGGTGAATATTCTCGCCGAGCCCTATGCTGAAAATGGCAATTTCCTGCTGCTGAGCCTGCTGGACGACTTGTTTGAACATGTTTCTTTTTTCTTCCACTTCCTCGTAAACACTGTCCCGACCGTCGGTAAACAGCACCAGTGTTTTCCGCGATCGCGGCATGTACTTGAGCTTTTCGATACCCAGCAGAAGAGCGTCGAACATGGCCGTGGCACCTCGGGGCTGAATGACGTTAAGTGAATCCTCGATCTGCTGGCGAGCCGCGTCAAACCCGAAAACCAAACGCGCTTCATTGTTAAACGATATCAGAGCTGCGCGATCTCCAGAATCCAACTGGGCGAGAAAATCCAGCACAGCCTGTTTCAATTGCCGTTGGTTCTTTCTCAAGGAGGACGAGGCATCCACCGTTAAAACCAGGTTGAGCGGTACGGTTCGTCTTTCGAGCAGTCTTATGCGGCAGGGTTGACCATCCTGAAAAACCCGAAACTGCTCTTCCAGCAAATTGGGGATATTCCTGTTTTTTCTGTCCTTGACCATGACCGGGATCAAAATGATTCGCGTGGTCTGTTCCACGTCGATGTGCAGGGCACGAGTTGGAACGACTTCCGAGCGGTATTGTCTGCCGCTTTGATCGAAGACACAGAGTACAAGCCGCCAGGCCTGAATTTGATGGCCAAAGTTGACAATGACGGACTCTTTCCAGCCGTCGGTTTTCAATAAAATGTCACCGTTTCCCTGAATTTCCATGCGCGCTACCTGCCCGGGCTGATTGCATGCCAGGCGCAGTTCCACCTTGCCGGAGAGAAACGCGCCGGGCTGAGGTTCCAGAATCCGGGGCTTTAATTCCAGATCCTGTAAAAGAAAAATCAAGAAAAGCGCGGTCAATTTCACTCCCCTGCCATGACCCTTTCAACAGGGTACGGTCTTAATAGGATAGTTTTAATAGAGCCATTTTTCAACTACGGAAGAAACGGATGGCGCGAAAGAGGTTATCCCTTGTTCACGAGTTCTGCATCCTTAAGTGGTTCACTTAGTTTTTATGACCTTCCTTTGCCATTTTCTTGCGGGCTTCGATGGCCAGTTTGCGCACCCGGGCAATGTCTTCATCTGAAAAGACACCATTGACGCCTGAAATAGCGGCCAGTTTCATGCCGTGCTTTAAACCCATTTTATAGATTTCACGTACCTTTTCCCATTCGATATCTCTTCCGATGGTAAAGGGTTCAAAGCGCCCTTCAAGAGCCAGGACGATGGTCTCCGCCAGACAGGCGTAAACCACTTTGTCGGGAAGACCGATATCCCTCATTTCGGGCTCTCCGGGTAATTCGATTTCCCCGGACTCCACTACCAGCACATCGGGCCGCAGCGCGACATCTTCCGGTGATAAGTCCAGCGGTCTGGCAACATCCGTAATGACACAGCCGGGCTTGACTTTGCGGATATCCAGTATCTTTTTTCCCGCTGCTGAGGTTGCCGTTACGATGACGTCCATATCGGGCAGGAACTTATCGGCTCGGGTGGATATGTGAAGTTCCACATCGGGTGTTTCATTCAAGATGGACTCCCTCAAAGCCAGCAGTCTGGCGTCTCTGATATCGACTAAATACACTTCGTTAAAGGCCTTTGCCAAAAGCCGACAACACACGGAGCCAATGGCGCCTGTGGCTCCGATGACCATGGCCTTGCCCTGAATTTTCTCGCCGGGCTTGGGCTTGGCCAGGAGTCCGAGTTTCCTGGACGCGTCGGCGGCCGCCCAGAGCGCACCGGAGGCGCTGTAGGAATTCCCGGTGGTCACAGGGATGGGAGCCAATTTGGAAACGGTCTCGCCGGCATCGCCGACAACTTTGGTAAAAGCACCCAATCCAATAATCTGCGCGCCCATGCTCTTAGCCATTTTAGCTGCCTGGAGCAACCGCTTGTAGGTAAATTCGGGAGAATGGGATAACATCTGCCTGGGTGTTCCGGCAAGCGAAATCAGCCAGCCTTCCGTCTCGACACCCGTGGGTGATTTGATCCCGGTAACCTTGGAATAGATCATGGGCGGAGCGTAGGCAACCGTTTTCTCTAGAACCTCCATAAAAAACGGAGGCGCAAGATCAGAGGCGGTTTTGATGGCTTTCTGCATTTTCAATTGTTCTTGAGAAAGAGGGTGAATGACGAAAGCAAAGCGGTTGACTCTTTTGGGTGAGCCCTTGGGATAAAGAACTCGAGGATCCATGCGCTGTTCGGCAATCACTTCAAGCAGATCATCCGCTGATATACTCTCCCTGGTTTTTCCCAGAGCGGAGATGATCAGAGCTTCAAGGACATCGATCCCCACCACGCGTTCCAGAATTTGAGGTGTGCAGTCCACAATGACATCGACTCCGCGATTTTCGAGAAACTTCACTCGACTTTCGTAAACAGTGGAACTGATAATGGTTTTGCCCTTCAGTTCAATGGAAGTCATGTTGTTCAGAAGAGTCTCGAAATCGCGGTGGGTGACGAGAACCGTGTGAGCTTTTTGAACGGCCTTTCTCAATATGTGTTCATTCCACATTTTTGTGGGTAAAAGAGCGGACGTAAAAGTCTTGCTGGGTACATAGGACAGAATGTCGTGAACGCCATTGGCGTAGAGTTCCAGCTCTTTCAGTGAATTTAAGAACTTGGGAACTCCGTGTTCGATAACGGGATCCGCGAAGCGAATGTTATCCGTATATTCTGCCATGACTTTGGCATAGGTGTATTGGGTCATACCCGAAAGGAACAGGGCTTTGGTGTTGTTGAAGTAGTTCCCGCCGAACTTGAATTGAAGATGCCTGATAGCCCATTCATAGGCCACTTTTCTGAGCGCGTACCCGTTGGTGATGGGTGTTTTAACACGCTTGCTGAGTTCGATCAGCTGACGGTCCATGCCACTCTTTTTGTGATCGGGCCCCACTGTCGGAGGGAATTTGAAGCAACCAAGTCCAAAAATATCCACATTTCCATCGTTTTCAAGCAGCAGTTCCGCGACTCTGTCTAAATCGCCATTGGTACCCACTCGTTTAATTTCAAAATTCTGGCCTAAAAACTGTGTCCGGAAACAATAGTCGTTTCTCTTGTCTCCCAAACTTATACTCAGGACTTTTTTCATTTCGCTCTCCTCACTTCAGGTCATTCAGTTCAAAGCCTATTTCTTTTAAATAGACAGGGTACAGGGCATAAGCCGGATTCAGAACCGGCAGCAGTTTAATGGTTTTTGGTACATTGCCTCTGGCCTTGACCTCGCGCTTGGTCAATGCCGTAATCAAGTTGGCTTTTCCGTGCCAGAAAAGGTGGGCAAAGTCGGCATTCATGCTCATGGTCACTTCCGGAGTAAGGTCACAGTCACCGTGATAAATTGCGAGCTCATCGCCTCGGGCATCAATGGTGATGACAGCACTTGGTTTTTTGTAAATAAATTGAATGAGCAAATTGGTTTTGGCCAGTTCAGGCCCCATTTTTTCGTGTTCCTTTAAACGATCAAAGAAACCGCCAATCACCCGATAAACTGTTTCCGAATCTGAAAAGACATTTTGGAAGCTCCTGCTGCCCTTTTTCTCAGCGGATTGACCCAGTTGGTTCATAGGAACACAGAGTGGCTTGTCGTTGTTCCCGTAAACTGTTTGAACTATGGCCCTGACAGCCTTGCGTTGCGGTTCAACCGGATTGTAGAGCATGGCTCCGTCTTCCATGGCTGTCTGCACAACGGTCTCCAGTTTGGCCAACTGATCGTCAATGCCCGCGTCTTTTAAATTGAGAGGCATTTCGGTCAGGTAGGCAAGCTGTCTGTTCAGTGTTCGCACCTTTTCAATGGCACCTTTGGCAACTTGGCGTCTGACCCAATCATCGACAAAGCCAAAAACACTGAGAGCTTCTCCCGCCAGACCCTGAGCTTGATGGACTTTGTCGCTCAACCAGGATTTCACTTCAGGGGTGGGTCCAGCCTTTTTAAACAGCGATGTCAGCAAGGAACCATTTTGAATCATGCTCTTACTTCCCGAAACATACTGCGGATATTGAACGCCGAGAGCGTAACCCACATCGACGTACCGCTCCATGCGCTCTTCGAGGTTGTACTCCATCACTTCAGGCAGAACCAGGGCGTTGGCCAAACCGTGGGGAATGTGATAGACACTGCCAAGGGCATGCGCTATACCGTGGGTCATGCCGACCATGGAATGGGAAAAGGCCACTCCGGCCAGGAAGCTGCCAACGAGCATGGCTCCGCGAGCCTGCATGTCCTCTGGCCGGGCACAGGCGATGAGTATGTTTTTTGAAAGCAGTTTTATGGCGTGCAAGGCCATTGCATCGGATGCCGGTGACCATTCTTTATCCACATAGGCTTCAATGGCGTGGGTAAGCGCGTCCATGCCCGTTGCCGCCGTCAACTTGCCTGGCATGGTCTCGGTAAGCTCCGGATCCAGCACAGCTAACTCCGGAAGAAACTGATCTTCGGCAAATGGCAGCTTGACCTGGTTCTTGGTGTCGGCAATAACGGCGACTTTCGTCACCTCGGAACCCGTGCCCGCGGTTGTGGGAATAATGACGGCGGGATGCAGTTTTTCACTCTTCTCAAGCAGATAGGCTCCCATGTGATCCGAAAGTCTGCCGCCTTTGACTGCCAGTAAATTGGCGACCTTGGCGGTATCGATCACACTCCCACCGCCAACGGCGATGATCAGATTGCATTTGTTTTCTTGAATGGCAGTGGAACAATCCTCAACCGTTTTGATGGTGGAATTGGGAGGAACCTCGTCGAAAACGGCGGCTATTTCAATTTGCGATGACTCAAGTGCCTCGATCACTTTACGCACTGTGCCCGTTTGAACCAGTACGAGATCGGTAACCAGCAAGGCTCTCCTGGAACCCAAATACAGCAAATTATTGGGGATCTGATCCACCACCCCAACGCCATAAATGACCTTGGGTGCCAATTGAAATTCAAAATACTCAGGTAACATAAAAGCCTCCAACTTCGCCACGAGCTTTAAATCTAACTTAAAACACATGCGATTTCAAGATTTACATTAAGCAGACAATGGCTTTCAATTTGTTGTACAATAGAGTCTGTTCGAAAATGAAGCGTTAAACCTCATATGCTTCAAGAGTGATGAACCATCACATTTAAAAAACAGGAGAAATTCATGGCAAGTATCACACTCAAAGGAAACCCCATTCATACCGTAGGTGATTTATTGGAAAAAGGGGCAATGGCTCCGGACTTCACACTCACCAATACCGATCTGGCAGATGTCTCTCTGTCGACCTATGAAGGCAAGAAAAAAGTACTCAATATTTTCCCAAGTCTGGACACACCCGTGTGTGCCACTTCCGTCAGGATGTTCAACGAGAAAGCGGCCTCATTGGATAACACCGTCGTTCTCTGTATTTCAAGAGACTTACCATTCGCTCACAAGAGGTTTTGTGCCACAGAGGGTTTGGAAAATGTTCACAGCTTATCTGAAATGCACACACCGGGCTTTGGTAACAACTACGGCGTAACCATCACAGACGGGCCTCTCAAGAGCCTGTACTCAAGAGCGGTTGTGGTTTTGGATGAAGAAAACAAGGTTCTCTACACCCAACAGGTTGCCGACATCGTGGACGAACCCGATTACGACGCGGCAATTGAAGCTTTAAGCTAAAGATCTTTTTTTTACAGACTGCCTTCGGCTTGCGAGGGCAGTCAGCGCTTTGCGTATGGGCAAAGCACGGCAACTTGCTCAACTGATTGGAGCAAACTAGTGCTCGTCAAGCCCCTAAGACAACTACCTGTATGGACGTTACCTGCGAATTAAGTCGGACCTTTGTGGCTTTTGTCCGGGGTCAATATCTGTTAGCCTGACAACAGGTCATCTCCTTCTGGTGATCGAAACATGCGCTCCCGACTGAATCTCTTAGAGTTTTCTCGCGACGTTTTTCTGAATTTCTGGAGCGTTTGCTGTCTTCGCTTTACAGAACCCCTTTTACCCACTGCTATGCGTTATACGACAAGGTATCGATGTTTTACTTTCATTAGAAAAGCTTGAGAAAGACAAGCTGGCCGTTAAACTCGCCCTCTTCATCTGCCAAATCGGAATGGAACCCATAACCCAGTTCAAAGCGGATGACGGTTTTCCAGGGACCAATCAAGTTGGTTGAAATTCCGATACCCATTAAATCAACGGTATCATCGGCTGAGTTGGCGGCATAGGCATCCTGCCAGGCTCTGGCAGCATCGAGGCGAATACCCAGTTGGAAGAGTTCTTTGACACCGCGTTGATAGCCCAGGCGAAAACGCAAGGCCTGATTGGCTTCAATACCGGATGTCCCGAAACCGGCGACATTGTTCTCGAAAAAGCCAAATCCAAAGCGCGAAAACCGATCTAGATCCCATCCTTTGAGATAACGCAGGCTGGCCTGAACAGATTGAAATTTTGGCAGCTTCCTGGTGAGACTCATATCACAGCGAATGGTTCGGTAGGAATCCAGCAAGGGTTCCGTGCTTTCGGGCAAGCCCCATTTTTCCCATTTACTGCGCTTCACAAAAGCCGCTTCAAGACTGGAGGAAAAACGACCGCGAGTAAACATCAGATTGACGGTTGCCCGGTTCTCTATGTGTGACTGTGGCAGCACAAAATCCTCGCGGGTATCATCGCCTTCTTTATAGTCAATGAACTTTGAAGCCAGATTGGTTTCCAGCTTGAAGAATGTGCCTATGGGAATACCCAAGGTCACGTCAACCGATTCAGTCAATTTCTTGACTTCCTCTTCATCCACGCTCTCACCACCTCGGTAAACAGCATCACTGAAGTAAAAAGCGGTCAGAAAAGCTTCACCGGTTAAATCCCAGCCCTTACCGAGAAAGTCGCTGTTGGAAAGTATGATATCGTTAATGGCACCGGCAATGAAGAAGTTGGCCTGGTAGCCCTTTTGCAGAAAATCGAGATTGACGTAGTTGAAACCGGCCAAAGGAACAGGATAGTCCATGCCCGGATCGTACAAAACTCCGCCAAGTGCGAATTTCTGTTTGGAGTAAACCTGCTTGCTGACAACCCGTTGACCGCCCTCTTTTTTCAAATAGCGAAAACCTGCCTGAGAGTCGCGTAAAATGAGATGATCACTTTGATAGGAGGCCTCTTTTTCAGCACCAAACTGAGGGTTGTCCAGTTGGAACTCGCTGCGGTCTATTTGAATTTGCAGTGGAATTCTTACCCCAACCACATTGAGTATTTGCAGATTTTCTTCGCGAATTTGCAGCCAGTAGTTGTTCCCCTGATAGGTAACCCAGTCAAAATAGGCCGTCATCTCATTGCCGATAACAGGAGGTTTCAAGCCCGATTGAATGGCTTTGACTTTTCGGTGCGCTCCGTTTTTTTGATCGATCCACACGGTTCCCTTTAAAAAGTTTCCGGCTTCATTGGGCTCAAAGCGGACTTTCCAGCACACATGCCCGTCAACTTTGTCCTCGCCCGCGTAGGTGTAGGAGTAGGTTTTATCCAGATTGATGACCAGCGGTTCAGACTGCACTTTTTCAGGTTGGATCAAGGGCAGTTCCGGAAGATCTTTGTAAGGCCAGACAACGCCGTTGATGAACATTTTCTGGCGCACGTATTCAACAGGTTGGTCTTTTTCCCAGAAAATGGAGTCCCTGTAGGTGACATCGACAGTTGCCCCGCTGGTGGCCTGATAGCGGTAGTTCATATCCTGTTTGGCCTGCAGGGTCTGCCAGGTACCCGCCTGATTTTCCACAAAAACCTGGTTCTTGACGATAAGTTCATTGGGATCCACCGTGGATTTGGAACTCACCGTGACGTTCTCCACTTGAAACTCTGGCTTTCTCAGATGCATTCTCACCAGGCAGGGACCGCTGACGGAGGTCACTTCCACCCGGTCACCGTAGTTTTTGACACTGGCGGTGGAATCTTCTGGATAGACAATATCGGTCTCCATGTTTTCCTTGAGTTTGAAGTAAAACGTTCTCTGTTCATTTTGTCCGTAAAAGCCGAGGTAGTAGGTGCTTGTTCCCGGGTTAAAGAAAAACTGATAGGAGCCCTCTTCCCTGTTGATCATGTGGGGCATGGGATCCATTGTGCCCGCCTGGGTTTGATTAATACGCTTCAAAAACGCCTCGTCGTTGGCAGTTGCATTGAAACCGTCGAGAATAACCAGGTAGGCTCCAACAGCGTCTGCATCACACAGAACGGTGAGCAGATTCTTGTAGTTCACTTCAGAGCGAAACCAGCCTTTTCCAGTTAGATCCTGATCGGGTATCCAGGGAATATCCTCAAAAAGGTACCCGTCAATATAGGGAGCCAGGCCGTAAGCCATCAGTGATTCCACAGTCGCCTGGGGTGCATTCAGGCCAATCAGCAGGTCGGGCTGCTGGGATCTTATGGATACGATGAAGGCTTTTAATTCAAAGCCGGCTTTCTTCCAGTCCGCCGGCTGCCAGGCCGGTGCTATGTTGATGAGAGCGGCTCTGGGTTGATTCTTTGCGATGTTGTCTGTATATTCCATGTGTTTCAGACACTCGGGATAGGAATATTCAATGAACTGATCGGCTTGATTGGAAAAAACCCAGTCAGGCAGTGTGGTTTGTCCCAACGCGGCTAGGGTCAAAAACAGGCAAAATAATCTCATTGCGCTCTCCCGTTTCAATTTCGATTTAACATGATAATACAAAGGTATCCCAATTGGAATAGCGAGAGCTGTCAATGAACCCAACGCCATTAGTCCTTCGGTTTCAGGTTAAACTGCATTACTTGGGTTCGAGAAGGGCTGCCAGCCTGCCACCACCCAAACTTTTAAGACCAATAATTTATTTTAAAAACAAGTTGAGTTCAGTTAGAGATGCCCGCTGAATACAGTACCTCATGGCTGTTTGAATTCCGTTCTCTGTCAGTTTTTCACGAAGATTTTCATCTTTGATCAGATTGATAATCTGTTCTGTAACAGCTGCTTGATTGCTGGTATCCAGAACAATTGCATTTTCAAGATGGTGTGCGTATTCCGAGGTGCCGCATCGATTGGGCAGAACAGGAACGCATCCCGAGGCCATGGCTTCGAGACCTGTTCGACCAAATGCCTGGTAAGTGGACAAATCCAGGAAAACATGGGCTCTTCGAATGAGTTCAGCCACTTCTTCCCGAATGAGAATGCCCTTATTTTCAAAATCAAAATCCCTGTTCAGTTCGAGAAAACCGGGGTCATTGGATTCGCAGCCGAAAATCACGATATCAATGGTATCTTTCAGTACCGATTTCAATTCAGCCAGGACATTCATGGTGAATGGCGCTCCGCGCCGCGGCGTTTTTGGGCGTATCATGGCCGTAACAAGAAGAGGCTGCTTCCTTTTGGCTTCGGCATCGTGATAATAAAGCTGAGTATCAATACTCGGAGCCACTTTTTGAACTTCCACAGAGTGAAACTTGGCAACCGTGTTTCGCAGCCAGTCTGTTTTAGAAAAACGCAGCATATTGGGTACTAATGTGTAGGAATCCAAAGCTTCTTTTTCGAGTTCAGAACCCTTTTCACAGAACCAGGGCTCGTAATCCTGAATGTAGTATGCAGGTCGAACATGGCGATGTTTGTCACATATTTTTTTTAGCAGTTTCACTGAGGTAAAGATGGTGGCTATGGCCACATTGTAGTTGGCTGCCTCGTTAATCAGGTGTTTCTCACCTTCAAAGAAGAGAAAACTGTCTTCAAATTGCCGATAGGAGTTCATGAACTTCGCTTTATGCTTGGCGGGGACAGCGACTTTGGTATGAATGCCCAATTGCCTCATACCCTGTGTTTCCTGAACAATAGAATGAACACCTCCGCCGCCGCCGGAAACCGGTAAAAGAAAGAGAATACTATAATCAGACGTACTAATTTTCGAGAAATCAACAGCATCGCCAACCGCTATCTGGGAGAGTAACGTCCTGATGCGTTTTAATTCAGGTTGATTTGCAAGCGTTTCTGTGCCCTGCCTGATGCGTTCCTTCCCGTGTTTTTTCTTGAGAGCATTGCTGCCTTTCTTGGACAGTTTTTTTCTGCGTTCGTGGTTGTAACTCTTGGATTTCGAATGAAAAACGTAGGCATCATCGACAATGGCACAATCAAAGCCGGCTTTTCGAGCTCGCAGGCAATAGTCGTTTTCTTCACCATACCCCTGAGCGAAGCTCTCTTCATCCAGGTATCCAATGGTATCGATCACACTTCTCTTAATTCCAAAGCAAAAGCCATTAATGAAATCGGCTCTGGGATAGGCTCTCTTTGAAATGTAGCTAATTAGTTCGGCGTACTTATTGATTGTGTACCCATGAGGCACTTCATTGATAGCCCAGTCCCCTGCATCAGAGTAAAGCTCCGGAACGGATTGGTAACTGGCAGCATTGGAAAGTGGGCCAAAAATACCTATTTGCGGATCTGATGTTGCGCAAGCCAAGAGTTTTTCCAGCCAATATTTGGTGACAATCGTATCGCTGTTCAACAAAATGGTGTAGTTGCTCTGACTTCTTCTCAACCCCCTGTTTGCGGCTTTGGTGTATCCACTGGCAGTGGGATGTGACAGCAGTTCAGCAAACTCGTATTTTGCAACAAACTGTTCGCAAAAGGAAGTAGTCGCCTGATCGGAACCATCATTGACAACTATTAACTTAAAGGGACAAGTTTTCTCTTTAACCAGAGATTCCAGACAAAGCGTAACGTCTTTGAGTGCATTGTGGACACAGACAACAACTGTTATATCAATTGAGCTCGATTCATCCTTCTTGTCTGAAAGTGAATGAACAGGAGCAGGTGTTTTCTCTTTCGTTTCAAGAGACTTTTCAGGGGCACGAAAGACACGTCTAACTTTATCGACGAAAAGGCCAAGTTTCCATAATTTGGAAGCACGAACCGAATTGAAGGCATTGGAAACACCCTCGTATTTGTTTTTAAGATGATCATAACTCGCTTCGGCTTTCTTTGTTTTTTCCTTCTCGCTCTTGTAAGCCTGCTTCAATTTTTCAATCTCTAGCGCATGCCTTTTTTCCAGTTTGGTTATCATTTCATTGCCATGCAACTTTCTCTTTTCTGTTTTTTCTCTACTGAGATTCTTTTGTGAAAGCTCAAGTTGCTTTTGGAGTGACTCTACTAGACAAGTTTGTTCCTTAGCCGTTTTTTTAGCCTTCCTGAGCTGCTCGTCCAGCCTGTTCACTGCGTTGAGTTGTTTTTCTATGTCAGCCTCTTTAACCGATAGCAAATGCTTACAGTCGTTCAGTTCCGCAGACAATGTGTCGATTCTTGTCTGCCGAGACTCACTCTCAGCCAACAGTTCATTCCGCATGGCCGCGTATTTTTCATCTGCCGTTCTTTTAGTTTCCATAAGCTGATAGTCCAACCGGGTTACCGCGCTTGTGTGTTCTTGTATCTCTGTCTGTCTGATCGTTAACAAATGCTTGCAATCATTCAACTCCAGTGACAAAGCGCCAATTTGTCTTTTCCGTGAATCGTTTTCAGCCAGCAGTTCAGCCCGCAAGGTTGCGTATTCTTTTTCAAACTCTTTTATGGATTCCTTATGTTGATAGTCGAGCTTGACCGCCGCTTTTGCGTGTTCCTCTATTTCCGCTTGTTTAACCGAAAGCAAGTGTTTGCAATCATTCAGTTCCAGCGACAGAGCATTGATTGTTCTCTTTTGTGAGTCGTTTTCGGCTAGCAGCTCAGCCCTCATAGCCGCGTATTTTTCATCTTTTCTTTGACAATTGATTTGGTGATTGTTTTTCTCCCCTTCCAGGAGCTCCTGCTTAGATTGAAACTGTTCACGCTCTTTATGCAGAACTTTCTGCTGTTCATCAATAATTTTATTGTTTTCTTTCTGTGCAGCTCGATACTCTTCTACCGCTGTACGGCTCTTTTTAAGCCTTTTCTTCTGATTCTCAATCACTCTCTGTAGATCGTCTATCCTGCTGTTCAGTTGTTTCGATTGCGCTTTCGCTTCCTTGAACGCGCTCTTTAGCTGACTTAATTCCCCTTTTAAAATCTCATGCTTTGTATTTTTTTCTTTCAGTTCAGCTTGAAGACTCTGAAGTATCCGTTTGTTGTTGACACTTAGGTGATATCGTTCAAGCAGCATCCAACTCGTTTTAGAGATTGGGGGTATTTTCTTCCACTTAAAGGCTTCGCCCGACTCCAGAGCTGACCACAAAGTACGCTGTGCTCTATTGGCGAACTCTTCAAATTCTCCCATATCCTGAGTTTCACGATAAAATTTCCTGTCGATGAAACTGTTTATCTCTCTTTCCTCCGGCATTCTCAACGCAACTCCCAATGAAGAAAGATCTCTTTTTAGAGCAGCAATACTCTCGACCGGATTCTTTATGAGTTGCTGGTGTTTGACAACGACAAAGGGAAGACCTTGCATAGCGCTGAGTGCATTTAACAGATAATACTCTGTCAAGGCCAGACCAAGATCGATGTCCATCTTATTTCGTGTGTACAGGGAATGGGCTATTTGTATAGGATTGCGAAGAACAAAGACCACTACAGGTACTTCAAGCAATGGTTGCCATAGAGGAAAAGTCAGACAAAGCCTGGGTTCCTTGATGACCCAGGGTCGATGAGCATCCATTTCCAAGACAAACTGTTCAGCTTGACGGCCAAGCCCTATCTTTTCAAAAGAGATGTCATCGTGTTTGAAGTTCAGTGGGTCATCCCAGTCTGATTTCATATACTGCAGGGCGCTGTCATTAAGCATTCGTACAGTTTTGCGTTCCCAAAATCCCTTTGGGTTTTCACGACCAAGCCCCTTATCAGTCGAGGAGCCTTCCGGTCCAAAGTAGGCTCCCATCATGTTCAGAACCCGAGTTACCATGCTTGTGCCAGAACGATGCATGCCTAAAACGATGAGTTGCATAATTATCTATCTCCCTTCAAAACCTAAATTCTGCAAGAGTGAAGCGACTGGCAGGATTTAGGTAAAATAAGGCCATTGTGTTTTTTGACCGGATTCAACCCCAGCATAACCACATTACACCTCTTCTTTTACTTGTTTCAATAAAAAAGCGCTTCTTTTCTTGCAAAGAGAACGCCCCACTTTCATCATTTGCCTTACCCTGCGCAATGGAATAAAACAGAACATTTCTTCGTAAACTGGAAGCTGAAAAGTCAGGTTTAATTTGGGAGGATGAATCTTTTCATCGTAGCTATGCTGGTTTTTAGGTGATTTAAGCGGATGAATCGCTGGATCCAATGAAGAATCAATTCTTTTCCTAACCATAAACATGCTTTTCTTCAGGTTAAGTTCCAGCAAAATAGCATTGAGTTGCCAAGTTGTTAAGTGACATTGATGACCAGTCCAGTTAGACCAAAACAAATTCATCCCTAATTCGCTTAAATAGGTATCTGTGTCAAAAAAAGGGCCTTGAATGAAGATAAAATCCCGTGATACATGTTTTGCCGATCGAAGAACGCGCTTTATGGCTTCCAGATCAGGTACATGCTCCAGAAAGTGACTGATAATCGTGAAAGAAGTACTGTTTTCGGGCAAATCCAACTGAGTGAGATCCGCCTGAATGCAGCCGTATCCTTTTTCCCTCATAAAAGGGACTTTTGCCGGGTTCTTGTCAATGCCAAGCCCGCGTTTGGCGTGAAACATGCTCTTGGCAAACTCAATGGATTTTCCTTCGGAGGCTCCAAAATCAAAAAAATCAAATTGAGATAAGTTCATAAATAGATAAAACATTCCTTTGAAATGCACATTCAATGAATTTGACAACACAAACCTGAGTGCAATCGATGTTGCCTATAATAGCAAGTTGTTGCGGAAGAGTGCAGGGTTATATCACAATATGCCGCAAAAAAAGTTCCTGGTTGCGGCAGCCTCTTTTTTGTGGTCGTATCTTGAAGCGGTTATAAGAGCTTCATTTGCCAACTGCTCACGCCAGCTTGGGTCTTGTAACAGCGAGACAATGGCCTTTGCGGCCTTCTGCGGTGATTGGGGCGGCACCAACAGGCAGTTCTTTTGATGGACAGCATATTCATTGACGCCACCCACATTGGTTAAAACGCAGCCGGTCTTGCAGGCCATAGCCTCTAAGGTCAAACGACCAAACCCCTGAAAATCGGAACCCTCGAAAAAAAGATCCGCCTGTGAATAGAGTTGGGCCAGTTCATGCAGGTTTGAAATAACGCCCGCATTGGTAAAGGGAAAGGGTATGCTGTAACCAGAAAGGTAATCGTAACCAAAGAGGACAAAGGTTGCCTCAGGCACCATCGACCAAACGCGCTCAAAGGTTTCAATGACATTGTTAAATCCCCGCCTTGGTGTATTGGGCCGAACCATCGCCAGCAGCACGGGCCGCCGGTGCTTTGCTACAGGTCGTGGATGATAAATACCGCGATCAAGCCCAAAGGATATTTTGGTGGACTCAATACCATCAGCTGAAAGCAGGTTTCTCAACCAGTCGCTCTTCACAATGCGATGGGGAATGAAACTGTAACTGGCTGCAACGGCATCTCTGGTCTTGACATCTTCTTCAGGATAGAACCATTTTTCGTAATCCTGTATAAAGTAGGCCGCTGTTTTCGCCACACCTGCATCCATTAGCGATCGAGCAAACCTGACCGTAGACCAGTGGGTGGCAACGACAACGTCAACAGGCGGAAAATTGGACACTAGATCGCGTTCATTTTTAAAATGAACGGGAGTGGAATATCTGTTCCAGGACTGAAACTCATGCGACTCATCCATATAGTAAATTCTCGCGTCAACGCCCAGAAGAGTCAGTTGGTTGACCAGTTGGAGAATGGAAAAAACGCCGCCGCTGATAGCCAGGCGGCTGACAATGTAAACCACACTCATGCGGTTACGGTGGGTCATCTGCTTCTGTAAAAGCGGTGAGATGGAATCCCTTTTATGGTAAAAGCAATCCAGAAAGTCGCGCGTGAGTAAAGACGACATCTCACTCGTTTTCCTTTGAAGCAGTGCTTTCTTCATTTTCCGGGCCCATTCCTTTAAGGCCCATTTCACAGCTGGTTCTTTACTTGGAAAAAGGATTTGCCACGCAGCACTTGAGGTATGCAAGAGGGATTTAAGGAGAACAGGTTTCTGTTTTCGATCCACCGCGAGTAAGCTGTCCTGTTTGATGCCTGCGGAAGAATGGCTGATGTAGAGATGATCGGCCAGAACACCCTTATAATTCATACGCTCAAGAATGGACAGAAGCGGTTGTTCGGGGAGCTTTCCACAGAGAGAGCTGAACTGGCGCCGATTCAAGTCCGCTAAATTGATGTAGAGAACACTTCCGGTATGCTTTCCGCAAAGGGGAAATAGTTTCCGGCTGAACCTCTGGATCAGTTCATCCATGGTGTGGACATTGTGACCAGGAAGCAAGGAAATGGAATAGGGTGATTTTGAGCTGGTTAGGGGCGTTACCCACCTTTTCTCTCCTTGAGCCGCCTCGCAAAAGCGTTCCAACCAGCTTTCGGGAACAAGTGTATCCTCGGGAATGAGCACAAGCTCATCACTTTCAGTGACGGCCAGGTGCTGCTTCAGCCAGCTGTCAAAACAAACGGGAGCTTTTGACTCAAATAACTGAACGCTATAGGTTTGAGCAAATTCACGAAACAATTTCAATTCTGCCAAGTAACCCTTTGTATCGTAAACATGAATACGGACATCACTGTGGGTGTGGTGGATTGATTCGATGGAATCCATCAAACACGACAGGTTTTCTTGAAAGGGAATCAGAACATCACAGGTCATATTTCACCGACAGACTAAAAAGGTTTCAACTCGAAAACAAAATAACACACAAAACAGAAATCAATTCTTGCCGCATGATTGGCTATAGCTTTCAAGCACTGTCTCCGTCTTTCCTTCAAGCAGGGTTTTACCATCGTCTATCCAAACGGCTCGATCGCACAGTTCTTTAATGACATTGGTATTGTGAGATACCAGCACAACCGTTTTATTTGATTTTATGCGCTCTTTCATTCGTGCGGTGGATTTCTTTCTGAATTCCACATCTCCCACTCCCAGGGTTTCATCAATTAAAATAACTTCGGGATTCGTATGAAAAGCGACAGAAAAACCCAAACGGGCTTTCATTCCCGTAGAGTAAGTGTGGATGGGTTGATCGATAAAGGACCCTAATTCTGCAAACTCAATGATCTCATCCATGAGTCTATTTAAAGTTTCTCTGGTACAGCCAAGCAAGAGTCCGCTCATGATGATGTTTTCCCTGCCTGTCAAGTGAGTGACAAAGCCCAATTGAAGTGACAGCAGAGAGATACTGTGCGTTTTTCTGTGAACAACACCGAAATCCGGAGCCAGAATACCGCCGATAACTTTTAAGAGTGTGCTTTTCCCGGCTCCATTGCGCCCGAGAATACCCAGTGTTTCTCCTTTGTACAGACTGAGCGACACATCTTTCAATGCCCAGAAAACCGCCCGCCTCTTGGAGTAAAAGAGATGGCCCATTTTGTAATAAAGACCGACATTTTTTAGTTCAATCAGGGGTGATGTCATCTAGAATACCACCTTCGCATATTTTCCATCCTTCAAGTGCATAAAATAACTTCCAGCAAACAAGAGCAGCATACCAAAAAGCAAGATCAGAGAGAGAGCGTATATACCAGGCCACTCACCGCGAAGCAGAATAGCGCGATAACCCTCAACCAGATGAACAAAGGGGTTCAGGTAGAATAAGGTCTGGAATCTTGGGGGAACAATGGAGGCATCGTAGAAAATTGCAGAGAGGAAGAACATCAATCTCAAGGTTGTATCGATCAGCAGTCGAAGATCCGGTAAGTAAGGGAACACGGCCGCAAGGCAAAAGGTCACACCGGAAATAAGAACAATCTGAACAATAAGCAGAAAAGGCAGAATGACATAAGGCAGACTGATACTGTAACCGGCCAACCACAAATAAACGACTAGTATGCCAAACACAATGATAAATTTAAATGATTGAGTCAGTACTGTTGTCATAGGAAAGACATACTTGGGAACGTAAACTTGAGAAATCAGGCCCTTTCCCTTAATCAGTGCGTGAGACCCTTCGGAAATAACGGCAGCCCACCACCTCCACACAATAAGACCTGTGAGCAGAAAGGGAACATAGCCCTCGGTACCCCTTTTAAACAGGATACCAAATACAACGTAATACACACACATTTGGAGGACGGGTTCGACAACCCACCATAGATAGGACATGTAATACTTTTCAGATTCAGCCCTTAAATCGGCATAGGCTTTGTACAGTGTTAAACTAATAAACCGAGGATTTATCAAGTTTTCCCCCTCTAAAAGACAATCATGTTAAGAGAGTTGACCATTTTAGTCAAGATGAGCGTTAAATCTACCTGCCCAAACTATCCTTGCATTTCTTTTTTTCGTTGAATAGAGTATACTTAGGTTTGTATGCACGCCAATAACCTGATTAGAGGTAATGACGATGGAAAAGACCTTTACAAATTACGATATTCACAAAGAACTCCTTAAAATAATTCTGGACGCGCAAACGGGCTACATTGAAACTCAGCCTGGTGATCGAAAGCTCTTCTTTGAAAATGGCAACCTGGTCTTTGCCAAATCCACCGTCAAGGGTGAAAGCTTTGCGGACATACTGGTTGAGATGGGGAAAATCTCAGATAGTCAAATGGAGCAATTAAAAAGCGGTCTCTCAAGAAGTGAAAGTCTGGGAAAAGCCCTGCGTGAAAAGGGATTTGCAGACGCAAAAGATCTCGGCGCCGCTCTAAAACATCAGATCATGCGAATCATTACCAGAGTTCTAATGGAAGAAGAGGGTGTTTTTGAAATTATTCAGAATGTTTTACCGGAAAAAATGCCCAAGCTTAAGATAGCTACGCTTCCACTCTTCGTAAAAAACATCCTCCTGATAGACGCCCCCAGTTTCCCGCCTTTTCCCGAAGAAGAGTTCAAAGTTCGACAAACGGATTTCTTCTCGGAGAGATTTGACCTGATGAACCTGCCTGATCATTTTCGCAATTTACGTGAGGAGTTTGATGTTCCCTTTACCACAAGTTACACTCCTGAAGAACTTGACCCATTGCAGTTCAAGAAAATTCTATATATCTTTAAAACAGCCGGAATGATTGATTTTGAAGAACTATCCATCAATGAAGATGAAAGCTTAAGCGACCCATTGACCCAAATTGGCTTACCGGAATCCTCTGCCAACCTTTTAAGTGAGAGTGACGAACTTTTCGATATTAGCGATTCCCAGGAAATTGAACCGCTTTTTGAAGGGGAAAGTCTGACTCTCAAAGACTTTGATCCTCTTGAATCGGAGTCTGATCTTTCCAAAAAGGACGAAGATGTTTTATCGAACGAGTCATTCTTACAAGATCGCTCTGAAGAAGAACCCGCAGACCCGAAACCTGAAGTACCCCTGGAAAAACAGGAAGCAATAGCCCACGAAGCTATCGAAACCCAGATTCCCGACTCATATGAGAGCAGGATCGCAGACAAGCTTTTTGAAGATGAGGAACCTCTAAATGAACACCTGGAGGAAGAAGTAGATCCAATTGAGGCATTAAGCCAGGCACTCAATGAAAGTGAATCTCCGACTCTGGCAGTAAAATACCCTTCCGAAGAACTTCTGGAATCAGATAAACCCATGGAAGACGAGCTGTTTAACAACCAAAGCGATACGATTCCGAGCACGCCGATCGATCTTTTAACCAAAGAGCATCACAGGGCAATTGAACCCAGCGAAGATCTGGATGTCAACACAGAGGATCAGAGCGAACTAACGAAAGACGAGACTGCCACTCTCGATGAGCCCTCCGCGTTTGATCTTGAACCAAAGCGGCCTCCTCTCGACTTTCCATACGAAGAACAAACCGATTCCCCTGAACCAACACAGGAAGACAGTCAGTCAGAATACATACTGCCAGAAGAGGACGAAAATGACGACAGTCTGCAGTTTTTTGAGAAAAAGAGATCATGGCCTAAATTTTTTATTCCCATCATCCTGCTTCTATTGGCAGCTGTAACCATTATCTTCAGAGAAAAGATTCCGTTCATTAACAATCTCATGAACAAAGAAGATACTGTAGAAATACAGAAAGATGATGCCGTAGAAATACAGACAGACAGGCTTTCAGAAATGCAGCCAGATGCATCCATCGTTGAGACTCAAATAGAAGACGTCCAGGATGAAACAGCAAAAGCGGCTGAACATACAGAAGACATACTGACTGTCGACGAAAATGAAACCGTTGAAAAAACAATCGTTGCCGATCCCGCTCCCGAAGAAGTCATTACCGAAGAGGCGAAGCCCTCTGTGGAAGAGAAATTGTCGGCAAACCTGACAGAAGAGAATGCGTCGGCACAGCCCGAATCTTCAGCTTATTTAGAAACGCAGAAGACAGAAGAACCTGCATTAAAAGAATCCGCCATGAGTGAACCCACTGCTCCGGAATTATCAGTCCCTTCTGTTCAAGGTAAATCAATGGATGAAGTCCTTGCAGAAAGCCTGGCTGCATTCCGTTCCACCGGTAAACCCAGATACACACTGGTGTTCATGGTAGCCTGTCAAAGAGATTCCGTCATCAAATTAATGCAGGACCGACCAACAGCGGCATTTTTTATAACAGAACGCAAGAGCAATGGCAATCTCTGTTACTGCCTTTCCAGTGGCAATTATGAATCGTATGGTGAAGCCAAGAAGGCTCGTGCCATTGTGCCTGAAGGCATTCTAAAACCCGGTGAAAAACCCTGGATTCTGAAAATTTCACTCTAAACTCCTCTTTCCAACCGCTGTGTTCCCAAAGTGATCTTTGGGAACACAGTCTTTTATCATACCGGTTGTCGTTATTGACTTGGATACCGCGTCAAGCAGAGAAAAGTGCGCCTTGAACAAGGATACTTTTCCGGGCATCTTCCATCTTCAGAATGGCAAAGCACGCACCTCTGAAAGGAGCAAATCGCTACTTCTGTATGCCTTTCGGTAGTTGTTAAATATTTCATTTTTAGATAAAATAAGTCCATGTTGTACACTATCCTCTCTCATACAAAACAAGCAATCAACTCTTCATGGAAATGGCGTTTCTTCAAGAACAAAACCCTAACACCGTTGCTGACCTTTATCCTGCTTTTATCAGGCAGCTTGTTGTCAGCTCAACAGAAGTCCAGCGAGGTGGACGTTCTCATCTCCACCTTTTTAGGCAATGAGAAGCGAAATTACTACGGCAACAAGGCTCCTGATACGCTCAACCTGGTATGGAAGATCTATCTGGGTGAAGGTATCAGCCCGGCATATGGCAAGGATAAAGTCTGGAAAGGTGCCGGCTGGACAGGCCAGCCTTTATTAGTCCGGGAAAATCAGGAGCTGTTTCTCATTCAAGGGGCGTTTGATTATCACCTAAAAAAAATCAAGGCCTCCACCGGCGAACTGGTCTGGCAGTATAAATACGAAGATATTCTGAAAGGGACGGGTACCATCTTTGAAAACAAAGAAGCCCAAGACCCCGAAAGCAAATACATCATTATGCAAGGCAGCAGACTTGGTTTCTGGAATGATCACGAGGACCGCTACATCCCCAGTTTCCGAGGTATTTCGCTCCTAAGCGGGAAAGAGCTATGGCGAATGAACGTCAAAAAAACCGATTGTTACAGTCGCGATGTGGACGGATCGGCAGTGGTAGTCGGCAAACTGGCCTACCTCGCGCTGGAAAATGGTATTTTCACTGTTTTCAGCCCGGACCCCCAAAAACTCGAACGGCTTGACGGAGTTATGCAGCCCAAAATCCTTCAGGAAATCACCTATTACAAACAAGAAGATATGGATCTGCACGGGCGTGATCTGGTTTCAGAATCCTCTCCCAGCGTTTTAAACGGAAGAGTGTTCACGCTTTCCGGAACCGGGCGCATTTACGGTTACAACTTGAAAGAAAAGAAAAACGACTGGGAATACTACATCGGAACGGACTTAAACGGTTCCGCGCCTGTCACCAACGACGGCTGTCTTTTGATTCCCGTTGAAAAGCAGTACATGCCCGGTCACGGCGGTGTGATGAAAATAGACCCTTCAAAGCAGGGTCACGATTGTGTGGTCTGGTTCTATCCCACCATAGACAAGAAATGGTACCACTGGGAAGGTGGAATCATTGGCTCCGTCAGCTGCAACGATGCCTACATTTCAGAAAAGGACGATCACCTGGCCGTCTTCCTGGATGTTGCCGGTGAGTTAACTGTTCTGGATCACAAACGTACAGAGAAAGGAAAGCTCGTTCTCGGACCCGATGCTCTCACTTCCTTCAACACGCCCAAATTAGTTGTCAAGACACAAATTCCCGGTTCCATATCTACCCCACTGATCGTCAAGGACAAAATTGTCGCCTGCACCGATGCCGGTATTTTTCTGTTTCAACTCATAAAAAACAGGAGAACTTACGAATTAAAACTGCTGGACAAAGTGGAAGGGCTGGAAATTGATTCAACACCCATTGTCTGGGATGGCAGGGTGTATATCGCGGTCAGAAACGGGTATATGTACTGTTTCGGAGACCTTTAACCGCCACAGGATACTGTTTTAACCATAAAACAAGCGACTGAACCAAACGGCATGCCGCTTTAAGGCTGCGCAAAATCGGGCATGCTGTTTTCCGATTCATCAAGCGACACGGTTGAAAAAAAGCAGGCCGAATCATCGATCGGCCTGTAAAACAGCGCTTAACCGTATCGAGGTCGCGCAAAACCTCAATCGCGCGCTTTTTCAATCTGTTCGGAATAGGTACTTTCGAATATTTTATCGGCGTTGGCCGCTTCAAAACCATCGCGACGATGTTCTCTATAAGTGTGTTCCCGCTTTAAATGCTCAAACTCGGGAACGACCTTTCGTTCGGCAAACTCCACGTAGGAACCTGGAATGCTTTTCGTCACCATTTTCCCGTCTTCATCTTCAAATTCGGCTTCAACCAGTCTGGCTACAGTGGAACTCTGAATAAGAAGACCGTCCTGACTTGTCTTGGCTTTTCCACCGGCGTCGTTGAGTTTGAAACCATGGCTCTCGATAAACGCGTTAAACTGAGCTATGGTTCGGTAAGACTCTGGCAAGTTGTGAACACTGACCGTAAAGTGATTGAGATAATAGCGATTGAAGATGGCCCACGCGGCATATTCACTTTCATCCGCGAGTAAGGAATAATCCTTCCAGGTGGGTGTCCTCCAAAGGGACTGGTGCATGTAGTCGACAATGGCTTGACTGTCGTTTAAATCCAGTTGATCAACCGGATCGGAAGTTACCTCACGGGTGTATTTCAGAATGGTTTCCTGAGCCGCAGCAGACAGGTCTTTAACTCTCAATTCACTGATAAAGATTCGCGGGTATTTGGGTTGTGGAGGAGCATACCAGAAGGCGTTGAGCTTCTTCGCAGGAAAAGAATAGGCATCTTTTTTGACATAACCCAAATGGAGAAAAATCTTTTCCAGAGAGCGGATGCCGAGATGCGGCACGCCCAATGTACGAAAGGCAATGTGATCGTTTTCGATATCTGACTCATTTTGAATCAGCTTGTTTTCCACCATGCAGTCCAGTATAGCCTGAACATCGGGTACACGTTCCTTGTATCGACGCATCAACCCGTTTAAAACATCATCTAAAATAGCCAATTGACTCATATCATCCTCCATAAAAGTGCTCCTCTAAAATCGAGTTGCCGGATTGTACGACAGGCTTTGTTGGTTTTCAAGTAAATCTTTTTCATCGCGGCCCGGTGCATGACAAGTCTTCACTGGTTACAATTCAATATAGCAAGTCATCTGACGGTTGTCTGTTGATAAAACCAGACATGAGCGGCACAGCAAAAGAATATTTTCCATGTCTATTTTTGAAAATAAGCCCTGCATTGCTTAATGAAGACAGCATTTGATTGACATGACTGCTGCTAAATGGCTTTTGTAATATTTTTTTTGATTGTGCGACTATCTCCGCAACCGTGAACTCGTCATCGCAATGATCAAGCTGGGCGATGACATACAATAATGTTTTTTGTCTATCTGTAACTCTGCTCCAGCGGCCAGAAAAAAAATCCGTATCTAACTTGATTATTATCACATCGACAGGTACAGAAAGTGCTTCTCCATTATCTTGTTTCTGTAATACAACATCATATATTTCTCTGCACATAAACTGAATAAAATAAGGATATCCTCCAGACATCTCTACAACAACGTTTATTGCTTCAACAGTCAATCTAACCGGGCATAAATCATTTTCAATCGGTTTTGTAATTGCTTCTATACATTCAGCTTCATTTAATTTGTCAAGAAAAACAACTCTAAACATTCTTTCCGAGAAAGTTCTTGCTTCAATAAGCTTTGGAAAAAGAGTTGGCAGCCCTGTCAACAAAAGCATAAAAGGTATTTCCTTTTTTTGAATGGACTGAAAAACATCAAGCAATAATGACAATGGGTATTGTTCTTTTCCTGCTTGGTCAGATAAATTTTGTGCTTCATCATACGCAAACACAACCCCTTTTATTTCACTGTTTCTTGAAATGACGCTCCAGGAGAACTCCAGGATACTTTTAAGTTTATCATGTACCAATCCAGGGGTTTTATCATAGATATTTTTTAGCAAATTGTAGTTTAATTTGACATCTGTTATTTGCTCCGCAGCATTAAATCCAATTTTCTGAGTTGGTTCTCTCTTGATAACCATATTTGAAGTTATGACAGACAAATCAGTAAGCAATCTGATGGCTATGCTATTTTCACTTATTGTTGCTGATTCAGACAGGTCTGTTCCAACCCATAACCAATTCGCTTGAAGTGCTTTTGGTTTCAAAGAGTCTAGCAGAACGGTTTTACCAACACCCCTCAACCCTGTTAAAACCATGTTCTCCAATATAACTTTCTGCCTAAGCAAACGATCAAATTCCTGTATCTCTTTAGCACGACCAGCTAGATAGGGAGGCCTGTGTCCAGCTCCAGGGCGAAAAGGGTTTTCAAAATTGGATAATACCTTGCTCATCTCGATCCTCTTTTGTTATCAAGCACACTTTTTGCTAATTTTACAACAATAACTAAATTTAGTCAACGAGATAACCAAGTGTTAATTCAGGCACAACAAATGAGGTAGGATCGTATGGGCACAGTCAGCCACTGCGGCCAGGTTCAAAACGGTGATACCTGATATATCGGGACTGCTTTTTACCAAACCATCGCTCTTGATCGGCTGCCCCTCTGGGTGCCACACTTTATGAATGGAGTTGACCTTTTTAAATTAAAACAAACTGTCAAGCAGGCTATCATCGACCAAATTCGGCAGGGTCACCTTCAAATTTGGCGAACGCCGCATTTCGCGTTCAATGGCAAAGCGGGCGCCGCTGTTCCTTGCCCAGCTGCGACGCGCGATACCGTTGTTGACATCGTAGAAAAGCATGTTCCTCAATCGTTCTTCCGCTTCTTGCGTCCCGTCCAGCACCATGCCAAAACCGCCGTTAATCACTTCGCCCCAGCCTACACCACCACCGTTGTGGATGGACACCCAGGTGGCACCGCGGAAACTGTCACCGATAACGTTTTGAATGGCCATATCGGCGGTAAACTTGCTGCCATCGTAAATGTTTGAGGTTTCGCGATAGGGTGAATCTGTACCGCTGACATCGTGATGGTCACGACCCAGGACAACTGGACCGATCTTCCCTGCCCTGACTTCATCGTTAAAGGCTTTGGCTATCTTCATGCGCCCTTCCGCATCCGCGTACAGAATACGCGCCTGAGAACCGACGACTAACTTGTTCTGTTTTGCATCCCGGATCCAGGTGATATTGTCGTTCATTTGCAGTTGGATTTCTTCAGGAGCATGTTCCATGATGTCACGCAGAACGTTCATGGCAATCTCGTCCGTTCTGTCCAGATCTTTCGCTTTACCAGAGGTACAAACCCAACGGAAAGGACCAAACCCGTAATCAAAACACATCGGTCCCAGAATATCCTGCACGTAGGATTTGTATCGGAAATCGACCCCGTTTTCTGCCATTACATCGGCACCGGCTCTGGAGGCTTCCAGCAAGAAGGCATTTCCATAATCAAAGAAATAGGTACCCCTGGCCGTGTGCTTGTTGATGGCGGCGGCATGTCGTCGCAAGGAAGCCTGAACCTTTTCCTTGAACAGTTCCGGCTCTTCGCGAATCAGGCGGTTAGACTCCTCAAAACTGACATCGACCGGATAATAACCGCCTGTCCAGGGAATGTGCAGTGAGGTCTGGTCGGAGCCCACGTGGACGAAAATACCTTCCTCGTAGAAGCGCTCCCAGACATCAACCACATTGCCGATGTAAGCAATTGAGACGACTTCCTTGTCTTTCTGTGCTTTTTTTACCCTGGCTATGAGCTCATCCATAGAGTCGATTAAAATATCGACCCAACCCTGACTGTGCCGTTTCCTGGCTGCTTCAGGATTCACTTCTGCGCAAACCGACACACAGGAGGCGATATTACCCGCTTTGGGCTGTGCTCCACTCATGCCGCCCAGTCCGGCTGTCAGGAAAATCTTACCCGCTGTTTCCTCGCCTTTCTTTAAAATCTTTCTGAAAGCATTCATCACTGTAATCGTGGTTCCATGCACAATCCCCTGTGGCCCGATATACATGAACGAACCCGCGGTCATCTGCCCGTACTGAGATACGCCCAGAGCGTTGAACTTCTCCCAGTCATCCGGCTTGGAGTAGTTGGGAATCACCATGCCGTTGGTGACAACGACTCTTGGAGCCGAAGGCGACGAAGGGAAGAGACCCATGGGATGACCCGAATACAAATGCAATGTCTGTTCGTCGGTCATGGTCGCCAGGTACTTCATGGTGAGCAGGTATTGAGCCCAGTTCTGAAAAACCGCTCCGTTCCCACCGTAAGTAATCAGCTCTTCCGGGTGCTGCGCGACAGCTGGATCGAGGTTGTTCTGAATCATGACCATAATGGCAGCAGCTTGCTTGCACTGAGCGGGATAGGCATCGATCGGCCTGGCAAACATGTTGTAGTCCGGTTTGAAACGGTACATGTAGATGCGGCCGTATTCTTCCAGCTCATGGGCAAATTCCCGGGCTAATTCAGCATGCCATTCCTCAGGGAAATAACGCAACGCGTTCCGAACGGCCAGCTGTTTCTCTTCAACACACAAAATATCCTTTCTCTTGGGCGCGTGATTGGCTTGTTCGTTGTATGGTTTTGGGGATGGTAACTCAGTTGGAATACCTTGTAATATCTGTTCTTTAAATGTCATAGCTCGAACCCTTTAAACGGCGATTAACGAATCAATGAATACCATAAATTTTATCAGTTTAACCATTCATCCCATACAGCCGCATGGAAAATGGCAGTCACAAAGCAGTTTAGCCTAAAGTGGGAAATAAACCAACCGTTTCCGGTGATGAATAGCTCAATTGAAAGGTTCTCTCTCGCTGATCCAGGCTGCAGCGGGTTGACATGACGTTCAGTCTGCGTTGGTTTGTCACCCTGAACTGATTGTTCAACTCTGAGTGTTGATCCTGCTTTTTTTTAATTGCGCAATGGCCCATTTCAGCGGAAAGCAGTATTTACCCAGCTTCAGGTTCAGTGGAATTGCCGGGAAAAGTCATATTATGCGGAATTCTCGAAACGGCCGACTCGTAAAAGAAAGTACGTGAACTTTTTTATCATTTATCGGGAAAGGAACCTGTTATTTGATTCTTGCAAATAAAAAATGGTTTGTCCTATACTTGGTTTCCAGGCATTCTCGATGAATGCTCGGAACCCAGGGAAACAACTTTTTACCATGCCGCATTTTACGAATTACTACGATTCTTTCACCTTATTAAGCGAAAAGATTCAGTCAGCATGAATCGATTACTTCTCTTACTGGCACTGCTCATGGCATGCCGCTCCACTTTTGGACACCAGTATCTGGTTAGAAAACTGTCTGTCGAGGAGGGGCTGAGCCAAAGTCATGTCTACTGTATTGCTCAAGACAAGACCGGGTTCATTTGGGTCGGCACCTCACAAGGTTTAAATCGCCATGACGGTTATGGATTTGAAAATTTCATCGTCAATTCCGAAGAGCAATTTGCCATTCAGAATGAAGAAATTCTGAGCATCTTCCAGGATGAAGATGGCTTGTTCTGGCTTGCAACCAGTCAACAAGGGCTGGTCACTTACAATCCAGCTGAAAACGTGTTCGCTCAGCATCCTGTTTTTTCTGCAGATACCAACAACCACTCTCTCCATATCAACGTCTTTATCGATGATGGAGCCGGAAACTTGTGGATTGGCACATGGGCTGGAGGTGGTCTCTATAAACTCAACAGGCATACCGATCAAGTTACCCAATACACAGTTAAGAACAGCCTTCTTCCCGACAATCTGATTCTTTCACTTTACCAGGATAAAGAGGGACATATCTGGATAGGAACCGATAACGGCCTGGTGCGATATGACCCAATCAATGACGAATGGGATACCATTTCTTTTGTTTTAGAAAAACCTGTCAAAGGAAACAACCACGCGGTAATGTCTCTTTTGGAAGACCCGCAAGGACGAATATGGATTGGTACTCGCAATGGCGTTTATGTGTACAGACCAGGCGCAGGTACGTTGAAGCATCTGAATATTCTGAACCAAGGTGATCAACAGGCAGAAAGTGAAGTAATTTGGGATTTAAAGTTTGATGGAGTCAAGCATGTTTGGGCCGCGACTCATGAACAGGGTCTCATCAGCTGGCACATAGACAGCTTTGAAAAAGAACATTTCAAGGGTGATATCAGTCAAGCCAGAGGTTTGACTACCAGTGCCTTGCGCTGCCTTTTCTTCGATGACAGAGGGCTACTGTGGATAGGAAGCAGAGGCCAGGGGCTTTTCATCTGGAATCGCGATTCCATGTCATTCCAATCGTGGCGACACAACGGGAAAGGCACTATTTCAATCTCGGATGACGAAGTCTGGAACATTGTACAGACTGATAAAAATCGAATATGGCTCAACACCTATAAAGGCATCAATCTAGTCGACCTCAACACAAAAGAAGTGAAACTCTATTCTCCAGGCAAGAACAATGAAAATTCATTACATGTTAAAGTCGTGAATACCATTGCTGCCGAGAAGCAGTCCGACAGGCTTTTAGTCCTTGGATTTGACAGTTTAGATCTTATCAGCCCAAAAGAAAATACCATTGAGAACTTTCCTCTCTTGGAGATCAGCGAACAAATTCAAGCGGACAGCTTTTTAAATCATATAATTAGTAGAGGTGAAAACAGGGTTCTCATCACAACAAGTGACAAATTGGTGGAGTGGAATTATCGAACAAATGAGCAAAACTGGTTCAAGCTAAGCTCGAACCATTTAAAAGATTTCTATATACTCTGTCTTTTTCATTTACCTGGAAATCCCTACTTACTGGGTTCCAATTACGGACTATACACTGTTTCAGAAGACTTGCATTCCATCAAGCGGTACTTTGTTCCTGATGACTCCAGCGAGGCAAATCAGAAGACAGAAATTACCTGTATTGATTCAGACGAAAAAGGTCGAGTTTACCTTGGAACCAACAATGCCGGTGTCTTTGTTTTAGAGTTAAAAGGAGATCGTGAAAAGATCATCCACCACATCACGGAGCAGGATGGTCTACCCAACAATGAGATTTTCAGCATCTTAAGAGGCAAAGACGGGCTTCTTTGGGTGACAAGCATGGACGGGTTAAGCCGAATCGATCCAGCAAACAGCTGGATCAAAAATTACGATCATCTGGATGGCCTGCCAGGCAATGAGTTCAATGGCGGATCAGCACTAAAAGGACTGGACGGAAAGCTCTATTTCGGCGGCATGACGGGCGTGGTATCCTTTTCACCCGATGACCTCATCCACAGAGATATTATTTCTCCACTTGTATTCACACAGTTCCATTCGATAGAGCAGGAAATCCATTCGATTGACAGCGGACAGGAAATTAGACTGTCATATAAAGATAACATCTTCAAGGTAGGCTTTGCCGTATTGGACTACACCCGCCCTCACAAAAACACATTCAAGTCTAAACTCGAAGGATATCAAGAGGACTGGGTCTATCTTGGTGAGGAAAACACGCAAACATTTACCAATTTGGATCCCGGTAACTACACCTATCTCTTGCAAGGAGCCAACAGTGAAGGCAATACGAGCCCTGAACCTCTGCAACTGGCTCTTCACATACAAGCGCCACCATGGAAAAGACCATGGGCCTACTCTTTGTACCTTATCCTTATTTCAAGCCTGATTGGCACAATCTGGTATCTTCAGTTTCTCAAGAACAAAGAGAGAGCCAAAAACCACCTGGCCATCATGGAGCGAGAAGAAAAATTGACGCTGGCACTTTGGGGCAGCGGAAATACCATGTGGGATTGGTCTAACAAGGACAACAACCTTATTTTCACAAAAATATCCGGGAAAACCACCTCTAATTCCAAGATGAATTTCAATCAGTACATTCAATCAATCCATTCAGACGATCAAACCCATGTTCAAGCGAAGTGGGACAAGCATATCCAGGGCGCGTCTGACTCCTTTCTGGCTGAATACCGAAGCAAGAACGCGGAAAATGAATGGATCTGGATACGTCAAAGGGGCATGGTTGTCCAGAGGGACAAGCAGGGACAAGTCAAACGCATGGCAGGGACTTTGATAGATGTAACTCAAATGAAAGAAGCCAGTGACAACATCAAGTTATTGGCAAGTGCCTTTGAAAACACGCTTGAAGCCATGGTCATTACCGATGACATGGGATACATACTGAAAACAAACCTTGCCTTCGCTCAAATAACGGGTTACAGCGAAGACGATGTGATTGGGAAACCCTTCTCTTTACTCAACTCAGCCCATCATGAGCCAAACTTCTTTCAAAAAATTGACCGTGAAATTCTCGAGTCAGGTGGATGGAAAGGGGAAGTTTGGCTTAAAAATCAACATGGACGTATTTTCCCCACGTGGAGAACCTCCACGGCCATTAGAGATTCCACCAACAGCTTTTACCGCATAGCAACCGTTTTTCTCGATATGACTGAACACAAGAAACAGGAAAACGCTTTAAAGGTTCTGGCAAATTACGATCAATTAACCGGTTTACCAAACCGCTCCCTTTTTCACGATCGCATTCAGCAGTTAATCAATCGTTCAAAAAGAAACCATGAGAAATTCGCGTTGATGTTCATCGACCTCGATCGATTCAAATTGATCAATGATTCATACGGTCATCACTATGGAGATATGGTTTTGGTTGAAGTGTCCAAACGTCTTCAACTGTCTATCAGAGAGCAAGATACCGTCGCCCGATTGGGAGGTGATGAATTTACAATCATTCTAGATGCCATTAAATCATCAAATAATGCAGCTGTGATTGCCAGAAAAGTCATTTCAAACATCGTCAAACCCATAATTTTCAAGGAAAAACGGTTTACGATAACCTGCAGTATTGGCATTTCGCTATTCCCGGAAGATGGAGAGAATATTCAGACTTTACTGACCAACAGCGATACGGCTATGTACCACGCGAAACAACAGGGGAAGAACTGCTTCCAGTATTACGCAAAAGCCATGAAGCTGGAATCTTTCGCCAAAGTCAATATGGAGAATAAAATTCGCAAGGCCATTGAAAACAAAGGCTTTAAGCTGTACTTCCAACCCAGAGTCAATCTTCACACAGGTCAAACAGTAGGAGCTGAAATTCTGTTGAAATGGAAAGAGGATGGGGCCGGTTTTATTTCTCCGGCTGATTTTATGCCCATTGCGGAAGAATCGGGCCTGATTATTCCACTAGGCAATTGGTTGATCCAGGAAGCCTGCACAACAATCAGCTATTTCAAAAAGCAGGGATATCCCACATTGAAATACTCCATTAACCTCTCTTCAAGGCAATTACAAGATGCAGGTCTTGGCCAAACTCTGTCTACAAACATCAACAAAAACAATCTAGAACCTGAATTGCTGGAATTTGAAATTACCGAGAATTCAATTATGGGAAAAGACGATCAGAGTATGCATATCCTGAAAAAGCTCAAACAATTAGGCGTGCGTATCTCATTGGATGATTTTGGTACAGGCTATTCCTCACTCAGCTACCTTCAAAAGTTTCCCATCGATACCCTCAAGGTCGACCGCTCTTTCGTACAGGGTCTTCAAGAAGAGTCCAGCAGAGAAACCGCGATTCTCAAAAGCATTGTAACGCTAGGCCTTAACTTGGGACTAACCGTTGTAGCAGAGGGTATTGAAACAGAGGAACAGCTGGCCTTTTTGAAAAAAACAAACTGCACAGAAGGTCAAGGTTTTCTCTTCAGCCAACCTGTTGATCGCAGCAAGTTTGAAGAACTATTAAAGCAGTTTGTTTAACCTGGGAAAAACAGCCGGGCTTTGAAGCCAAAGTCACGATTGAGCTCGGTAATAACCTCACCTGTGGCCAGCTGTAAAAAGGGGAGATTGCACCTCCCCTGCTATTGTTTTTACCAACTATTTCAAACGACGGAGTACATATTGCAAAATGCCCCCGTTCAGAAAATAGTTCAATTCATCTTCTGTATCCACGCGGGAGAGAACCCTGGTGGATTGAACGGCTCCATCTCTGGAGGTGATACTCATTTCAAACTCCATTTTTGGCGCCAGTTTACCCACGGGCTTCAGAGAAATGGATTCCGTTCCATCGAGGTTAAACGTCTTACGGGTTTCTCCGTTTTGGAACTGCAATGGCATAACACCCATACCAATGAGGTTAGAACGGTGAATGCGCTCAAAACTCTCGGTAATAACAGCCTTTACACCCTGAAGAACCGTGCCTTTGGCAGCCCAGTCTCTGGAACTGCCTGTCCCGTATTCTTTTCCGGCAATGACGACAAGCGGTTTCCTTTCCCTTTGATAAGCCATAGCGGCATCGTAAATACTCATTTGCTCGCCACTTGGTACATAGGCAGTGTAACCTCCTTCCACGCCTGGTACCATTTCATTGCGAATCCTGACATTGGCGAATGTCCCGCGCATCATCACTTCGTGATTACCTCGGCGAGAGCCATAGGAGTTCCAGTCGGAAACAGGCACACGATTGGATTCCAGATAAACAGCCGCAGGTGACCCGATGGCGATCGCTCCAGCTGGTGAAATGTGGTCTGTGGTAACAGAATCTCCCAACAGAGCCAATATGTGAGCTTTCTCAACCTGAAACCCTGTTTTCACTCCGTCTTTAATGTCATCAAAGAAAGTGGGGTTGCGAATGTAGGTAGAGGCTTCATCCCAGTCGTACATTTCATCGCCGGAAGCAGCGACTGCCTGCCATTTTTCGTCACCTTCAAACACATTGGCATAGCGCTTTTTGTACATGTCACTGGAGATGTGCTGATTCACAACATCTTCAATTTCCCGATTACTCGGCCAAAGATCTTTGAGGAACACATCCTTTCCTGCTGAGTCCTTGCCGAGAGGCTCACTCATGATGTCAACACACATATTTCCTGCTATGGCATAGGCCACCACCAGCGGAGGTGAAGCCAGATAGTTTGCGCGAACATCCGGTGAAATACGACCCTCAAAATTGCGATTACCAGAGAGAACAGATGTAGCGACAAGATTATCGCGGTTGATGGTTTTTGAAATGGCAGGCGGAAGAGGGCCTGTGTTACCAATACAGGTTGTGCACCCATAGCCGACCAGGTTGAATCCCAAGCGATCCAAATAAGTTTGGAGACCCGAATCAACCAGGTAATCTGTAACCACTTTGGATCCGGGTGCAAGGGAAGTTTTTACCCAGGGCTTGGTTTTGAGCCCTTTTTCACAGGCCTTTTTGGCGACCAACCCGGCTGCAATCAGAACGGAAGGATTGGAAGTGTTGGTACAGCTGGTGATGGCGGCTACCACCACATTTCCATTTTTCATGCCAAATGATTCACCTTCAACTGGATATTCCTCTTGAAGCTGCTCATCACTGCCATTGAACATGCCCTTAAATGCAGCTTTAAAAGCGCTGTGAGCATTGCATAGATTGATCCGATCCTGCGGACGTTTAGGGCCCGAAATAGAGGGTTCCACATCGCTGAGATTCAATTCCACTACCGATGAGAAAACGGGGTCAGGATCATCGGCATGAGCCCACAGACCTTGCTCTTTGGAATAGGACTCAACCAGGCGAACGGTTTCATCACTGCGACCGGAGAACTTCAGATAATCAAGAGTCTTTTCGTCTACAGGAAAGAATCCGCAAGTAGCACCATACTCGGGCGCCATATTTGCCAGTGTCGCTCTGTCTGCCAGAGACAGATCCGCCATTCCTGGACCAAAAAACTCGACAAACTTTCCAACCACACCGTGAGCTCGAAGCATTTCAACCACCTTGAGAACGAGATCCGTCGCCGTAATCCCCTCTTTTAATTGCCCCTTGAGTTTGAAGCCGACTACCTCTGGAATAAGCATGGTAACGGGCTGACCCAGCATGGCCGCTTCTGCTTCAATTCCACCAACGCCCCAGCCTAAAACAGCCAGACCGTTAATCATGGTGGTGTGTGAGTCCGTGCCAACACAGGTGTCGGGATAGGCAAGGATTTCTTCTCCTGCTTCTTTGGTCCATACCACATTGGCCAGGTATTCCAAGTTGACCTGATGGATAATACCTGTTCCGGGAGGAACAACGCGGAAATTTTCAAACGTATTCTGCCCCCACTTCAAAAAGCGATAGCGTTCCATATTGCGGCGGTATTCCAGTTCCACATTTTTTGAAAATGCCTCTTCATTGCCAAAGTGCTCTACTTGAACACTGTGGTCAATAACAAGGTCAACGGGAACCTGAGGGTTGATTTTCCTGGGATCACCATCCAGAACTTTCATGGCTCCGCGCATTGCCGCTAAATCGACAACAGCGGGAACACCTGTAAAATCCTGCATGATAACCCGTGCCGGATGATAGGAAATTTCATGATTAGAACCTCCGTTCTCAACCCACTCATCCAATGCCTCGATATCATTCCAGGTCACTGTTGTTCCGTTTTCATGCCGCAACAGGTTTTCCAGTAACACTTTTAAACTTTTCGGCAATTTATCAATATGCCTGATCCCCTTTTTCGCTGCTTCACGAAGGGAAAAAATGGCATAGTTTTTTCCGTCCACGCATATTTGTTTTCTTACCTTACTCATGTTCACCTCAATATAGAATGTATATTTTGACTCATTATCATCCAAAAGGCAGCGATATGCCAGCCTAAATGCCAAACGGGACTTTAACGGTTCGATATTGCATTCAGCGTTTTAAAAGATTATCCACTCTCAATCAGACACGAGAAATCAGCGAATCGATCCGTCGATCCTGGCAGAGAGCAGACTCAATTGACCGGTTTCAATACAGCGAAGAATGCCTCTGCTCCGGCTCTCTGCCGGCACTATGTAAAAAAACAGAAAGGGACAGACCTCGCCAGCAAGCTGAAGGGTTAACGGCATCTGCCCATACCTCGCCCGTTCAAAATGCTTCAGGTGCAAGTCAAAGCTCTTGATTCTCCAATCCCCAAACCCGAGACAGTGTCACTTTGTCTCAGGGCGAAAGAGAATATCGACGACGTTTCTAACATAGCTTTCAGGAGACATTCCGAGGCTGGCCTCCACGGGGAAAGTGACTTTTTGCCTGTAAAACAGCTCCAGCTCTTCAAAAAGAGTCAAACGCGCTTGATCCTCCAGACTGTTTTTTCTCAAAAGAGCCTGTAAACCCAGTGCCGCTTCCGACGGATTAATTCGCTGACGCAGACGAGCCGCCAAATGGGGATAGGAACGAAGTGAATTGTATTTTCTCGACAAAACCCGCTCCAGATCCGGTTTGGCTATTTTGGGGTTTCTGATGACAATGGTTCCCGCGGCGATATCACCCAGGCGTTGGCTCTTTTTTGATAAAACGGCTGCTGCTCCTCCCACGGCATAGAGCGCGGGCAGCATATCGACCAATCGCAGAAAATTGCGCATGACAACCTGACTAAAACTCAGTTTCAGACCGGCCTCATCTATGACGCGCAGTCTGAAAAGACGCTTTCCAAGGGTTTGCCCTTGCCAAAGCCATTCCAGGAAGATGGCATACCCAATGGAGATCGCAAAACCGACCAGAATCTGGAATACTTGAGCTCCCTGGGGACTCAAGACGACCATGGTGTTCGCGAGCATTCCCACGATATTCATGAGAACCAGAATACAGAACAAGTCAATCAGCCAGGCCATAAATCGGATAACGGGGCTCGCCAGCAGCAGGGAAAAGGAAACACCTTCAGGCGTTTGAATGACGAGTCCATTGACTTTAGAACGCATATTCACTTTCCTTTGGGCGCTTCTGCTGGCGGCCTGCTGTGTTTCGGCCAAATTGAGTGAGGAAAACCAACAGCAAGAATCCCTCTATCACACCGATTGTTATTTTCAGCTCATAGGATATAACGGGATAGTGATATTGAGACAAAAAGGCTTCAACGATACCCGCCCAAACCAACATCACAGAGGCACCGAAAACCAGGGTCACAATATCGGATATTTTTTCACGCAAGCGCTGACGCAATGACCGTCTGGTACCCCAGCCAATGAGTGCGTGTCCCAACACAAAGCCCGCTTGACCGCCGATTAAAATGGCGGGTATTTCTATAATACCGTGAGGCAGCAGCCATCCCATCAGAAACAAGCTCTCTCCGGCCGCCACATAGTCAAAAACAATGGCTCCCAGTATGACACCGTTGTAAAAGAGCAGGATGAGTGAGCCAAGTCCCCAGAAGATGCCCATAGCCATGGTTGTCAACGTGACTCTGGTGTTATGGGTCATGAGAAAGGCCGAAAAAGTGGTTTTGGAGGTCAGATGGTCTCCCGTTCGGCTTTCCTCTTCAGCGACGCGATCACCGGGTGAGCCCAGCAAGTGGTCAAAAGGCAGTATCACCTCTTTTGCTTCAGGGTCCAGGTGAACCGCGACCGCACCGAACAAGCCTCCTATCAACGTGACACAAACAGCCAAAGCAAACGCAAGTATATTGGTTCTGAATGTGCGGGGAAAGGTGTGAAAAAGCCAGTGCAGGGGATGAAACTTCACCGCTGTATTTTTTTCACCGTGGATTTCCGAGTAGGCCCGTGACACCAAATTCTCGAGGTGCTTTTTCAAATCGTTTTCAGCGCAAAAGGTGTGTACCTTGACAAGATCCGCTGAAGCACGCTGATAGAGATAGTGAAAACGCTGAATTTCTTCCAGCGACAGTGTAAGAGCGTAGTCCTTTGACATGCGATCCAGAAAAGCGTCCAGCTCTTCCCAATAACTTCTTTCCGTTTCAATAAAACTCGCCAAATCGATAATCACAGCAACTGCCTCTGTTTGATATGCATATATTGGGTTACAAGGCCGAGACACAGGCCTTCACTCGGGTATAAGGAGAATCGGACGCCTCTTCTCAGAAGAATCCGCTTCACTTTCCTCAATTCGTTCCAGCGCAGGTGGGAAGCCAGATTGTCGTAAAGCTGATTGGTATCATGGAGTTTTTCCATGGAGAACATGGGTTCTATGTGACGGTCTTGAATCATGCCCACCAAAACAAGATGGCGCCTGGAAATCAACTCGATACTTTTGATGAAGTTCTCCGAAGTAACGGGGTCATCCAGATTGACCAGAAAAACCAGCAGGGCTCTTTTCCGAAGTTTAAGTCGAATAAATGTACAGAGTTCATCGAAATCAGGTGAAACGGATTTTGGATGCAAATGGTAAAGGGCATCCCGGCAGCAGTGATAGTGCTCCCTGCCGCTTTTCGCGCGAATAAAGGCATCCACCTTGTCGCTGAATGAGAGGACACCAAAGAGGTCTCCCTGTTTTTCAGCCGCCAGACAGGTAATTAAGGAAGCTGTTATGAAACGCTCCACAATGGTTTGTTCTTCTCCCGATTCCGCCCTTCGAGCACTTAAGCGGGACGCATCCAGAACCACGTAGATTTCCTGCGTTTGTTCTGTTCGAAACTCCTTTGTCACTAAACTGTTGCGTTTGGCGCTGGCCTTCCAATGAATATCCCCGTAGGAATCGCCTGGCAGGTAGTATCTCAGCTTTTCAAATTCCCTGCCCTGCCCCAATTGCCTTCGCGTGTGGATACCGGTTCCGGCAGCATTCAGAAACAAGGCTGCCATGACCTTTTTCTCCTGAAACAGATTAGGGTAAACACGAATGACGAGCTCCAGCTTCCGGGACGTTCTTCTGGACCATAACCCGAGACGGGAAGCCGATTCCAGGTAGATGGACCTGAGGGGAAACTCGCCCCGTACACGGGGTGTGCCATTCCATTGCATTTCACAAATCCCCGGCGACAGATGTTCCAGAGACTGAACGCACTGCCCGCTCAAAATAGAGTCAGGCAACGGCAAGCCAAAGGAAAGCGTTCTTCTGCAGTTCAGATGAGATTGAAGGTAAAGGGATAAAACAGACTCTTTACCCTTGGTCATTCGAACAACAGGCGCGCTTTTTATCTCCAACTGTTCCAGCACAGAATCAGGCAGGAACGCATCTGCCAGCGCGAGCAGTACCAATAACCCGAATAGAGCGGCGGCGAAGCCGCTCCATGCCGTTTCGGAGAAGGCCAATGCCAAAAGCGGCACAGCTGTGAAGAGTACAACGACCAGAAGTCGTCTCCTGGGAACAATCATCGCGGCACCATGATCTCCTTTTGAATGGATTCAATCACTTCTGAAACCGTCAAACCTTCAATTTCAAATTCGGGGCGAAGAATGATGCGATGGGACAGGACGGCAGGTGTGAGCTCCTTGACATCGTCCGGTGTAATAAAATCTCTGTTTCGAATGGCGGCCAATGCTCTTGTCCCCAGCAACAAAGCTTGCACAGCTCTCGGTCCGGCTCCAACCAGGACACCCTCATGCCTTCTGGTCTTGCGAACGGTTTCCACCAGGTAATCCAGGATGTCTTCCTTCACTTTAATCCCTTCAAGAGCCATTCTCAATGTCATCAAATCGTCTTCCACGATAACAGGTTGAACCTGATTGGATTCCAGAACGGCTTCAGGTGAGTCCACTTTCTGAATCATTCTCTTTGCCAGAGTCAATTCCTCTTCCCTGTTTGGGAGCTCCATTTGAATTTTCATCATAAAACGGTCACGCTGAGCTTCAGGAAGCGCGTAAGTCCCCTCGAACTCAATGGGATTCTGAGTCGCGAAAACGGTAAAATTCGACGAGAGTTTAATGGTCTCCCGGTCGATAGTCACCTGGCGTTCCTGCATGGATTGAAGCAGGGCAGACTGTGTTTTAGCGGGTGCACGATTGATTTCGTCGGCCAGCAGGAACGTGGTAAAAACGGGACCTTTTACTAAGTCGAACTGATTTTTCTGCATGTTGTAGACATGTGTACCCGTAATATCCGCGGGCATGAGGTCGGGTGTGAACTGGATTCTGGATGAGTCGCATCCGAGAACCTTCCCCAAGGTACGCACCAGAAGTGTCTTTCCTGTTCCGGGTACTCCCTCGATCAGCGCATGTTGATTGGTAAAAATAGCAATCAAGGTTTGATCAAGGACACGCTCCTGGCCAATAATGACCTTGCCTACTTCCTGCTTTATTTGTTTGATCACCTCTAGCAGATGATTGAGTGCTATCATCTCGTTACTCTCCTCTTTGATATAATTTGTTGGATACGGTGGTATGCTTTGCGGGTGTCTCTGTCTTTCCAACCGCGCTCACCTTCTGCTTCAACGATGGAACGCACCTTTTCAACCTGACTCTTCTTGTGATAGGCGGGAACCGTTTTTTTCCACTCCTGAAAACAGGCACCGAGGATTTCTTCTTTGGGAATGGACCGTTTCAACATGTTAACCAGGCCGGATGTCACGTCTCTCCCGACAGATTTCACTTCTTCCCTGCCATGATCCGAAGAGGGAATGAGCGGTGAGCCATTTTTCCACAGAAAAAGGACTCCAAGCAGCAGGAAACCAACAACAATGCCTTGAAAACGATATCGGAAAACCAAATCGGAAATGTGTGTCTTTGAAACAACACCCAGATGCGTTTCGTCAAAAACAACTACGGAGCAGTTGCCCAGTAACCAGATCAGGAAATCGGTCTGTTTATCTTTCCAGAGCGATTCATTGCTCAGAAAATAGGCATCCGAAAGGGCAATCAACCGCCCTTCTCCCTGAATCCACTCCATGCAGACCGTACCCGCCTCGATTTCGTAAACAGGCCTCCAGTGCTCAGAATAAGAGTGGAAGAACAAGCCGGAGTGCCATGATTGGGTTTCCGCCAACGAGATATCCGCGCTCAATTTGGCTGTATGAGGTCGGGCGGGTTGTTCTCTCGATGGTTCAAAATCACTGCGAAAGTACCAGTCTGGAAGAGGCTGTCCTGCTGCACAGCTTTCAGTTGTTGGTGTTTTTTCTTCTTCCCCAGTTGGTTGTTCCTCTTCTGCGGGAACCTCGACTTCAGCATCACTGTCAGGCTCCATGTCCCACATAAAAGAGCGCTCTAAATGGGGTTTCAGCGCGAGCAGTACGTGACCGCCCGCATGAAGATAGTCTCTCAGCCAACCGCTTTTTAAGGTCTGATCCAATTCAAGCGACCCCATACCAGCCAGGAGAACGATCCTTTTCTTATTTAAGGGCTTATCTACAGCCAGGTATTTTAATGATTTTGAGTTCCGTTCAACCTGGACACCAGGAATTCGCTCCAGGCTCTCATAAAGCGCTTTACAACCTTGGGGATCGACTCTGAATGAGGAATAGGCAGGATAGACATCTCCCGCTGCAAAACGAAGGTTCAAAATCCAAACCAGGAAGAGAGCGGAGAAGAGCAGCAGGGCAAGCAGAAGAAGTTGTGTTCTAGCTCGGTTCAGCATGATTCCTGATCCTCCTGTAGTTGTCCAGAAATTGTTTTAACAAACCCTGACTGACATCGTACATGCCATACCAGACTTTTTCAAACAGAGCCACATTGGCGAAAAAAGGGCTGGGCAGATGCGGATGGACATGCTCACGCCGGCTGAGTTCCAGCCCGTATTCATAATTTGATTTGAACATTTCCACCCGAATGATTTCTTTTTCATTTAAAAGAGAAAGAGTCGAGAGAAAATAGGCTCGAACAGCCAACCTGTATTCGCCTTTTTCAACCATCTCATTCGCCATTTTAAACCACTCATCTTCAGGTAGGTCCGATGCAACCAATTCCTCGCGATTCAAATCAGGAGCACTGACAGTCCGCGGTTCCGGCTCCATTTTCGCGCCTTGCCTCCTGATGAGAAAGACAACCAGGAAACAGAGCAAAACCGTCACTGTGATGAGAAGGACATAAGCCACGTTTCTGCCGCCGAGGATGCTCGGTGAATCATGATCCGAAGCGTTTGGTTTCTTCCTGAGCAGCTTTCTCATCCATTTCTCAAGCCACTTCCCGAGCTGACGAAGTTTTATCCGGGTCGTTTTGGCCAGCGATGCAAAAAAGCTGTCCTCGTTTTCCAGTTTCATCTTGGGTCTCTTCCAATCGTATTCACGTTGAGCCAGGACGGCTTCAATCTCCCGGTTCAGTTTCTGAGGATCGATTGGTGCCTGAAACACCCTCTGGCCGCTTTGTTGTTCGTCGTTTACCGGGTTACCGAAGACAGGCAGAGCGATACCAGTGAAAAGAGCCAGCACGATTGCCGTTTGAATCCGTTTCTGCAATCGCCTTAAATCGGCCCTCAGGTCCTGCCCGTTTTTTTGAGAACGTCCGTAGTAACAGCGAAGCAGGTAGACGGCTTTCAACAAAGGATCGATAACAAGATAAGTTAAACCAAGACATGCCCACAGAAAGCTGGAGTTCAGCAAATGGAAACCCGCTTGAGAGAATGTCGTTTCAATACCCATTAAGGTCTTGAGCATCTGAGGAATAGAAAAGCCAAGAATTAAAAAGTTTAAAAACACAAAAAGACTAAAAAGCCAGAGAATCAGCATTATGCTGTGATTCTGCTTCCACCACAGTGTGGACTGTTTACCCGCAACTTGACCGTTAAACGAGCGTTCAATAAGAGGCAGAACGGTCAAGTTTTGATAATAGGCAAAAAGCCAGCCAAAGGGCACTGTGAGGATGGCACCGATGGGTAGGGCAATCAGCTTCCAGGGCTGATATTTCATGTGGTAGAGTATCAGTTTGAAAAACTTAACAAAGGTTATTTTCTCTGGCTCGCCATCGACCAGACGGGCAAATAACTGGGCAGCGAAGATAGACTGCCAACACTTCATCCAAATGTAGAGACCGCTCACCATCAGGGAACTGGTCATCACTTTTATAACTGCCATGGAACTCAAAATCATCTCTGTGAGATAATAAACCATACCCAATACAAATGGCAGTGCACCCAGATAATAACTCAAATACGTTTTAGCCGGAGACCTGCGCAGCAGGTATGTCGCCTCGTCAATCAGGGCAAGTGCCGATGGGTATCTCATGGACCAAAATCCTCTTGAAAGAAATCTGGAACCTCGATAAAGGCTTTCCCAAGGTAGTACAAGCACAGCCAGAGGAACAGGAAACCCGCCATGGACAAGATGAGCTGTTTGAGAAGCCCGGGCCATTTTCTCTGCTTTTTTGGCTCATCCACCTGCGACAACAGGCAAGAGGAACACATCATTTTAAATTCTTTTTCTGTAACGCATTCTCTACAGAAAAAGAGCTTGCAATCCGGACATTGCACGACCGCTTCCCTTTGGGGGTGGTTGGTACATCGTCGGGTTGAAAGATGATTCTTCATGTTTCGGTTCTCTCTTGTTGTAGCCCATTGCAATATCTCGCCCATCCGTACAGAATGTAAATGCCGACAGCCGTGCTGGAAAAAAGAAGAATGGGTACGAGATATTGCATGTTACTGAGTCCTTTACTAACGGAGTCCATAAACTGCAAATAGTTAAAACCATAATCGATCCTGTTTAACGAGCTCACTAAACTGTACCACATGAAATGACCGTAACAGATCATCGCCTGAACAACCCAAACAATGGCAGCAAGCGAACTGCTGTAGACGACGATTCCCCGCAGTTTCCTTTTACGCTGTTTGAAAACGATAAAGATATTTAAAACACCCGACACAAAAAAGCACAACAGACCGAGGTAAAGGATGGCACTGTTTTGGGTTAACTTGACCAGAGACATGATCAATGCGTATACAAGCCAGGAAACCGCCAGCCAGGCGTGCCAATAACCCGAATAGGGTTCCATGACAACATGTCGTCTTACCCGCGGTATGCTTGGAGGGTGCTCGTGCTTTTGCAAAGTGCGCCGGGCTCCCACAGAAACACCTTGGGAAGCCTCTCCTTCTTCTGGAAACGCGCCTTGCGCGTCGTAAGCTTTTTGACCGATGATGTCCAGAACACGATTGGCCGCTTTCAGCCTGCCGACAGGCAAAACAAAAGTCTGAACCCCGGTTTGAATCTTGCAAATGCAAGTTGTCCCCTTAAAGATGTTTATCAGTAAGTACAACAAAACCAATATCAAAAAGAAGCCTGAAAAACCAAATGGAACGCCATTACCGGCTTCCAACATGCCAAAAACAACCACAAGCAGGGTGCAAAGAACATTGAGGTAGAGAGCCAGCCTGGTAACCTGAAGATGAATCAATTGGATATCTTTGAAATAAATACGCTTGTACATCTCTTTAAGAATTGTACTGTTGGCGATAAGCAAATGATCGTCACCGGCAAAGACACGAGTGAGACCTGGAACACCAAACAGACACCCCCGGCCACTGAATGGGGATGTGGTGAGTTTGACGTAGGGAGTTGAAATTGACATTAAACCATTCCCCCCACAATAGCAAATACAATCAAAAGTATAAATGTCAGCTCCACGGCTGACAGCAGTGCTGCCAAAATGAACCTGGCTTTGGTTCTTGGAAGATAGGAACACGGTTTGTTGAAATAGCGCACAGTAATGAAAAGAGACGCGGGCGCACCGATGAGTGCCGGCCACAGAAAAAACAACACGGGCAGGATAGCAAGCCAAAGCGCGATACTGTCGTACTGAATACAGGAATTATTGGAATTCAAGCCATCGACACCTTCGCCGATACATTTCGGACAGATTAGCTCATTGCCTACCGGAATCCTGCACAAACTGCACAGAAACCTTCCGCAGTGACTGCACGGTGTGACCGCGCGGTTATTGACATGAAAATAGCAACTGGCCTTTCCCATACCCTGTTTGTGTGAATCATCGATCCGGCTTAGATCCCTTTGTTCGTCATCCTCTTCAGGACTGCCAATAAAAGCGGGAAAAACATCGACTCGATAGAAGCTGCCACAATGGGGACATGACTGTATTTCACGATTGCCCTCGGAATCCACGGGCGGCAGTGTTTTCTTGCAAAAACCACACGACAGACCGCTCTCAACAATCACTTTCCCTTACCTGCCCAATTCACTAACAAATAGTCTTGACCATACAATCATTGAAAAACCGATCCCCTAATTTGTTTTATATACAACCCTGGTGTCGCAAATTAGATCGTGTAGACCGGTTTTTTCATCGGTAAAGCCAACCATGATATAGCCAATGTAGAGTGTCATTCCACTAAGCAACTCAGCCCAAAACCGCGCAAAGGCTCTTAAATAGGAAACCCGGCCGCCATCGGAACGAAGAACTTGAATTCCAACCATCATTTTTCCAGGTGTTGCCGCGTACTTTCCCACAAAGAATGTGGGGTACAAAGCCTGTAAAGCTAAAGTAATGGCATAGTACGCAAAGATGGCGATTACGAACTGTGGATTTCCAGGATTGGGATCACCCGTGTTCCTCAAGGCTGTGGTCGCGAAAAAGAAAAACGGAATGACAATCAGCAAACCCATGACCGCCAAAATAACACCATCGATCAGCTTGGCTGCAACCCTGATCCAAAAGCCAGCATATTCAACCGCGTTCCGTGTCGCTATACCTTCTCTTATCTTTTGAAAGAACTCCGGTTTACAGTCAACACAGATGTACTTTCCCTTATACGAAATTAAATCTTTCTTTTTGAAGGACTTTGTACACTCGTGACATAATTCAAAACGTTCCATTTTTACTAGCCTGACAGTTATTTGAGTTGCGAAGCAACATGCCTGAGATCATACCACAACACTTTAATAGATGCACGCAGCGTGTGCTGGACAGCCGCAGGAATTTGAATTGCTTTTTACAATCTGTTGTATTAATATGCTATTTTCAACAAAGATCAGCCGTAAAAATACAAAAATTAGTTGCTTAGCAAACCCAATATTCATATAATTTCGAATGTCAGTAGGGAATCTGATGCTGGCAGGACACAATATATTAAAGTACAAATGTAACTGAAACGTAATAGTCACGAATCGTATATCGTGAAGTGATGTTGAAATGCAAAAGATTTTAATAGTTGAAGACGATACCAACCAACGACTCTTTTTAAAAGATGTCATTCTTTCCGCCCTCGACAAGGTTCAACTCTTTGAAGCTGACAATGGGAAGCATGCGGTTCAGGTTTTGTGTGAAAACAACATTGCCCTAACCATTACCGATTTACACATGCCGGAAATGAATGGATCTGAGCTCATCACCTGGATGAGGAAGAATCAGCCAGATATCCCCATTATCGTATCAACTGCAGTTCCCAGCCTCGCGACCAAAGAAAAAATACTGAGTCAGGGCGTCCTTCAATACATTCAGAAACCTATCGATAGAAGCACTCTGGTACACAAAATAAAACATGTACTAACTGAAAAGTCCGGAGGCTATCTAAAGGGGATTACCATTCCGGCTTTCCTGCAGTTGCTGATCATTGAACATAAGAGCTGTACCCTGGAAATTAACTCGCAGGGTAAAACGGGTTCGCTCTACATCAAAGACGGCTTAATTATCAATGCGACCCTGGATCAACTATCGGGAGAAAAAGCGGCTCTTGAAATAATCAGCTGGATTGATGGGGATATTAGAATCAAAAACTTAAACGAGGATATGACTCCAGTAATTGACAAATCTGCCAGTTATCTAATTATGGAAGCAATGCGAATGAAAGATATGCTGGAAAACAAGAAAAAAACTTCAACCGAATCTGGAAATTTATTTCAGAGTAAGCTTCAAAAACTGCTAATTGATACAGATCAAACCATTGGTTTCAAGTGCTTTATAATTGTGAAAGAAGATGGAGAGATTATTGCTCATCACTGCCTTGACGACTCGCTGGATATTGAAAACCTAACGAAATCAATTCAGCGGATGTGCAAAACAAGTGCCGAAAGTATGAAAGCCATTGGTTCGAAGCCTCCGGAAGAATGCCTGATTAAGTCAGCCGACTATGTGATTGCCTTAATGCACAAGAAGGAATACTGTATGTTTTTCATCTGCGACAAACACGGAAAAACAGCGATTATGCGCATGCACATGGTTAAGCTGGCAGAACAGATAAAAGATCTTTTTAAGGAAGAAGCTGAGTCAACCAACCAAGAGACTCCCGATTGAAGTTCCCATCAAGCGAAAACCAAAATACAAGGCACTGGTATAGCAAAACAGTCGATGAAAACGGTGCTCTGCTTACAATGGGTACACTCACCACATCCCCATTTAAATTCCGGTTTCCATGATCAAAGATCTAAAATAGCGATCTAGCCAAATAGCGGTTCTTGTTGTAGACTAGCGTATAAAAAGAGGTAAATGAATGACAAAAGTCCTGATTTTAGTTGCAAGTAACGAAAAAAACCTCGAACTCGCCGAGTGCTTTTCCGACGCCCTTCGCGCAAGAAAAATTCAAAATGAAATACTCAACTTAGTAAAACACGATCTGCCTTTGTTTACACCAAAATTCAATGTCAGCGAAAAGCCGGCGTGCCTTCAGGGTTTGGCAAAAAAGGTTCTGCAAGCTGATGCCATGATTTTCGTGGCACCCGAGTACAATCAGGGAATCCCACCCGTACTGACCAATTTCATTGCATGGTTGAGTGTAACCAACAGTGATGATTGGAGACGATGTTTTAATGGGAAGCCAGCCGCACTGGCCACCCACAGCGGCGGTGGAGGTGTCTATGTGCTCAACGGCATGAGACTCCAGTTGTCCGCAATGGGAATGAATTTAGTTGGCCGGCAGATCCTTACGTCCCATCACAAGAAACTCAACCCTGAAAGCATAGAAGAAGTGATAACTCAACTTTTGCGCATGTTGTAAGGCTCAATTATCCGAAGAGTCATCTCTATGGGAAGCCTCTGTCAATACGAGGTCTTCTTCCAGGTAGTTCCGCCTTAACCCCATCAGGTCAGGTCTTATGGGTTTCCACTTTTCTTCTAAACGCGGCTGAAAGTAAGGTACGGTTTCACTTTTTATATCTTCAATTACAAGCGGCTCAACTAAGCCTTCCCTGAAATCTCCCTGCTTGTTGGTTATGATCAGTTGATTGAAATCTTTCTCTCCTGGCGCGGGCGGTAGGACAATGGCTATTTCGTTGGATTTGAGAATAAGTGTGGTACCGGGAGGATAGGTACCGAGAAATTCCCGAAAACTCTTCATCAGACCCGGATTGAACTTATAGGGAGTCCATCGAATCATCAGAGCCAACGCTTTAGCGTATGAGTGAGCCGGCCTGAAATGCCGCTTGGTCGTCAACCCTTCAAAACAATCCGCAATCCTTAAAATCTGTGCCGGAAGCGATGGGCTCACAAGACGATTGGGATAACCCGAGCCATCCTGATTCTCATGGTGATCCCTGATCCAGCCCTTCATTTCATCTGTCAGAATTCCTTCACCCCACTGGAGTTCCAGACAGTGGCCGGGCAATTGATCCGCCTGCTCGAATGTATAGCGGTTCATGACATACACCAGGTTACCTGAATACCAGTGACCCGCATCGTGAACCAACGCAGAGAAAGAAAAATCATCGATCTTACTGCCAAACTTGTGAAAGAGACGAATCCATGCTCTGGCGGTAAGCATGACATTGATGCCATGTCGAGGTGTCATGGCATGGGCATTCTTGATGCGCGCGTAGAGAAAAGCCTGCCATGGGTCTTCATCGACCAGGTGATAGATTTCCTGTAACGCTTCTAAATGATACAGTTCTTCAAGAGGACATTCCCTGTGGAGGAATGCCAGGAGTTTTTGCTCTAATTGAACAACTAAAAAGTTGAACCGCTCCAAATCAATGGAAGGTTTCCAGCTGGCTTTAATTGGTTGCTTCACCTTGGGGATGCTTGGCTTTATCCATTAAGTGACGGGCAAAACCGACCTTTGCTCCCAGCCCAACCATAGTGAACATGGCGCCGGGGCTCGATAACAGGCAAATAACAACAAGCAGTGCCACCCACTGTAAGGGACCTGATAAATTAATCGATGTAACAATGTCGTATAAAACAGCTAACATAAATTCACCTCTTCTCTGCTCCTCATATTATAGTTTGGAATAACGGTTGTGCAAAACTTTTTTTTTACTTCACAGTTGATCGGTTGGGATGGGTCTTATTTTCAGGATACGAAAGCTGTCTTTGAGATTCAACGTATCCATAACGAACAGGAAAATGAAAGTCACTTCCGTTAAAATCACACCAACACAACAGATTCAAATTCTATTTCTTCAGCAAAAAGCTGGTCACTGGACAACTGTATTTTTCAGCTATGCGAAGACAGGCTAAAAAACAGGTGCTTGTCCAGTTAGAATTTCCTGCCAATCCAGAAACTCAAGCGGCTTCCGGTGGGAAACTCGCGGAAGTTGGTGCGTTTGGACCAGGCCCAATGCAATTCCATTCCCGCCAGATTGAGACTGACATCCAGACCGTAGGTTCCCATCAAGTACGGGTACTGCACATAAGCCTTGACATCGAAATCATCCGGGTTGTAAGTATCTCCTTCAAACTCAAAATTAAAGTCATCGCCCTGGAACCAGGTGCCGCCCGCTTCCACGTAGAGAGCCGCCCGGACGTTATTGAGAATCAAGCCAAATGGAAGATGCAGTACATCGATAATGGGAAAGCGGATCTCGGTCGTAGCCAGTACTCTCCGGGTACCGGTGAACTGATTGTAGTAGAAGTCCCCTCTCAATCTGTTACTTCCACCCAGCGAAAAGAGGTCGGGTATATCTCCATTGCTGACATCTGCATACAGCCTGAAAGCCAGCAATGACCGGCGGGTCATTTCCTTGTAGGCTCTGAAACTGAGGTGCCCGGATTCCATGGTGTCCTGCATGTATTCTCCAACAAGGTCCAGTCCCATACCTTGAATGGGCCCGAAGTAGGCATAGCGAACGGTATCAAGGGAATAAGCCGCGTAAAGGAAGGGTTTCGACTGATCCACCTCCCGATAGTATGGCGAGCCTTGCTCTGAAAACTGCAGGGTATAAAAATCCTGATCTCTGAAGCCGATGCCCAGATCGACTCTCGTAAAAGTCGTAAAAGGGTATCGAGCGAATGCCGTCGCACTGGCGTTCTTGTATACCCTTTCAAATCTCGTTCCCGGTATGTAGTAAAAATCCACTAAAAAGTACTGGTAGAAACTGGCTGACGCGCCCCATTGCCAGCGGTTCTTCTTGTTGAGATAGGTGAGATAATAGCTGTCGTAACTGGAAATACTGTCGAGAATAACTTGTAAGTTGTGAATTCCCAGAACATCGCTGAAGGATATATTGCCGGAAGAAAGGAAGCGGCCATCGTCGGTAACACCGGCCGTCAGACCCACATTGCTCACCATGAAGTGCTTCTTGGCCTGGTATTCATTTTTAAAGCCCGGATCCATTTTAAACAGCAATTTTTCCGGCTTTGCGCGATAGACACTGTAATTATCGCTCTTAACCTGATACTCTATGCCGCGTTCATCCGGATTCATCATGCGGTAGATGCGATAGCGACCCTCGTAATAGGAAGTGAAAATAAGCTGCTTGCGTTCCTCTGACTCGCGATGATCGAAGGTAACCCGTTCCTGTGGCGCAAAGGCACCCGTAAGAACATTCGTATACTGCTTCATCGAGCCATCTTCCAGGTTCAGTGAATAAATATTGTAGATATCATCAAAGCGATCGGACGAGAAGTAAACCGACTTCATGTCAACACTGTAACTGGCTTGAATGTCGTTGCCCAGCCCGGTGGTCAACTGGGTTTTCTCGCTGTTCTTCAGGTTGAGGGTGTATATTTTGAAAAAACCGTTTCGGTTGGATGAATAGAGAACTTCCGCGCCATCGGGTGACACTCTGGGGTTTTTATCGAGATGCTTATCGTTGGTGAGGTTTGCTGTGAGCTGAGTTTCCCTGCTGTAGACAAAGATATCAAAAAAGCCGTCTTTGTTCCCTGAAAAGTAGACCTTGCTTCCGTCTTTTGAAAAACACGGCGATTTCATGTCTCTAATGCCGTCAATATGGATATCAGCCACTATTTTCCCGGTTAAAACATTGACTACCAACAAGTGGGAAGTTCCCTCCTGACGCACGGCAAAGGCAATTTCATTGCCATCCGAGCTCCAAGTCAAGTCGTTGGTTCCATCAAAGGCTCCAACCAGAATTTCAGTGTAATCATTGGAGTAACCCTTGGTGAGATTTGAAAAAATCCGGCCATCCTTGGTTGAAATCAGTACCAGATCCAGTTCGTTCTTAATGGGTACAATGGCCGCAAATAAATCGCCGCTGGGTGAAAGCTCCGGAGAAAGGGTCGTAAAAACCTTCTTGGTTCTTATTTCATCGGCATGATCATCGGGTTCTTCCTTTTTGGGCAGAAGATCGAGGTACTTTTTTCTGAGGTATTTTCTGAATTTTCGATCGAATTCTTCAGGTTCAAGTTCAAAAGCCTTCCGAATGGCCACATCGATCTTGCCTGTGATGTTCTTGCGATACTGCCAAAGGAAATTGCGAATTCCCTCCATGCCCCATTCCTCTTCCATAAAATCGAAAACAGCATGTCCAATGCGATAGGCCAGGAAGGACATACGGGTCACCTGCTGCAGGCTTCTGAAGTCGCTGTTAATACCGGCATCCCTCAGAACCATGTGATCCATGGTCGTTTCATCGTCCCCAAAATAGGAAGCCATGCCTTCGGTAAACCATGTCGGTGCCTGAGCTCTGATAATGGTGCTGATCCGATTGTTGTAGAGCATATCGTATTGGAAAATGTGAGTTAGTTCGTGTTGAATCAGTGCGTGCAATTTTTCTTCAGAGAGGTCAATGGGAATCACCATTCTGCTTTGAAACGGATCCGCAAAGGCGCCGACACCTCTGGGAACAAAGCCCGGAAAAGTGTGTGTCATTTCAAACTCTTCATGGGTTTTATAGACGATGAAGGGAATTTTGAAGGTGATATCATGCTGCAATTTTTCAGCAAGTGTTTGATAGCTGGTCTCTGCAAGTTGAGCCACATTTTCTATGAGATGAGCTTCTTCCTTGTAGTAAAAGAAATAGAAATGCCGGGACTCGTAGCGCATCCAGTCAAGTTTTTCATAGGAAATCTTGTTTTTTCCTGCGCCTATGACCAAAGAGGCAAAAGACAAAAATATACATATGCAAACCCATTTCATTTTCATTTCAGCTCCTTATAACAGTGTTCTTTCGGCTTTAACCTGGGTGTCTGTAAACAGACTGATTACCCTGTTGGCCATGCGTTGAGCCAATTCGTAAAAGGCCAGGCGGTTATCTGCCGCAGGACCATTCAGGTCGAGCTCGTCCTGCATGGACTCTCGATGAATGAGTTTACCGGTCTCTAAATCATAGATGTAAAACATCATATTGAGTTGGTAGCCTGTCTTTTCAACAAAGATGGTTTTGTTGTACATCCGACCGTAACGATCCACATCGGCAAAGGTTTGAAAACCGCTTCGATCGAAAACCTGGTATTTGACCGTTCCACAAAGCGCAATGGTTTCTTTGGCGTTTTTAAAATCGGGCTTTTCAAAAAAGGGCTGCTTTTCAACAAAAAATGTTTCAGGATCTATTTCAGAGAAATCGACCGGTTCAACATCGACCCATTCAATATTGCCGTTTTTCATTATCTCTCTGCGGAAGAAATTGACCGCTTCTCTGCCTACCCTGACACCCTGAGCGACATCTTCACCGGGAACTTTATAAAAGCCGGGCATCACCAGGTATTTGTATTGACCCACATCCAGCTTGGGCGGAAGCGGAAGTTCCACCTGAACCTTGTTTTTGACGGAGTGCGACCCGCAAGCCCATGTAAACGCAACCAGAATCAGGAAAACCGAAAACAGGATGGCTCTATTTTTCTTTTTCATGGTCGCCCTCCTCTTTTAATGGAGCTGCTTTCAGCTCGCTTTCCTCTGCTTTTGCGGAGGGTTCTTTCGCTTTCTCCAGCCTTTCCTGATTCCTCATGTGCTTTTTGTAAAAATGCAGGAAACGCTTGTAGTTATTCCTCAAGGCGGTGACATCTTCGTCGTAGTCGAGCGCTTTTTCGTAGTATTGACGCGCGCTTTCAAAATCACCTATGGCTTCGTAAGCGACAGCCAGGTTGTTCAAAGCCTTGACATTTTCACCTTCGGCCTTGACCACCTTTTCCCAACGGAATATGGCCTCATTCCATAATTCGTATCTGGCTGCCTTCCTTCCAAACTCAATTTCTTCACCAATTAATTCTCTATCGAATTCCGGTTCGTAGTTTTCCTTTTTATCGCAATTTTGCAATACAAAACAAAATAAAAGAGTTGCCGTAACTAAGAACGCCTTTTTCATATGTCCTCGCTGTTTGCAGTATCAAAAAATATTGTGTCTGGATTCCCGTTAATTGTCAATACCAAAACCCGGTGATTGCGGCAGCCAAAAGGTTGTTTCCTGAAGTTGCAATCCTGCATCGATTCGTTCACACCCAGTGGGTGCAAGCCTGTGTTTACGAAAAAGAACCTTGACGGTTTGCAATTCAATAGTTTATCTTCATGCCTTATGAAAACAGCTGAGTCGGCCACCGTATTGAATTGGTTAAATGAAATCGGAACGGGAAAGGGCCCTGTATCCATACAGAGTTCTGTCAGAAAAGTGCTCAAAGAGTGTCCGGAGTGGAGTATCGACCGGGTTTTGGAGCAATTGGAGCCAAAGGGTTCTGAAGAAGAGGGCAGAGCCTACAGCGAGGAGCTCAAGAAAAGCAACATTCATTACGTTTCCATTTTTGATGAAGCCTATCCCCTGCTTTTGAGACAAATTGAGGATCCTCCGCTTTTCCTCTTCTACTCAGGCAAGCTATCCGTTCTGCATCGCCCCTGTGTCAGTGTCATTGGAGCCCGCACCTGCACGACCTACGGCATTCAGACAGCCCGTCAAATTGCCAGTGAACTGGCCGGGATCGGCTTTACCGTGGTTTCCGGCCTGGCTCTGGGCATCGATGCGGTCGCGCACGAGGCCGCCCTGAATGCACACGGCAGAACGGCCGCTGTTCTCGGCTCTGGAATTCGCGTCATCTATCCCAAACAGCACACTCTGCTTGCCAGAAACATCGTTAAGCAACATGGAATTGTGGTTACCGAGTTTCCCCCGACCCTGGCCCCTAAGCCGTACCACTTCCCCATGAGGAATCGCATTATCAGCGGTTTGAGTCGTGCAACCATTGTCGTGGAGGCAGAAAAAAAATCGGGCACATTGATCACCGCTCAGTTCTGTCTTGACCAAAACAGAGAGCTTTTCGCAGTTCCAGGTCCCGTCAACCGGCCTACTTCTCAGGGTACTCACCAGCTGATCTTAAATGGAGAAGCTCATATTTTTACGTCTGTTAAAGAGTTTCTCTCGCATTTTGACAACCTCATCAGCAGCGCGGCCTATCAGGAAAAACAGGTTGAAATTGAAATAAATGATCCCATCATGAGAAAAATATATGATAGTCTTGACGCCTTTGAATCGACTTGCTTTGATTCACTCCTGGCAGAATTAGGTCCATCGTTGGGTTTAACGCCCGGAAAGCTCGGTGCCAAATTAACTGAGATGGAGACCAGAGAGCTCATTACGGTTCTTCATGGTCAGAATTACCTCAGAAATCCCATCAACTTACCTGGAGAAACATCTTCATGACAGCTCTCGTAATCGTCGAATCTCCGGCTAAAGCCAAAACCATAAACAAATACCTCGGCAAAGATTTCATCGTGCTGGCCTCCATGGGCCACGTTCGAGATTTACCCAGAAATCAACTGGGCGTGGATATTGAGCACGATTTTACGCCTCAGTACATCACCATGCCATCCAAAAACAAAGTCATCAATCAACTGCAAAGTGCCGCAAAAAAGGCCGATGCCGTCTACCTGGCTCCCGACCCCGATCGTGAGGGAGAAGCTATTTGCTGGCACCTGGAAGAGTCGATTGTTCCAGCGGGGAAACCGGTCTACCGGGTTCAATTCAATGAAATCACCAAGCGCGCCATCCAGCAGGCCATCGAGAACCCCGGACACACGGACATGAACAGGGTCAATGCCCAGCAGGCCCGCCGCATTCTGGACAGACTGGTTGGTTATAAAATCAGCCCTATTTTGTGGAAAAAAGTTAAAAGAGGTATTTCTGCCGGCCGCGTTCAGTCGGTAGCCCTGCGAATGATTGTCGACCGGGAATATGCCATCCTGGCATTTAAGCCCGAAGAGTACTGGACACTCACCGCAAACATGAGAGGCTCTGTCCCGCCGGACTTCAAAACGAAACTCATTAAATGGGAAGGCAAGAGCCTCAGGGTTTCAGCGAAAAAAACCGCTTCAGCCATCGAAAACGGCGATCAAGCCAAGGATATGGCATCCCTCATCAAAGCTTCCGATTTCACACTGAGTCATATTCAGAAAAAAGCCAGAAGACAGAATCCACCACCCCCGTTCACCACGTCTAAACTCCAACAGGATGCATCGAGAAGCCTGGGCTTTTCGGTTAAAAAAACCATGATGGTCGCCCAGCGGCTCTACGAGGGTGTTGAAATTGACGGCGAGCCACGCGGTCTCATCACCTACATGAGAACCGACTCAACTCGAGTCAGTGACGAGGCACTGACAGAAGTACGGCATTTCATCGGATCTCATTACCCGCCGGAGTATCTGCCGAAATCAGCCAGGCAACCAAAACAGAAGAAAGGCAAAATTCAAGATGGACACGAAGCCATCAGGCCAACGCACGCGGATAACACCCCTGAACGGCTCACGCCCTATTTGAATAGCGATGAATTGAGACTGTACACTTTAATCTGGAAGCGCTTTGTTGCTTCACAGATGGAAGCCAAGCGCATGAATGAAACCGTTTTCCACATTGAAGCGGCCAAAGGGCTGTTTGAATCCAGGGGACTGGTAACCACTTTCCCCGGTTTTTCCGCACTTTATCAGGAAAGCAAAGCCCGCTCGCAGGAAAAAGTGGAAAAATCGGCTGATCTACCCGATCTCCAGCAAGGTGAAACACTTCAATGCCTGAGCCTGGATACCGAACAGATTTTCACCAAACCACCTGCCCGCTATTCAGAAGCTTCGCTGGTTAAAGCCCTGGAAGACAACGGCATTGGCAGACCATCCACGTATGCCGCCATTATTTCCACCATTCAGAACAGGGATTATGTAGAAAAGAAACAAGCCCGCTTTCACCCCACCAACCTGGGCATGATTGTTACCGACATGCTGCTGGCCTCCTTTTCCGATGTCATGGATATCCAGTACACAGCCCGTATGGAAAACCAGCTTGACCGCGTTGAGGAAGGCAAACAAACCTGGCAAAACCTGTTAGGCGAGTTCTACAGGGGGTTTGAAGACCATTTGGTCGCGGCCAAAGAAAAAATGCCGGACCTGAAACGCGAAGGCATACACACCGATATTGACTGTGAGCTTTGCGGTAAACCAACGGTCATTAAATCGGGCAAGTACGGGCAGTTTCTCTCCTGTTCCGACTATCCCAACTGCAAATTTGCCAAGCCCATTAAGGAAATCAAACTGGAGTCCACCAACATGCCTCTGCTGAAAGGTATGATTGGCGTCAGAGAAGAGATTTCTGAATCAGAGGGAAAAACCTGCCCCAGTTGCGGGAAAGGCAGTCTGGTTCAGAAAAGAGGAAAATTTGGAGAATTCATCGCCTGCTCCAATTACCCGGAATGCCGCTACATTCACCGTGAATCAACCGGAGTGAAGTGTCCCGATAAAGACTGTAACGGCGAAATCATCGAAAGAAAATCCAAGAGAGGCAAGATTTTCTACGGATGCTCAGCGTTTCCAAAATGTCACGTTGTTTTTTGGGATAAACCCGTTGATATCCCCTGCCCTTCCTGCACAAGCCCCTTTCTGACGGAAAAGAAGACCAAACGACAGCACGTCTACGTTTGCCCGGATAAGGAATGCGGCTATCGGATCGACGCCTCCGAACTGCCTGAACGAGAAAAAGTGGTTCATCCGCAGTGAGTTCTAATTGGATCCACGTTAAAGGTGCGCGTACGCACAACTTGAAGGACATCGACCTTAAAATACCCAGAGATCAACTGGTCGTCATCACGGGTCTATCGGGTTCGGGTAAATCTTCGCTTGCGTTTGATACCATTTACGCGGAAGGCCAACGCCGTTATGTGGAATCCCTCTCGGCCTACGCGCGTCAGTTTCTCGATCAAATGGAGAAGCCGGAAGTCGATACCATTGAAGGGCTCTCACCCGCCATTTCAATTGAGCAGAAGACGACCAGCAAGAACCCGCGATCAACCGTGGCGACCGTTACAGAAATCTACGATTACTACCGACTCCTCTTTGCGAGAATAGGAAAGCCCCATTGCCCGAAATGCGGTAATCCCATTGTGAGTCAATCGGCGACTGAGATCATTGACACCATCATGCGCTATCCACAGGGTACAGCCATCATGATCCTGGCTCCGGTCGTCAAGGACCGCAAAGGAGAATTCAGGAAACTCTTTCAGGAACTCCTCGCCAAGGGCTACACCCGAGCCATTGTAGACGGCGAGATGATTCGCATCGAGGAAGCACCGCAGCTGGACAAGAATTACAAGCACCGGATCGACGCGGTCATCGATCGCATTAAGGTCGATACCGGAAAAAGAGATCGCATAGCCGATAGCGTTGAACACGCGCTCCATCTTGGAGAAGGCGTTATTAAACTGGATTTCCCAAGAGAAGACCGAGACCCCGTTCTTCTAAGCGAACACCTGGTCTGCCTGAGCTGCCAGATCTCCTTTCCCCTGCTGGAACCGAGGAACTTTTCCTTTAACTCACCTCATGGAGCATGCCAGCAATGCGATGGTCTGGGGGAAACCAGGGAATTTGATCCGGACCGTATCCTGGACTGGACAAAAAGCATTCGAAATGGAGCCATTCTTCCCTATGGCGGTCGAGAAGGCGGTTGGTACCTCAGCAAGGTCCTGCAAATTGCCGAAAAATACAGAATCCCGACGAACAAGGCCTTTCATAAACTCACCGAAAAACAGAAAAACATCATCTTGAATGGCGTTCCCGGTAAAACCAGGTTTGTTTTCAGGAAAGACGAAAAACGCTACGAGTTCAACTCCGAATACAAAGGTGTCATTGCCACCTTGAAGCGAAAGTACCGAGAAACAACGTCAACGGCTGTCAGAGAACAGCTCGAGACTTTCATGTCCTTAAATCAATGCCAGGGCTGCTCGGGTAAAAGACTTAAACCGCTGCCTTTATCTGTTCTGGTACAGGGCCGGAACATTGCCTCTTTTTCGGAACTCTCCGTCCGAAAAGCTCTAAAGACCTTTTCGGAAATGAAGCTGGAAGGGAACGATGCCCGGATTGCTGAAAAAATACTGAAGGAAGTCATCAGCCGTCTCAGTTTCCTGAACGGTGTGGGTTTGGGTTATCTCACTTTAAATCGAACAGCCGGAACACTGTCTGGCGGCGAAAGTCAGCGCATTCGTCTGGCAACGCAATTGGGCTCACGCCTGATGGGTGTCCTCTATGTTCTGGATGAGCCCAGCATTGGCCTGCACCAAAGAGATAACCAAAGATTGCTGAATACGTTGAAAGACATGCGCGACCTGGGGAACACCGTCATTGTGGTAGAGCACGATGAAGACACCATTCGGGAGGCGGATTACCTGATCGACCTTGGTCCAGGAGCCGGTGAACACGGCGGAGAAGTGGTCTTCAGCGGCAAGCCTGAAGAAGTGGAGGCGATTGAAAATTCCCTAACCGGACAATTCCTTTCGGGCAAGGCATTTATTGAAGTGCCTGCGAGAAGGCGCCGCTTTAACAAGCGCAAGATGATCCATGTCAGCGGCTGTAAGCAGAACAATCTCAAGCATATCGATGCCGCCTTTCCAACAGGTGTTTTCACCTGTGTAACGGGCGTTTCGGGCTCGGGAAAATCCACTCTGGTAACCGAAATCCTCTACAAGGCAGCTCACAATCACGTCTATGGAACCCATAAGAAAACAGGCAGCTTTGAAAAAATCAAGGGGCTGAATCACATCGACAAAGTCATTGAAATCGATCAATCCCCCATTGGCAGAACCCCGCGCTCCAATCCCGCGACCTATGTCGGGTTGTTCACACCCATTCGAGAACTCTTTTCACAGGTGCCCGAGTCCAGGGCGCGGGGCTATAAACCGGGCAGATTCAGCTTCAATGTCAAAGGCGGACGATGCGAAACATGCCAGGGTGCCGGATTAATTAAAATCGAGATGCACTTTCTGCCTGATATTTTCGTAACATGTGAACAGTGCGGGGGTAAGAGGTACAACCGGGAAACGCTTGAAATCCTCTATCGCGGCAAGAACATTCACCAGGTGCTGAACATGACTGTTGAGGAATCGCTGGAGTTCTTCACCCACGTTCCTCAAGTCAGGCGGCGCTGTCAGACACTTTACGATGTGGGTTTGAGCTATGTCCGTCTGGGTCAGGCGGCCACAACGCTCTCGGGCGGAGAGGCCCAGCGCGTCAAGCTGAGCAAGGAACTCAGTAAAAAAGATACCGGTCAGACGCTCTACATCCTGGACGAACCCACCACAGGTCTGCACTTTGCCGATGTGAAAAAGCTGCTGGCCGTTCTTCACCGGCTGGTAGATCAGAACAATACACTCATTATGATTGAACACAACCTGGATGTGATTAAGTCGGCCGATTACGTCATCGACCTGGGGCCTGAGGGCGGCAGTGGCGGCGGCACAATCATCGCAACAGGCACACCCGAAGCAATCTGCCAAGTTGAAACATCCTTTACGGGACACTTCCTCAAGGGACATTTGACACATCGCGATTAGTCCGGCAACGGGTTTTCAAATTCATCGAGTCGTTGCAGAAAACAAGCAAACAGCCCAAGTATTGCCAAAACCAGCATCCCGTTATAGCGCTCAATTCGACAAATCCGACGATCTTTCGTATTTTATCCTTGCATCTAAATTCAATTAAGTTAAAATGCTCCTGATTGGTAACTTATTTTCCCCATTACGGTTTGGCTTCGAAAACCGGGTTTACCGATTGTTTTTGTTCTGTGAGGCTTAGGCCTCAAATTTTCTCACTATTGCTGGAGTCTAATGGTTATCCTTCATGGTGTCTGGGCGTCTGTCAGTCAGTATGGTCCAGGCCTGGTTTTATGGGCTGAAGAAAAAGCCCTCTTCGATCGGGTTCAACAGTTTGCGCCCATATCCGATTTCTTTCCGCGTCTGGCAAAGCATCTGGAGGGTAAAGCCCAGCCTGAATGGCACCCCTTTGCGGTAAGCGGAAACGCCCTGCGCAAAATAGTGCAGGACACCATGGAATCGTCTACTAAACGGAAGCGTATCCCGCAGGTTTTTTTAGATCTGGAACTACCGACCCAAAACGATAACCCCATTTTCAACTGCAGTTCATGGCTGCCCGACCAACAAGCCCGTGTCTTTACCCAGCCATGGCGAACCCCGGCCATTCATCTCTCACCCGAAATAACCTTGACCTGGCTTATTTTCGAAAATTGGCACAAATTGAATACAGAAGACGATGAATCCCTGATGTTCTGGCGAAAAGCGTGTTTGCTGGCCCTCTACAGTCTGATCCACGGAACCTATCGCCCCTTCCTTTTCGACAATGAACTGGGAATCCAAACGAAATGGCAGATCGATGCCGCCACACTGAACAACCAAATTCAAAGTCTGGCTGAACGCATGCCACAGGGATGTCTTTCGCATTGGCATCCGCGGCTCGGTAAAAAATCAAGGGAAACAGCCCTCAAAACCTTTTTGGATAACATGATTGACCACGTCATCCGGGTGTTTCCGGGTCCCAGATTCTTTGCTAATTTACCGGCGAGACGAAAAAAGAAGACCAATCCACTGGATCAACTGGCCAGGCCGTTTCTCAAATCGCTTTTATTCAGCCAAAACGCCATTTCAGCACCCAGGGACCTGCAAAATGCCTTTGTGGCGCTGGTCTCAAACTGGCTTCAGCCCGTTACCGGCGCATCCAAACCCTGGCAACTGTGTTTCACACTCATTCCCCCGGAAATCGGAACGGCTCGAATTGACGATCTGGACCCAAAAATGAAACTCTGGCGGCTGGCTTTTTCACTGCAAAGTTCCCGGGACGCATCCAACCATATTTTTGCCGGTGAAATCTGGGACCTCAGCGTGCCTATTGAAATGAGCTCAGGAAAAACGCTGGCCGAACTTCTCATGCGGGACCTCGGACGAGCTTTAAATCACTATCCCAAACTCAGGGAAGCGCTCCATCAGCCCTACCCCGAATACATCGATCTCACAACCGAAGAGGCTTACAAGTTTCTATCCGAACAAAGTCACCACCTCACAACTGCCGGGTTCAGTGTCTGCTATCCGGATTGGTGGAAGAAGAACAAGAAGAAACTGAAAACCAAACTCAAGCTGGACGGCGGTGTCTTCGACAAAAACTCCATGATGGGTTTCGACACCATGGTCAAGTTCAGCTGGCAAGCTGCCGTCGGCGGCAAGAAAATGACCCATAGTGAGTTCAAGAAGCTGGTAGACAATCAATTAACGCTGCTCCCCATTGACGGGCAATGGGTGGAGATCAGCCAGGAGGATCTGTTTTCTGCAGTCAACTTCTTCAGTGAGAATCCGGCAAAGGGTGAAATGAGACTGCTCGATGCGTTCCAAATGGGCATTGAAGGCAGTGAGCTGGAAACATCGGAAGATCAAGATATCGACTTCCGAGGCGCGTTGACAGAAATCTTCGCCCGCAACAATCAGTCCTTCCCCGATATCACACCTCCTGAAACACTGAATGGCACCTTGCGTCCCTATCAAAAAAGAGGCCTGTCATGGCTGGTATTCCACCAGAGACTTGGTTTTGGATGCTGTCTGGCCGACGATATGGGGCTAGGGAAAACGGTTCAATTACTGGCGCTTCTCTTACAGGAAAGAGAAGAAAAGAAGGGCAAGTTCCACAGTAAGCCCACCCTGCTGATCTGCCCCATGTCGGTTGTTGGTAACTGGTACAGAGAGGCAAAGAAGTTTGCCCCTTCCCTTCAGATCATGATTCATCACGGCAATTCACGCCTGGTTGAAGACGATTTCATCAACAGACACCGCCACTACGATCTGATTCTGACCACTTACCAATTGGCTAATCGCGACAAGGAAACACTCAACAAGATCAAATGGCACCGCATTGCGCTGGATGAAGCTCAGAACATTAAAAACCCCGCCACTCAACAAACACAGGCCATTCAGAGTTTTGCCTGCAAGCATGCCATTGCCCTTACCGGGACACCCGTTGAAAACAAACTCGCTGAACTCTGGTCCATTATGGAATTCCTGAACCCGGGTTACCTCGGCTCACTGAAAACCTTCCAGAACAGGTTCGCCACACCTATCGAGAAACAGCAAAACAAGGAAAAAGCGCAGCTGCTGAGGAAAATCACGCAACCGTTTATTTTACGACGACTCAAAACAGATCAAACCATTATCAAAGATCTCCCTGAAAAGAACGAATTCAAGGTTTACTGCGATCTCACCGATGAACAGGCTTCCATTTACCAGGCCTATGTCAATCAGAAACTCAATGAAATTGAAAACGCCTCTCAGAGAGAGAGAAGCCAGCTGGTGCTGACGACTCTGACAAAACTGAAACAAATTTGCAACCACCCGGCTCACTTCCTGAAAGACCATTCCGAAATTCGGGGTCGCTCCGGCAAGCTGATGCGCTTGACAGAAATGCTGGAAGAGGCTCTCGAAGAAGGCGACAAGTCGCTTATCTTCACTCAATACAGCGAAATGGGAACCATACTTGAATCCTACTTAGGCGAAACATTTCACCAGGAAACGCTCTTCCTTCACGGCGGAATACCCCAAAAGAAGAGACAGGAAATGGTGGATCGCTTCCAATCCGAAGACGGTCCCGGTATTTTCATTCTGACCGTCAAGACCGGTGGAACGGGCTTGAATCTCACAGCGGCATCTCACGTCTTTCACTACGACCGCTGGTGGAACCCCGCAGTGGAGAACCAGGCAACCGACCGCGCGTTTAGAATCGGTCAGACTAAAAATGTTCAAGTCCATAAGATGATTGCCATTGGAACGCTGGAAGACCGCATTGACGCACTCATCGAGAAGAAGAAGGACTTGGCAGACCATGTGGTTACTGGTGACGAGTCCTGGCTCAACGATCTGTCAACCGATAATTTGAGGGAAATTATGTCCCTGTCCTTTGACGATGGATTCAAAATATGAAAAATTCAAAAGATCATACCAGAACTTATGTCCCCAAGCGGTCTCCCAAGAGGGGGAACACTCGTAACGCATCTTCAAATTTGGGTAACCTGTCCAATCACTCTCAAAACCGAACAGACTCCAGTAAGAAGTCTGTTTCCATTTCGCTTTCCGGAAATCCCCCTGCAGCCCAGAAAACGTGGTGGTCCCAGAAGTTTATCCACACGCTGGAGACATTGAAACTCGGCAACCGTCTCATCCGGGGTCGTGAATACGCCAAAGAAGGTCGTGTTCAGAGAATCTCGCTTGCCCCTGGTCAGGTTACTTCACTGGTCAATGGCTCGCGAAAAACGCCTTACGTTGTCTCCATCAGCATTGAACCTATTCCGGAAAACACCTGGAAAAAAATCAGTTACGATATTGCGAAACGCGCCATTTTTGTCATTGAAATGCTTCAGGATCGCATGCCCGAATCCGTTGATGAAGTTTTTCATGCCTCCAGAATAGGTCTTTTCCCATCCCATGTGAAACAACTGCGCAGTCACTGTGATTGTCAGGACGAAAAGAACCCCTGTAAACACATTGCCGCTACCTACTACATCCTGGCACAGCACTTTGACCTGGATCCCTTCCTTATCTTTACGCTCCGCGGGCGCACAAAAAGCCAGATCCTGGATTTTCTGCAGTACTTCTGGAAAAAAGGACGACCCAAATTGGATCAACAGATGTCTGGTATCCCCAAAAAGAAAATCCTGCCAAAGGAAGTCAAGCCCTTCTGGAATGCTCCACATTCAGACAAAGTTCAATCCAAATTGGATCCGCTCTCCCCTGCTCTACCCGATACGCTGGTCAAGAAGCTCGGGCCGGCACCCATCACCCTGGATGACGTCAATTTGGAGGCGGTTTTATCCGACACCTATCAATACATCAGTGATACCATAAGAGAATGGGCAATAAAGAAGCAAAAATAATGGAGTCCAGGATTCCTCCTTTCAAACGGCTCTTTGAATTGGCCCTACCCGAGTGGCGCTGGCTCCTGGCCGGAACCCTTTTCCTCGTCATTGGCAGCCTCACGACTCTGGTCTACCCGCAAGCCATTCGCCTTGTCATTGACCAGGCCCTTGAAAATCAGGATATTCAGAAGATCAATCAAACGGCTTTCTGGCTCCTGCTCATTTTCGCTGTTCAGGGTGTGGCTGTCAGTTTGAGATACTTCATCTACACCTACACCGGTGAAAAAATCGTCAACAACCTGAGGAGCCGCCTCTATCAGGCCATCGTAAATAGGGAGATCGCGTTTTTTGATACCAACCTGACAGGCGAACTCCTGAGCCGAATCACCACCGATACAACAGTGATTCAAAACACGGTAACTGTCAATATATCCATGGTTTTGAGAAACATCATCATGGCTGTCGGGGGCACTGTTTTACTGCTGATTCACTCCGTTCAACTCTCCCTGCTGATTTTAGTTCTGGTTCCTCCGGTCGCGCTGGGTACTGTCTATTTTGGCAAGCGCATCAGGAGAACAGCCCGAAAATCGCAGGACGCTCTGGCTAAGGCCAATCAAATAGCCGAAGAAACCATCAGCAGTATCCGCACCGTTCGATCGTTTTCTGCAGAGCCTCATGAAGAAAAACGCTATTCAAAAGCCCTCAGAAAAGCCCTTCTTGAAGCCCGCAAAAGAATGGGCCACATCGCCATTTTTCAAGGCATCACCACCTTTGCCGGTTTTGCCATTATCGCGCTGGTCCTCTGGTACGGTGGACGACTGGTGTTTACAGGACAGATGACCATTGGTGCCTTGACCTCCTTTATCCTCTACACGGTCATCGTCGCCTTCTCCCTGGCGACCCTGGGGAGCCTCTGGACCGATTTCATGCGCGCGGGCGGAGCCGCCGAAAGAGTGTTTGAAATACTGGACTCCAGCAAAACCGATGACAGCGGGAAGTTAAAACAAAAAACCTGCAAGGGAAACATTCAGTTCAAGCACGTGGGGTTCACCTATCCGTCCAGAGATGATCTTCACGTATTGAATGACGTCTCATTTGAAATCCACACCGGTGAAAGTATCGCGCTGGTGGGGCCGTCGGGAAGCGGGAAATCCACCGTCTCAAGGCTGTTGCTCGGTTTTTACAAACCGGATCAAGGGGAAATTTTGCTGGATAACACCGAACTCAGCTCTTACAACATGAGTTGGTTGAGAAAAAAACACATCGGTCTGGTAGATCAGGAACCCGTTTTGTTTTCCACCACCATTATGAACAACATTCGCTACGGCAATCCCAACGCTTCTGAGTCTGAAGTCCTTCAGGCAGCTCGTGAAGCAAACGCCATGGAGTTTATCGATCAGTTTCCCGAAGGTTTTGAAACCATGGTTGGTGAAAGAGGCATTAAACTCTCCGGAGGACAAAAGCAGAGAATCGCCATTGCCCGCGCCATTTTGAAAGATCCGGCAATCCTCATTTTAGATGAGGCAACCAGTGCCCTTGATTCGCATTCGGAAAGCCTGGTCAAGGAAGCCCTGACCAAACTCATGCAATCGAGAACGACCCTGATCATTGCTCACAGACTCTCGACAGTCAAGGATGCCAGCCGGGTTTTCGTTCTGGATCGGGGAAGAACCCTGCAATCCGGTACCCATCGGGAATTAATGCAAGACAAAAGCGGAACCTATTATTCCCTGGTTCAAAACCAGATCATCGACCTGGTTACAGATGAAACAGCCTCCAGTGGACCGTCAGATGTTTAAGTCCAGAGGCGATAAAACAAAAGAGAACCAGCCTGGAAAACTTGTATTTCTGTGTCAGGTCTTTGAACCCGACACAAGTGCAACCAGCCAACTGTTCTCGCCGCTCATCAGAAGCTACGCGCGAGCAAGAGATGTTGACGTGCTGTGCGGGTACCCATCACTCGGATGTGCCAACCTCAAAGAAATTCCGCGAAAAGAAACCCAGGAAGGTCTGAAAATCAGACGGCTGGGCTTAAGAGTTTCCTACAAAAAGAACCGACTTCACCATTTTCTCGGACATCTTTCGTTTCAGCTTCACGCCTTTCTGGTCTGCCTGACTTTGCCTAAAAACACCCTGGTCACGGCCACCACCAATCCGCCCTTCAATCTTCACATTCTCTGGTTGACCAGTCTGATCAGGAAAGTGCACTATCAAGTCGTTTTCCTGGATCTCTATCCCGAAGGTCTGATTCAAATTAACAGGTTAAAAAGCAGCAGTTTGATTGCAAAGCTTTGGTTTTTGTTTAATAAAAAGGCCATTCATCGAGCAAGCGGATTGATGACCATCGGTCGCGATATGATGAAGCTGCTGGAAGAAAACTATGCCATTGAAAAAGGTCAAATCCACTATCTACCCCATTGGAGTGCCATTGAGCCAAAAGAACCCCTTCCAACCGAACACCATCCCCTACTTGAGAAATGGAACCTTTCAGACAAGTTTGTATTTCAGTACTCGGGCAATATGGGTATTTGGCACGATGTCGAAGCTTTGGTAACAGCCGCAATCGAACTCAAAGATACCCGTGGGCACTTTCTTTTCATCGGAAACGGTAAAGGCAGAGCTGCTGCTGAAAAACTGGCTGAGGGATATGATCACATCGCGTTTATGGATTATCTGCCCCGCGAATTGCTGTCGCACTCGCTAACAGCCTGCCACGTCAGCCTCATTTCCATGAAACCCAAACTGAAAGGAATCGCCGTTCCCTGTAAGCTGTACGGAATTATGGCTGCGAAAAGACCCATTCTCGCTTATGTACCTGAAGGAACAGAAGTGGCTCTCACTGTACAGGAACACCAATGTGGCTACGTCGTCAACCCCAATGAGCCCGATGAACTGGTCAAAGCCATGAAACGGCTTATGGAAAACCCGGAGGAAGCCAAGACCATGGGACTAAGAGCTTTTCAGGCCTACCACGACACCTACAGCAGGCAAACAGCCAGTCAGAAACTGGAACCCTTTTTTTGTGCAAACAGTATACCCAACAGGAGAAAACAATGAAGTGGATCTGCCATTCAAAAACCATCGACTTAAGCAAGAGACCTTTAATTATGGGTATCGTCAATGTCACGCCCGACAGTTTTTCCGGAGGTATCGATTCGCCGCAGGAAGCTATTCAACTGGCACAAAGGCAGCTGGAGGAAGGAGCCGATCTGCTGGATATTGGCGGAGAAAGCACGCGGCCTGGATCGGACTCCATCTCGGTTCAGCAAGAACTGGATCGCGTTATGCCAATCATTCAGGCCCTGAAGAACCTCACCGACCGCCCCCTCTCCATCGACACTCAAAAGGAGGCTGTCGCCCGTGAAGCCATTGGGGCGGGAGTAGACATCATCAATCACGTTTCCGGCAGTCTGGATTACGGGAAGATGTTAAGTCTTCTGCAAGAAAACCAGGCGGGCTATATAGGCATGCACATGAAGGCACGCCCCAAAACCATGCAGGAGCAGACAGGTTACGGGAATGTCACAGAAGAAGTGTGTGCCTCCCTGCTGGAAATCAAAAATGCCTTTGTGCAAAACGGCATTCAGAAAGAGCGGCTCATTTTTGACCCGGGCATTGGTTTCGGGAAGACACCTGAACAATGCATCCTTTTGATGACCCATTTGAAAAAAATGGCAAACCAACTGGACTGTCCCATTCTGATGGGTTTGAGCCGAAAGTCGTGGATGAAACACTGTTTCAACTTGGATGTATCTGAAAGAGACCCCTTAACGGCAACCGCCAGCGCCCTTCTGCCCTTTCCCGAAGTGGCCATTCACCGCGTTCACGATGTCGGGAAAACCCGAAACAGTTTGCTCTTAAAAGGTCTATTGGAAAACCGGGAGTGGGAGTGGAATTAGGGTAAAGGCAAAGTTCCAAGATTTTAAATAGTATTTTCAGGGTTGGAAAGGCGCATTGTTTCTTTTGCCCCTTAAAACCATCTATTTATAACCGCTAATGAACACCCGTTTACACTGCTCATATTGATCGGAATTTGTTTTCAGTCCGGCCTGGAGTGTTATCAATTGAGTAAGAGCCGCACTTGCAGGTCTTTTACTTTCAGTTACGTGGTGCGTTTATCGTTAAACAATCAACCAAACTGTTACGACGCTTCTTCCATCAGCAATGACAAAACATGCAGACCTCATGATATTGGGATCTGCATGTCATTGTTTGGGTAAAGAGCTGTGGCTTCAGACACCGTGAGCGGCTATGAAAGCATCGCTTAAAAGCAAACGCGACCTATTCCGTCTTCTCTTGAGATGGCGCTTTTGATTGCGGTTCCTGTTGGGGAATACCCTGGCAAAACGCTTCTTCTGTTCTGGGGTCAGAAGATCATTCAATCCCAACGTCGCCAGCTTCAATTGCATCCTGAATTTCTTTTTTAATTGAGCTCGCTGTCGACGAATGGATTTCAATTCATCCAGCACTTCAGAAGTTGGCTGTTCACCTTTATCATAAGCCGCTCGGATCTCTTTAATGACCAATGCGGCCTCTGCTTTTTTCTTGTTGACCTGTTTTTTATGGTCAGTTTTCAGACTATCAACGGCTTCTTTCATGGTTTTAAGCTGACAGAGCTGTTTGTCTGTCAGCTTTAAAACACGGACACACTCAACGGCCTTTTGGGCCCGAATTTCTCGCCCGACAAATTTAAGATCCTGCTTCATTCCTGTTTGTGTTTCATTGAGAGAAAGAACCAACAACAACCATGATATTCCGATCATGTTGTCCTCCTTTTATGCTATTTAAATCAGTCAAAGTAACTTCTTTAATTCCAGTCCGGGCTGCATATGCGGAAAGTGAAAAACCTTTTCCATTTTCCTCCATGTTACTTACCTCATAGACAGGACAAACAAAAGGAGGTTTATTTTTTTTGAAATTCTTCTGTTGCCGGGTTCAAATTCATTGCTTCATAAAGTTCAGGGTCGAGAGATTTCGCTAAATTTTCAAGTCCGAGAGATATCATCTGACTCATGACGTATTTTTTCCCGATTGTATTTTCTTCCTTACTCTTTTCTTGCGCATACCATTTTCGAAGAACGTTACTCTGCTGAAGCTCCCAGTATTGGTGATCTTCGTAATCGCGGGAAAGCAGGTTGTTGACGATATAGGTTAAAGCCTGATCGTAATCGCCCTGTCTCTCAGCATTTTCAGCCAGAATGGCGTAATACCTGAAGTTGAGATTTTTTATGGTTAAATCGTTTGGATTTTGAAGTAAATAACGGTTAGCTTCCCGATTGAAATCTAAATAGAATTTATTGTCAAAGAGGAATTGAATATAGGATCTCTCCAGAGCCTTGTCCTCATTCTCAGCCAGAAAGGATTCAAAAAGCTGTTTTGCTTCAACCGCCTTTCCTTCTGTTTCCAGTTTCCGGATCTTATCGTATGCATCTTCTTTTGAACAACCTACGAGCATTCCAATAACGAGTGACAATAGAATCCATGAACGCATATTCCCCTCCAGACCCGACTTTGATTTCACTATTTTACTTTATTTGTATGTAAAAGTCCAAGTCTGTGGACATGGACTTTTTTTTTGTAAACCTTGTGTTGTCATACCAGGTTGAATGCCCAAAAGTGGTTTTAAAAAAAATACACAAATAAAAAAATAAGTTTAATCATCTCAAACGGAGCTCTGCCTGCCTTTTTGCTTCATCGTGCAGAAACAAATCGGCAAACAGAGCGCAAACAACTATTTCGCAGTACTTTTACCGGGTAAGGTTCTCGGCACCTGTTTCTGTAACCAGGATATTGTCTTCAATTCTGATACCGCCCAGGGGAATCAGCTCATCAATTAAGGACCAGTTCAGGTAAGAGCCTCTTTTGGTTTGTCTTTCGGGGTTCAGGAGCACGGGAATGAAGTAGAGTCCGGGTTCAATGGTGAACGTCATCCCGGGGTCCATGGTTCTTGTGAGCCGCAAGAATGGATGGTCTTCGGGTGGAGACTTTAACTTCCCGCCTGGATCGGCATAATGACCTCCCACATCATGAACCTGCAATCCCAGAATATGCCCTATGCCGTGCGGGAAGAAGAGGTGAGAAACCCTGTGTTTCTCCAGTTCAGCTCGATCACCGAACACCAGGCCATGCTCTAGCAGAGCATCCAGTATCATTTCATGAGCTTTTAAATGAATGTGAAGATAGGGTCGCCCAGGCTTCACTTCAGCCACCAGGTCGAGCTGTATGCGGTCGACTGCATCGATGAGTTTCTTGAAAACCGGATGCGCGGATTCACGCGCGTAAGTTCGTGTGAGGTCGGAACCGTAGAAGTTACAAGTCGAGCCCGCATCGATCAGCATGACCTGACTCTCATGGCTGGGCTGAGTTCCCTTGTACTGATAGTGCAGGATGGCCGAGTTCCTATCCAATGCCACGATATTCATATAGGGCGACTGATACTCCATCATTTTGGACTTTTGCAGATAAGCCAGGTGGATGTCCAACTCACTTCCGCCCGCGAGAAAGCACTCTTTTGCAGCTTGATGGGATGCCACAGCAAGTTCATTGGCCTTGCGCATGCAGGCAATTTCATATTCGGTTTTATAGGCTCGCTGCCAGTTGACACGGTGCAACAACGCGGGCAGGTTCCAGTACGGACTCGCCAAGCCCATTTGACCGGCAAAATCGGTAGCTCTTCCCAGAAAAGCCAGTCGACGCGATTGGGGCAGATGATCGATTATTTCTGAACTCCTCTCCAATTCAACAAGATCAAAACAGTCCGCCCACCATGGCTCTACGCTAACGCTTTGGTCGTACCAGAAATCCCTTGGAATCACCTGGTAATAGACGGGCTTTTTGCCAGGCTGGATCAGGACAGCCTGATCGGATCTGGAGACGGGAACCCAGTGCAGAAAGTGAGCATAGGCTTTGAAGGGCATGTGATTGTCGTCTTGAAAGTAGATATCTTCAACTCCCGAATGGATCATCACGCCATCGAGTACCGTACCCTGTTCGGATAACTCACTGAATATGTCTTCGTATCGTTTCTGTAATTCCTCTATATGGGCTTTGAACTTGCCTTCTATCATTGTATCCTCCAATATCATTTGCGGTGCGCGCGGTCACTGTGACCTATTTCATTCTTCGCCGTTGTTCTTGTTACGGACAGTCAGAGAGAGGGATAAATGGGTTTGATATCAACTGGAATTTGCTTCGTTTTCGCAATGGTGGCTTTCACTTCAGGTGCGTAAACCGCGTATTTTTCAAGGAAATCAACCGATGCCTGATAATCCCCCATGGCCTGGATCATGAGAACCTCGTTCAGAAGATCAGTGGTGGCTTTTTCCATGACGTCAAAATCGATGATAAATTTTCCCGTCTTTTCATCATAGGAAAAGGCACCCTTTTCCTTCAGGTACATATACTGAAATGCGGCTCCGCCGCCGTGTGCTTCGTGGATGCCAAATCGCATGGAGCGAAACAGTCCGGCAAAATAAGTGGCCATCAGTTTCTGTTTATCCTGAACGGGAATTTCACCTTTTTCCATCATAAAGAAAATATTGTACATCCCCATGATATCGGCTTTTCCCTCTTCAATTTTACTGTAAGTCTCCTGCAGGCAGGCCGAAACGGTGGTTTGCTGACCGTCTTTTTGAATGGTGCCTGGTCCCAGACCATGCGACATTTCGTGGAACAACACTTCGAGGAAGAAGTATTCAAAATCGAGCAGAGCCCTTTGGGATTCATCGAGAATGAAATCAGCCATGGGTTCGAGAATAGCTTCAAATTTTGCTTTCATCACGTTTTTGAGAAGCACTTTTTTCGAGCCTTTCTTTTCCCGGACGTACTCATCGTTGGGGAGATTGAAGGCAATAGTCTGAACCGCGGGCTTGCAATCTCCACCACCGAGAACCTGATCGACAACTGCCAGGGGCGATTGGGAACCCCTGTTCATGTTTTTGTGCTGGTCGGGAAGAGGTAAATTCCTCTCAAGATCACCCAGGTAGCCTTTGTATTTGTCCAGTTTGGCACTCTCCTCGGGGTTTCTGATGGTAATGAATGTTTCAAAAAACGTTTTGAGACCCATCAACTCATCGGTGTACACCTCGTAAGGTCCCACAGCCACTTCAATGTTTCCATTCAGATCCATCCAGGCCATTTCCGATTGACGGTACTGGTCTGTGCGAAACGATTCGGCTCTCAGTTTAAGGAACTTTTTAAGAACATCGTCTTCTGTAATAGCCGCAGCCTGCTCTAACAACACAGCAACCTGCTCAATTTCTTCAGCGTAAAACTCACTGTAAGGAACAGCTTTCAATCCTCCATCGTCTGTTCGAACAATGACCGTGTAGAGACTCTTAAAGGCCTCTTCATCTTCCGGATGATCTGCAATCCACTGATTGAATTCTTCCTTGGTCATATCTTCGGGATAAACGCCTGCGCCTTTGGGTTTCTCCTTTTCGCCGTAGAAGGGTTTGTTTTCATCCAGTGTATCCCAGGGACCAAAGTGCAGGTCGAACAGCGCTAACAAATCTGCTTTGTACGGATCATTTCCCTGCTCAATTTCTTTCCTGACTGCTTCGTTGTGGATGGAAACCTGTTTGAGATAAATTTGATCCAGAATTTGAGCAACCAGCACAAGTTTGTGTAACACTTCCCGTTCTGATGGTCTCAAATTAGTGAAATCCAGTTCCATTTCCATTTTCTTGAATTGGTTTAACTTGGAAACATAAGGTGATGTTTCAGGTAACTTGATTTCCTCTTCTTTTTGCTCAGTCTGTTCGCGATTACAAGAGAAAAAACAAAGAGACAGCAACAACAAGACAGCCATTTTCTTTATCATCATTCAACCCCACAATTGTTCATTACGTAAAGGACTACAGCCCCGGAGTACAACCGGGTATCCTTTGAGATGTATAAAAACAACACGGCCGCTGTTCAGGACTCCCATTGGGGCTTGTGTTAAACAGTTAAGCAGTGCGTTCTTTCATTCAATCACAACTACTATACCATTTTGAACTCCTTTTAAGTAGAAAGAGTTATCAGAGAGGTCCTGCTTACAATTCACTGTGTTCACCGTCTTTTTCAATCAATGAACCCTGGGTATTTGAAAAACGCCATTGGGTTTTATGAAATGCAAAGGGTAAATTGGAATAATAAAAATCAGTCTTTACAAGTGAATGAAAATCCAGTAAGTTGAGGCTTTGTATTTTACGGCTCAGTCTATTTCGAGCCCCGGCGACGTCTGCCACACGACGTCCATTCAGGAGTTATGGCATGTTTAAAGAAGTGAACCCAAAAGCTAATTTTTCAGAAATGGAAAAAGATATTCTCAAATTCTGGGAAAAAGAAAAAATTTTTGAAAAGTCTCTGGAACAAAGGGTCGATGCCAAACCCTATATTTTCTACGATGGCCCTCCTTTTGCCACAGGCCTCCCCCACTATGGGCACCTACTCGCCGGAACCATTAAAGACATCGTTCCCAGGTACTGGACCATGCAAGGCCGTTATGTGCCCAGAGTTTTCGGATGGGATTGCCACGGTTTGCCCGTTGAGAACGAAGCCGCCAAGGATTTGAATAAACTCGAGGGTCTGAACCTAAGCGGAAAATACGAAATTGAGAAGTACGGTGTTGGTAAATTTAACGAATACTGTCGCTCCATCGTCCTGAAATACACCTCCGAATGGGAGCACATCGTCAAACGAACGGGCAGATGGGTCGACTTCAAGAACGGTTACCGCACTATGGACAAGGGTTTCATGGAGTCCATTTGGTGGGCATTTAAACAGCTTTGGGACAAAGGTCTGGTGTATGAAGGTCATCGCGTCATGCCGTTCTCCTGGAAGCTCTCCACTCCCCTTTCAAACTTTGAAGCCAACATGAATTATAAAAGTGTACAGGATCCGGCTATCACTCTCAGGTTTAAAGCTCTGGACCGTGAAAACACCTACTTCCTGGCCTGGACCACCACGCCGTGGACACTCCCTTCCAACCTCGCGCTTGCTGTAGGTGCCAACCTGGATTACAACCTGGTTCGATGCAAGCTGACAGGCGATCAATATATCCTGGCAGCGGGAAGACGCGCGCACTATGAGAGTCTTTTAAAGACCGAGCTTACCGTTCTTGAAACCGTCAAGGGATCAAAGCTGGTCGACCGGCCCTACGAACCCCTGTTCCCCTACTTCAAAGACAATGAAAATTCCTTTAAAGTGATTGCTTCCGAACACGCGACCGATGAAGACGGAACGGGAATTGTTCACATGGCACCTGCCTTTGGTGAAGAGGATTTCATGATCTGCAAGCAATACCACATCCCTCTGGTAGACCCTGTTGATATGGAAGGGCGTTTTACAGACACTGTCACAGACTACAAAGGAATGCACGTCAAAGACGCCGATAAACAAATTATCAACAGACTGAAAGAGGAAGGCAAACTGATTCATCAGGGTACGATTCAGCACAACTACCCCTTCTGCTGGCGATCCGAAACACCGCTCATCTACAAAGCCATTACCACCTGGTTTGTGCGAGTGGAGGATATTCGTGACAAACTTTTAGCAGCAAACGAACAAATCCACTGGGTCCCTGAAGCTGTCGGCAAGAAGAGATTCGGCAATTGGTTAGAACAGGCAAGAGACTGGAACATTTCCAGAAATCGCTATTGGGGAACGCCTATCCCCATCTGGAGATGCGAAGAAACAGGCGATATGATTGCCGTTGGCTCCACCAGGGAACTAGAAGAACTATCGGGCCAGACCATCACCGACCTTCATTCTCACTTTATCGATTGTATTACGTTTGAAAAAGACGGAAAAACCTACAAGAGAATTTCAGAGGTGTTCGACTGCTGGTTTGAATCGGGATCCATGCCCTATTCACAGAACCACTACCCCTTTGAACACAAGGAGGAATTTGAAGCCACCTTCCCTGCAGATTTTATCGCGGAAGGTCTCGACCAAACACGCGGCTGGTTCTACACCCTGACGGTTCTTTCAGCAGCTCTCTTTGATAAACCCGCTTTCAAGAACGTCGTTGTCAATGGCATTATCCTGGCCGAAGATGGGCAGAAAATGTCCAAGTCGAAAAAGAACTATCCCGATCCCCTGGAAATCATCGAAGAGTACGGAGCCGATTGTCTGCGTGCCTACTTGATCGATTCACCTGTCGTAAGAGCAGAACCGGTGCGATTCCAGCGAGAGGGCATTGAACAGGTTTTCAGAAACATGCTCTCACCTTTTTACAATGCCTACGGGTTCTTTGTAACCTATGCCAAGCTGGACAGGTTTGAGCCTGGCGCAACTTATCAACCTTCCAATCATAAACTGGATCGTTGGATCGTCTCGAGATTCCAGACACTTGTGAAACGAGTAACCAAGCACATGGAGGGTTCCTATCTCTACAAGGTTATTCCCGAGCTTGAGCACTTTACCGACCTGCTCACAAACTGGTACATCCGGCGCTCCAGACGACGGTTCTGGCGGGCTGAAAACGATGCAGACAAACAACACGCCTACAACACACTGTATTATGTGCTGGTTGAATTTTCCAAGGTCATGGCCCCTTTCCTGCCCTTTATCAGCGAGGCAATCTACCGAAATCTGACAGGCAACCTCAAGTCGGGTAAGCCAAGTGTGCATCTCTGTGATTATCCAAAACCCGTAGAGGAATGGATTGATTCTCAAATTGAAAAGGAAATGCACTATGTTCGCATTTTAGTTTCACAGGGCCGGTCACTGCGTGCTAAACACAATTTGAAGATCAGACAGCCTCTGTCCTCATTGAAAACGGTCGTTAACGATGATCAGAAAGAAGCCCTCAAAGATATGAGAGATATCGTACTTGAAGAGCTGAACATCAAACAAATCGACTACATGCACGATGAAACAGAACTGGTCGACTATTCCGTTCGGCCCAATTTGAAGGTACTGGGTCCTCGTCTTGGAAAATCACTGCGCGTCCTCAATCCCGCTATCCGCGATATGAGCCATGACGATATCGTCACCCTCATCGACACCGGTCAAATTGAGCTGAAAGGTCATGTGTTGACAACCGATGATTTCCTGATTGACCGCAAGGAGAAGGCAGGACAAGTGGTATCAAGTGAAGATGGCATTACCATCGCCCTCGACACACTGCTCACAGAAGAACTCCTGCTGGAAGGCGATGCAAGAGAGCTGGTCAACCGCATTCAAAACTTCAGAAAAGATGTTGGCTACAGAGTTGAAGATCGAATTAAGTTGAAAGTCACATGGAAGGAAAAAGACGATGCTCACTTATCAAAATGCATCGCTTTGTTTGGTGACTACATAAAAAGAGAAACGCTCTGTGTCAGCTTGAATGAAGAGTCTTTTGTCAGTGACGAATCAAAAGAATGGGATGTCAACGACAAAGCTGTTGTTCTGGATATCGTTAAAGTCTAAAGGGCACAGCAACCCCGGATCGGTATCACTGTTTGCAATACACTGATACCGACCTGCAACAATAAAGTAAGAATGGATCTGTTTTAGCCGTTTTACCGTCAACTATGAAACAGACTGCGACTAAGTACTCATATCCAGTCTTTTCTATCAGTTAGAACTGCGAAGCGTTTATTGCTAAAACGCTCTAAAAATTAAACTTGCAAAGCACTATCTCTGGCACTATTCTTGTTTTGATTGTGTATATCAACTTTTTGCAAGGAGGAAAAACATGCTTGAACAGAATAATCAGAAAATGAACATCGACGGCGGTATCGTTATGAAAAAGTTTGGTCGCTTTATGTCGGCCATCATCGTCTTGCTGATTTTAATCAGTATAGGACCTCAACTCATCGACACAGTCGAAAAAGGAACCTATCAGGTTAGACAGGCGGCTATTACAGGTAACATGTCCGCTAAAATGACACCGGGAGTTTGGCTCCAGCTTTTTGGAGATATCACCGTTTGGCCAAAGGCCGAGACATTTTTCTTTACGGCAGACTCAGATGAAGGTGGAAGATACGATGAATCGATTGAAGTTCGCTTTAATGACGGCTCACTCTGCAGTATCTCCGGTACACTGCGTGTCATCTTACCCTCAACCGAAAAAGAAGCCATCGATCTCATCACGGTGATGGGTTTCAGGAGCTACAGAGAAATGGAGCACAAGCTCATCCTGCCTGTGGCAAGGAATGCCATGCGGATGACAGCCAACCTCATGACCGCCCGAGAAAGCTACAGTGAAAAACGTCAGAATTACATAACATGGACCTGGGATCAAATCCAGAATGGTTTGTACGAGACGGAAGAGATTGAGAAAGAAACGATTGATCCCATTACGGGAAAAAGCACCATTAAACTCGCCAAAATAATCAAGAGGGATGCTAGTGGCAACCCTATTTATCAGAGAAATCCCCTGGAAGGGTCGGGCATTTCCCTGGCCAATTTCGAGATCAAGAGTTTTGTCTATGCTGACAAAGTTCGCAAACAGATCGCCACTCAACAGGAAGCCCTAATGGCTGTTGCCACAGCCCGGGCTGAAGCGGAACGCGCCAAACAGGAAGCGAAGACAGCGGAAGAGCAGGGTAAAGCTCAAGTTATGAAAGCCCGCTATGAAAAGGAACAGGAAAAAATAAGAGCCGTGGTCGATGCTGAAAAGCTGAAAGAAGTTGCCGAACTGGATGCTCAAAAAAAGCTGGAAGTCGCGAAACTTGAAAAGCTGGCCGCAGCAGAAGAGAAACAGAGACAAATTCTTCTCGGTGAAGGTGAGGCTAAAAGAAAAGCTCTGGTTCTGGCAGCCGATGGTGCTCTGGCACAGAAGCTCGAGACCTATGTGGAAGCCCAAAAAGTCTGGGCATCCGCTTTCGCAAAACGTCAAGTCCCCTCGGTTTATATGGGCGGTGGCTCCGACAATCAAAACGGAAGCGCAGACTTGGATTTTAAGCAGTTCATGATGCTCCAGAACATGAAGAACATGAAAGACCTTGGACTCGATATGACCATAAAAAAAGGCAAGTAAGCGATCTTGTCCAACGAAAAAAGGCACCCAAGAGGTGCCTTTTAACATTTCAATTGGTAAAACAGATCAGTGTTTGATAATCCTGGGCAATTCTTTGGCTTGAGCAACCCAGTTTGTAACTTGAGATTCAGTTGGCAATTTGCGCACCAGTTTTTTCGCTGTGTTCACTTCAATCATTTTGGCTGTCAGATTAGCGGCATTTCTCTGAGCCAGCTCGGGTACCGTATCGACACCTGCAAACTTCAGTAAGTCAGCATATTGAGTACTTACACCCTTAATGCGAGTAAGGTCAGCGCGATTCACCCAATTGAGAATGGTCTTTTCGTCGATACCCGCTTTTTCTGATATTCCTTTGCGGCCTTTTTTCTCACAACCCAGTTTTAACAGCCCTTCTAATGTGTTTACCCCTGCAGCCTTTAGTTTTTCGGCATTTGCAGGCCCAATTCCTTCGATATCCGTTATTTTTGCCATACTCTTTCTCCTTATTTTTTAAACCTTTAGCTGGCTAAATTTTTCCCTTGACAGGATGATAAATTATAATTGTATTAAGGCAGACTTTTCAAGGTTGTTCTTCAAGTCGAGGGAAATAGTTCATGACAATAGCTATGGCATATTGAAGATGGCGCACCCCTGTTTAGTTATAAATGACCTTGAATCTTATGAGAAAAACGATTATGTTTCATTTGGAAACAACGTCAACAGGGATCTAACTCTCACTCCCTTTTTATTAAAATCCGATACATAGTTGATGATGCAGCCCAAAAACAGGAGGTCTATTGATGATTTCTACCGATAAAACCAGAACACATTCTTTTTTCAGTGGATTGACTTTGCCTCAAGTGGAGAAAATTGCATCACTTGCACAAGAGCTGGAAATCGAAGAAGGCTATCTTTTCTTCCAAAGTGGTGATCAGTTAGATTATTTTTATCTTATTGAAAGAGGGCATGTTAATATCTGTATGGAAGTGCCAGATTCAGAAGCTGCCGGCAATGAAGCCCAAACAAAAGACTACCCCAAGAAATACGTTTCAGTTGCAAACCTGGGTAGAGAAGATGTTTTTGGATGGACGTCTCTGGTACCACCCTATTTCACCAATGCGGCCGCCTTGGCCCAAACACGATGCCAGGTTATTGCCGTTGATTCACGGAAACTGGAACACTTTTTTCATCAGGATTGGCTGTTTGGATACAAGATAGCCATTAAAATGGCTCAACTTATCCGAGAAAGAGTACGAGGGTTAAGACTGGAGTCCATCAACGGATAAAAGTTGCCAGTCTTGCCATGAGTCGATATCACGATAAATACCAGGATCATTTACTGGAACCAACAACAGCTCATGGTCATGTTCGCTGAACAGTTGACTCCCGCCTTTATCTCCCTTTAACTGACTCAACTCAGAAAACCTCGCTCGCGGAAAGATGACCGGATGTCCGGGTTTTTGGTCACATACAGGCCGTATTATTTTTGCCGGATGGCGCAGGAAGTGATTGCAAATTCGGCCATAAGTTTCATTCCTGATTAATGGAAGATCACCAAGGGCGATCATGACACCTTTACACTTGCGGGAAAGAGCTCCCATGCCGGCTTGAATAGAGGATGCCATCCCGCTTTCCCAAACCCTGTTAAACACGATCACTTTTTCTGTTGCATTGGAACGCTCATACCAAGCCGGCATGGCTTGTAAATGGGCTTCAATCCGCTTAGAGTGATGACCCGTAACCACAACTATTTGGCCCGGTTTACAGGCAAGAATCTGAGTCACGATTCGGTGCAAGAAAGACATTTGATTCAGAGACAAAAGGACTTTCTGCTCACCTCCCATCCGCCTGCTGCCGCCAGCGGCCAATAGGATACAGCTAATTGAAGAGCTGTCCATACCTGAAGCCTTCAGGACAAATACCCTCTTGCTTTTAACAGTGCAATGATCAGAGAAGTCGCCTGAGTAACATCTATCCTTTGATTGTTAAATATCAGATCGTAGTGTTCTGAGCTGGAGATATTTTCACCCAGGTAAGTTTTAATAAAACTCTCCCTGTCGCTGTTTTCCGATAAGACTTTCTGATGAATATTGCAATATTGCTGTGTGGCTTTATCGGTCCAGTTTTTGATGTGATTCTGAACGCGCCATTCAAGACTGGCATCGTAACGAACATGCACACCATTTTCCAGGGAACGGGTGAAAAGCGCTCCGCCTCCTCCCAAAAAGACGACTTTTCCCCCTTGAGCCAGCAGACAGGTTATTTCACCCAGTTTTTCGACTGTCTCTCTCTGGTTTGGCATACCGAAGAGGGCTTCTCTTATGTAGCTGTGGAATTCGGAATGACCGTATTGCTCCAGTTGTTCAAGCCGTTCCGGACTCAACTGGACACCCCCTTTCTCGGTCAACATATTCCGACTAAACAGATACCAACCACTGTCAATCCTGTTCAATTCATCAACTAATTTCTGTGCCAAACCCATTCCATCACAGCCATAGGATCTCGATACGGTAATGAAAGGAAGAGCCTTTTTGACTGGACTCTTTTGAAAGTTCTTTACTTCTGCTGCAATTCTCAAGTCTAAATGTTTGGGTATCCAGAACGAGGTCATGTGAAACTCCTTTAATTGACGGTATCGTGGAAGCCAAATGACTTGACTTCCCGTGGTTATCTATTCATCCGAATTTAAGCAGTTAAAGTCTCTGCGTTGCAATGCTGCCCTTGGCTTCAGATAATTAATAATTAAGCCATGACCCAAGCATGAACTGAAACCACGGACAGGTTGAGACATCGACAACTCAAAATGGGCTTTATCTGCTCAATTTGGAATCATTCACCTTCCATTTTCAGATAGCCACTTAGTATTAAATATACAATCGGTCATTCAAGTTAGCCAGTCTATTTTAAAGAAAAATTCAACCTGAAAACGGCTGTTGAATATGAGTGGGATACTCAGACATACCAAAGACTTAGACAGAGTACCGTGGAGGAAAAATTTTATCGGGCTAAAAAGCACATCAATGCTGCTGAAACTCATTTAAAGGAAAATAAAAAAAGGTCACCAAGCCTTGATAATTCGGTGACCTCTTTCATTTATCGTCTCTTTTTTATGAAAAACTCAATTGGGTGCGTACAACACATAATAGGATTCAACAGGAACAAAATCCAGCTTGGCTGCCATGGTTTTCTTGCCGCTGATGGAACTGAACGCACCAGTGACACCTGCAGGTGAGTGTTCTTCCAGTATGCTAACATTACCCGACTCATCGACTTTCACGATGGCAATTCCCGAACTAAGCCCCATTTTGCCATTCATGGTGAACACTCGGGGGATGAGTGAACCAATTGGATATTTCTTCTGATCCGACTGACAGAAGAGTTGGTCTTTGTGCTTGGCCACCATAGCAGCCGCAGGACGCACGGCCTTTATTTGATCCCATAGCTTCTTTGCCCTTTTGCTGCTGCTCATAAGGTCTAAAAGATCAACAGCACCTACTCGTGCTGCCCGATCAATCATCAAGCGGTAATAATCTTTCTTTCTGAGATCTAAAAGCTTTGTGTAAAAATCACTATTGCCTGGGCTTACAATTTGCAACAACGACAGGATAACACCGTTGGTAGCTGTTGTTTTGCTATCCAGTTTAGGAAGCAGGTAATAAAACATTCCTTTGCTGACATTGGAAAAGTCACAGTAAATAAAGCTATTCTGACCTGTTTCCGGATCGCATACTGCCAACTCTGCTATCTCCGCAAACAAATCAAAATACTTGGGGTTTTGGATGGCACAGAGACAGGTAGCTGCAGATAAACGAACTTTTATATCCTCTGCGGGATTTTCAGCTACTTGCTGAAATATGGATGAATCAATTCTTCGGCCCAGAGAACTCAGTAAAAGCAAAGCGATTCCCTTCTGTTCGAGCGTTTTGGCATTCTGCAAGTTGGCGTTCATATCGTTTCTAAAACGGAATAAATCTAAATTCCTGAGGGCATAGGCGTACTGCATAGCTAATTCTGGAGGCATTTGATTAAAATTCTTGATAATCGTACGAACCCCACCCAATTGATAGCTGTCAAACAAGCCTTCAGCTCCAGCAACAGTCTCAGCCGGATTAACTAACTGCGCCACAAATTTATCCCTGTTATCCAGGGCAAAAACCGCAGTGCACATCATTAATAGTATGGATATTAATATTGTTTTTTTCATACAAAATCTCCCCTTTGACTTTATGCTATCTTTCAGCGATCAACATATCATAATCATGCCTAAATCTACCTTGATTTGCAAGATAAAATACAGATTTGAAAGGCTCAAACAACATGGGTCACCTAATTGAAGAAATACTTGAACTGTTCTGCAGAGTGTTCTCTGCCTGATTGTAACATGGGCCTTTTCAACTGCGTTTTACAGAAAAGCATCCGTGCTATCTTTCAGACCTCACAATGCAAATTCAACACCAGAAACCGACACTCTAGCAAAAACAAAATGGACTATCTTCATTAAGTTAAAGAATAAATGCAACTTATGCTTTCTTCTTCCCTGGTTTAATTGCATGTATTTATCCAGTGATATGGCGAAACAACGTCAAGATGACACTTTTTTCTTCTCTTAAAAGACACGCTACTCCGCCTTAAAACACCTTACACACAGTGCATTATAAGAATAACTATCTTTTTCTAGAGAGCTTTTCTAATGTCTCGGCATCGCGTTCGTCAAGATAATTACAACAGATATCGCAAATCTGTTCAACCATGGGGCTGGCTATCTTGTAATAAACACAATTCCCTTCCCTTTTATACGAAACCAATTTTGCATTTGCCAACAGCTTTAGGTGTTTGCTGGCATTGGCCTGACTTAAACCCGATAATTCAACTAACTCAGTTACAGTACAGCTTTGATGGTCGATCAATTTCTTCAAGAGTAACAGCCGGGACTGCTCACTCAAGGCCTTAAAAACTCCGGCTATTTCTTCCATATGATACGGTTCCACAACGACCTCCTCGCCTGCAGAGACTATGTTTTAATTTGGGTTTCTCACTTGACATGACGCGCGATATGTTTGTAACAGTGCAAGCAACCTCATGCCCAATTCACACATTTTTCTACAACTTAATCATTATAACAGTCTTTAAACATGTTCTTAATCTGTTTTTTATAAAACTTTGTGTACGACAGAAAAAAACAGGAAACCGGTTTGGACAGGCAGAAGAGGGGCTTTAGAGAGGCCTCTATCTCAATACAAGCTTTTTATAGGATTTTTTTAAAAAAAACAAGCAAAATGATGGATGCCAATGTAATCTGCCGCTTTGTCCCGAAGCAGTACAAAGAACACATGGTGTAGTCGGTTGAACCAAAAGATGGTTTCCAAAGCCTTATTCCAAACTGCTTTGCACACCTTTAGCTGAAAAAGCGATCCCTTTAGCTCCGGCACTTTTTACCGCATCCATGATTTTGACAACCCGTCCGTGTGGAATGCCCCGATCGATATTGAGAGTAACCGTTTTCTCCGCCAGCTCTTCTCCTGCTTTTTCTTTCAGGTAGGATTCCAGTTCGGATAGTTTGACTTGTGTTCCATTGACAAATATTTGACCACTTTCATTGACCCAGAGTCCGAGATCATCCTGCGCCTGCTGTTTCACAGAAGAGGCTTCAGGAAGTGTTAAATCCATACCGTAATCTTCTTTAAAGGTCGTAGAGACCATAAAGAAAATGAGCAGCAAAAAGACGACATCAATCAGCGGTGAAAGGTCGATAAGCGATCCGCGGTCACGCTTCTTCCGATAGAGCATGTTTCCCCCTCAGCATGAGATTGAGTTCAATAAGCGCCTTTTCCACTCGAAGCATTATTCTTTCGGCTTTGCCTTCGAAGTAATGCACAAGAATCAAGGTGGGAATGGCAACACTTAATCCAGCCGCGGTGGTTAGAAGAGCCTCCGAAATACCGCCCGACAAGCCTTGTGCTTGAGAAACACCCACGAGAGAGAGTGTCTGGAAAACCTTAATCATGCCTGTAACAGTGCCCAGTAGTCCAAGCAGCGGTGCGACTGTCGCGATGGTTCTCATCACAGGTAAAAACCTCTCAAGTGCAACACTTTCCTGGCGGGACTGATCCATTATCAACTGTCTCAACTGACTGGAATCTGTTTCACGATAGAAAACCAATGTTTCGGCAAGTCGGTTAAAGAGTTTATTTTCCACACGACAGAGCTGCAAAGCCGCGTCATAATCATTCCGGGCCAGTGCTTTGCGTATGCTACTGAAACTGTCCTCTGAGATAAAGAGACTCAGCCTGAGATTGACAAACCGTTCAATGGTAATCGCCAGAGATAAAACCAGGCAAACACTAATAGGAATTAGAAGCCATCCGCCTTTTCCCAATATTTCAATCAAAATTATTTCTCCTTTTTTTCAATAAAAAGAAAACTGCCAGCTTCCTGAACAAAAGCTCTCTTCATGCCTTACCAACAGGTTGTTCAAGGTCATCCATTTGCTGTGCTATTCACAGATTGCGCAGGCCTCTCCTCCCGCTACCGGAACAGGTTTGTCTCGATCTGCGTTTACCATACAAATAAAGCCAAAAGCTCCCTCCTCTGTATGATTCAGGAATTGATGGGCATCACCCGGGCTTATATAGATGAGATCCCCCACCGAAACAACATGGACACGGCATCCAATTCGAACGGAACCCGATCCTTTGATAACATAGACAACATGTTCATGCTGATGTACTTCCAGAGTTGAATAACCGCCGGATTCTATTTCAAAGTAACGAGTGTGAAAAAGAGGACTCTCCCCTCTTTTTCCAATTAATTCAAAACGCGTTACATTCTTATAGGAGGAAGTTTCCCTTTTATAGGGTTCCGATTGAATGTGCCTCCAACGACCCCTTCCTTCTGATTTGAATATTTTACTCACATTCCCATTGATATCCAGTTGTTCCATCCTCAAACTCACTTAGTCGGCAAAGGCCAATCGTCTGAATTCTTTAACCCCTTTTGTTAGATCTTCAGATTGTAACAGGGCTCCGCCGACCAGGAAAATCAGATCTTTTCCATACACCTTCTTCATTTGACCGAGGTTACTCATTGTCATGCCACCTGCAGGAACAGGGAAAGCCGATTTTATTCTGGGATGCACAGACCAAAGTTCAGTATTGATATCTTTGCATGTTGCGAGGTCAAAAGAAAAACGCCCGCCAATATTGCAGTAAATCGATGCATCGGCTCCTAAATATCGAAAAAGCTTGCCAAGTAAAAAGCCTGGTCTCATGCCGTGGTTTTCGTGCATGAGATACCCGCCGGAGAAAGTGGGGTGTGCCATGAGGATAAACGACTCATGAGTGGCCAGGTAGCGAAACTGATCGAGACCGATGAGAAACGGTGAGACAAGAATACCTTTTATTTCATTGCGTTTCAGAATGTCCAGGTGATGATCAAAGTTTTCAAGTGAAGGCGCAAAATTGGGCATATACATGCAATTCCCACCCGTTTCCGCATTGGCTTTATTGACTGCTTCAGAGACTTTAACCACGCGTTCCTCAAAAGGGCAGAAGGGTTGGTCGTTCAAACCGTGGTCATCTTTAATCATGTGGATTCCACCAAGAGCCATTTTGTATGCCATATGTGCAAATGACTGAACATCGTGACCCATGGGTTTAATAGCGGAACACAGGAGAGGGTGATCCATTTCCCTGAAAATTTTTCTCAGGCCTGGGATGCCATATTGAGGACCAGGAAACATGGGGTGATCTCCAATGAAGTCGACTACTTTAATGCTGGGCTTCATGGAGATATTGCCGTAAAGCACATTGAAGAATTGTGGGATATTGCCCGCAGTGACATCCCATGTGTAGGATACTTTTAATCGGTACTTCCCCATTTCCAGGGGTTCCAGTTTAACAATCTGGCCTACGACTTCATCTGAAATGAAGGAATTACAGACAAGAGACCGGTCAACCTCAACGGTTTGCTCAAGGCAAATACCCTCAGCAACTTTAAAGGCACTTATGCCTTTCTCAATCTGAAGTTCATAGATTACTTCGAATCTGTTTTCTGGTTCCTTCATATCAACTCCAAAGTCAATCCCGCAACCACTCAGAGAGTTGTTCCTTTTGGAATGAAGGCAACTGGAAAGCAGCTGTATGAATTCCGTGGTTGTAGTATTGACAGGTCATACCTGATTGCTCTATTTTACCTTTGAATTCTCCCGATCGCAATGATGGTCCTTTTGTTCCGTAGATAAAACTCCACAGTGCACCGGGGTAAGTTAAGTTGGAGTAGTTATAGATACCGGTTTTAGGAAAGATTTTAGCCAACCGGCTTAACATGGCTTTTTGCATCTCCATTTCATAATAGGGCGACTCACCCTGAGCCACCACAATGCCATTTGGTTTTAAAATTCGAAAGACATTTTGATAAAAATCCTCACCGAATAGAGGTGTTGCGGGGCCTATGGGATCTGTTGAGTCAACTAGAACCAGGTCAAAACACTTATCCGTTTCTTTCACATATTGAATCCCATCCTGAATAAGGACCTGTGCCTTGGGATGAGTCATACTACATGAGGTTTGCGGTAAGAACTCTTTACAGGCGTGGACAACTACCGGATCAATTTCAACCATCACACACGATTCAATACCGTCATGTCGCAAAACTTCCCTCAAAGTACCACCGTCACCACCACCGATGATAAGTACATTTTGGGGATTGGGATGGGAAAAGAGAGGGACATGTGAAATCATATCGTGATAAATGAATTCATCTCGTTCCGATACCATAACCAGACCGTCAATAAAAAGCATACGCCCGTAACCGACAGCTTCTACAATGTCCACCTGCTGAAAATCGCTCTTGCCACTGAAAAGCGTTTGTTTCACTCGAAATTGATTGATTAAAAAATCTCTGTGATGTTCTTCTATCCAAAGTTGCATAAATCACCTGCATACATAATTGTAAAAATGGAAGCGATATCCACATTGAAGTTCTTCTATGGTGTCGGATTTTGGATCAATGCCCAGATCCAGCTGATAATGTTTGGTTTTCGGTTCGTAAAGCGCCACCATGAAGTGACCGGGATTAAACAGGTTCAAAATCTGTTTGATCACCTGATTTGGCGATTTTTCAAAATAGTAATTGGTTTCAAAACTGGCAAAAGAATGCGTGGGCTCTGGTGTAACGTGAAAGGTGTAATAGGCGTGCTTGTTGATGGCGTTCAGGGAATAACCGCAGGGATTGAACAGAAAATCATCTGAATGAAAGCCTGGCAGCAGGGACTTCAAACTCAATTGAGCCGCAATAGATTCGGGTGTCTGTCTGTTCGCATAAAACAAATGACATACATCCAGATCTAAGTTGTGCATAAGAACTTCCAGGGTGACATCCTTTTTATCGGGTTGATACTCGTGATTGGAGTGAAATATCTTAATTTGATTACCTTGATCCTCACCATAGCTGAGTAATTTTCCGGGTATCACCTTGTTTAAAGCTTCAGCATCCTCTTGAAATGAAGTCGTTTGCAGCTGAGGAAACATTTCGTTCTTCCTCTGGTACACTAACAAGTCCACACTGCTTTTAGGTAAGGAATCCAGAATACTGAGAACAGCATGAATAAGCGATGTTTGTCCGCAAGTGATCATTATGATGGCATAATCGTAGACAAAAAGACTCGACTCGGACAATAGATAAGCATCACAAGAAGAGCCGGTCAAGACACTCAAAATATCTGCATTGGATCTTTCCACGACCTTCTTCCAAAATGCATGCTTACCTCTTAAAGGTTCAATTGAGTCTTTAAACTTAATTTCAACTTTCTTTTCAGATCCCTCAAAAAACATCACCTAGTCCCTATTCAGTTCAAGTTCCCTGCGATAATCGGCACAATACAGTAAACAATCGTACCGACGAGCTCCCGCTTATACTGAAAACTAGTCCTGGCTTGGCATAGCCGGAGGAGTTGGCATGGGGAACTGCTCAAGCTTTTTGTAATTCTTGGGAGGTAAATAAGTGCCCACTGGAGCATCTTCATTTGTAATTTTAACCGCTTCATACCTTGATACGACTTTTGTGCCCATCATATCGGCTGTCATTTCATAGCCCATTTGAAAACCTTTCATTTTTTTGAGCTCTTCAAAGGCTGCATCATCCAGGTTTTCCTTGGTAAGCCGCAACATGGGCTCCTCGAACTTATCTCTGTAAGTCGAATAGTCGAAAGGCACATCCTCACTCACATAAAATTTCATGTCTATTTTAGTCATTCCCATATCAAAACTGGCAAGATAGGTCTTGCACTTGACACCTAGTATGTCTTTTGTTTCATCTAACTCTGTAACACGGACTACTATTTTCTGAGCGGATAAATACTGGGCCACCTGGGGAGGAAGATAATCTTTTACCTGAACCGGCATTGGCATTTCCAAATAGGCTTTTTGATCTTCAAAAATGATGTAGCACATACTTTTATCTGCATCCACCACGGATCTCCGGCCAGGCATATTTACCGCCGCGTATTTCTGGTTAAACCATTGATGAATTTCAACATCGTTTGCAGGCTGCTTTTGCCCCATTATTTCGACAGCATCAGTGTGCAGATTGTACACAATATGATCATCTCCAATTACACTAAAACCAATTAGAATAAACAGAAGGGATAAACCTGTTTTTTTCATTGTCAACTCCTTTCTTGCGATTGGCATGACATGACAGTAACGCATGCCTATTTTCTTTACAGACTGCCTATTTTATAAGAACACCATTTAAAAAAACAGCCTATAGTCAGTCTATCACGCGTATATGGGCAATATAGTATGAAAAAGTTTGGAAGTTGCGTGTTTGTCCAGCATTTTTTTTAAGATAGTTTGTATATTTTCCGATATGGGCGTATTTCCTATAACTCTGTATAGATCTAAAAAACACGTTCTCTGCGAAGCTCTTGTCTTTTTGGCTTATTTTTCTTTTGTTTCCCTTGCTGTCGCTTAGAAATAAAAAAAGCCCTTCACCGAAGGTTGCGGTGAAGGGCTTTTAGAGAGAATCTGGCAGTGTCCTACTTTCCCAGGGCTCAAAACCCCAGTATCATCGGC